>JAKANR010000026.1 GCA_021823645.1 bacterium
AAGCATGACTGTTATGCTATAGCATAACAGTCATGCTTATTGTGGAATGTAATTTTATCCAATGTATTCTCGAAAAAACCGACAAAGATGCTGAAAAACAAAACTCCCCCCGACGGCGGGAGGATTTTAGTAATCGGCAATTTAGTAATTATCTGTCTTTCTCTTTCTTTAGTAATTAATACTTGAATATTTAAAAACTCCCACATGGGAGTTTTTAATATGTATATTCATCCACCAACAATCCTTGCCGGTCATAGAGAAGAATCCGATCGTGTTCCCTGTCGAACGGAAATTGCTGATCCACCCACGCGCGCCATTCGTTCGAGAAAAAATCGCCATCATACCGGTGCGCGGAATAACATCCTCCATAATTCAATGAATTCAAAAATGCGCTACACGAACCATCCTCCGGAGCGGTAAATTGATTTTTTTGATTTGATGACGGCTCGCGACATGTTCCGATTGAATAAATAAACGACTGGCATCGCCCTGAAAAATTAAGAATCGCGTTGCGATCGAATGACGGACAATTATTCGGCAGTGACGGCGAAAATGTGTATGTGTTATTCAAATATCCCATACACTTATTGATTCGAAAATTCTGACTTGTTGCGCTCTTCCCGCTGTATGTAACGAGATAATCTCCTTTTTTGAGAGAAATATCCGAATTCTGCAAAAAACCCTGAACGGCATAGTCCACAATTGCCTGCGGAATAAAAACCTCCGCCCCCCTATTCCCCTTTATTTTCCATCCTGTCACATCGATTCCATTCTCAACCGAATAGTCGGCGCGAACGGTAAATTGGGCCTGCGAATACGAGTAATCATACGGACGCGTCACGTTTTCGAGTCTTATTTTATCGTAATGCGGGGAAAGTTGCGCGAGAGAAAATCCCACCGGAGGCACAATAACCGGCTTTTCCGGTTCGCGGGGCGTGGGAATTTGCTCATTCCGCCGAGCTTCTTCAAGCGCCCTCTGCCCTTCTTCATGCGCGGGATTCGAAAACCCAAGATTCAATTTAAATCCGCCCGTTGAACTCGAATTTCCAATCATCGGAAACAATTTCGATAATTGAAGGTCGCTCTTTGTATTCGTGAAGGCGAGATATCCGCCGACCACGACCACAAGGAGAACAATGACATAAATGATGTATTTCATCTTATCTATTAATCATATCAAACGACGATGTTCAAAATTCTCCCGGGAACATAAATGATATTCTTCGGGGTTTTCCCCGCCGTGTGCTGTTTCACTTTCTCACTCGCGAAAGCGATTTTTTCCGCCTCTTCCTTCGTGATGTTTTTTTGAACCTCAATTTGATCGCGCACCTTGCCATTCACCTGCACGACAAGCATAAATGAATTTTTCTCGACAAGCGCCATATCGAACGTTGGCCACGCTTCCGCATGAATCGAAGTTTTATTTCCCGATTCGTGCCAAAGTTCTTCCGCAAGGTGCGGAACAAGCGGAGCGAGAAGTTTTATGAATATGTTTTTTGTCTCCTTATTCACTTTTTTTGCTTCTATTTCGTTCAAAAAAATCATAAGCGCGGATACCGCCGTATTGAATTTGAATTCTTCAATATCTTCACCGATTTTCTTTATCGTTCCGTGCACAACGTGCTTTATTTCATTGTCTTCGGTTCCTTCATTTTCCGTCGAGAGAATAAACCCATATATTCGATCGAGAAATCGGCTCACCCCCAAAATTCCGCGTTCGTTCCAACTCACAGTCGCCTCGTGCGGACCCAAGAAAAGTTCATACATACGGAGCGCATCAGCGCCAAACTCATTCACAATCGCATCGGGGTTCGCCACATTCCCTCGGCTTTTCGACATTTTCTCTCCGTCCGAGCCCAAAATGATACCGTGCGGAATTCTCCGTTTATACGGCTCCGGTGTCGGCACCAATTTCTCGTCATATAAAAACTCGTGCCAAAAACGCGAGTAAAGCAGATGAAGTGTCGTATGCTCCATTCCTCCGAAATATACATCAACCGGAAGCCACTGTTTCAACAACTCTTTTCCCGCAAATTCTTTTTCGTTTTTCGGATCGGTGTAACGGAGATAATACCACGAACTCCCCGCCCACTGGGGCATTGTATTCGTTTCGCGTTTTCCCTGACCCCCGCATTTCGGACATTTTGTGTTTACCCATGATTCAATTGTCGCGAGCGGTGATTCGCCCGTTCCCGTTGGTTCATATTTTTTCACGTCGGGAAGTGTCACGGGAAGTTCTTCTTCCGGAACGGGAACAATTCCGCATTTTTTACAATGAATGAGAGGAATCGGTTCTCCCCAATATCGTTGCCGAGAAAATACCCAATCACGAAGACGATACTGAATTTGTTTTTTTCCTTTCACAAACTCAGTTATTTTTTCTTTTGCTTCTTCTACCGACAATCCATTAAATTGCTTTGAATTTACGAGCATCCCCTCACCCGGGTAACAAAATTTATCATGTTTTAACAGTTCAAAATCGTTTTTTGCTTCTCTATCTTGAACATCCTCATATTTTTCACCACTTTCTATTTTATAAAAATAGGGGTGATATGATATTAGATCTTTATAAGATTTCGGTTCTATAACATGACGAATATATTTTGCAGATGATTCCCTTGTCTCTATGGAAACTACAGAGTTAGCAAAATCCCAATCCCGTTCATCGTGCGCGGGCACCGCCATAATCGCACCCGTGCCGTACCCCGAAAGCACATAATCGGCGGAAAATATCGGAATTTCTTCGTTATTCGCCGGATTTATCGCCTTTATTCCTTTCAATTCAACCCCTGTCTTTTCTTTGTTTTCTATTTGCTCTTCTTCCGATTTATTTTTTGTCGTGGCGACATATTTTGCGACTTCCTCTTTATTGGAAATTAGAAATTGGAAATTGGAAATTGCGTCATGTTCGGGAGAAATGACGAGATATGTGGCACCAAACAAGGTATCGGGACGCGTCGTAAACACCTCAATAAATAATTCAGAATTTTGGTTTGTGAATTTCGAATTTGTTTGAGATTTGTCATTTGTAATTTGGAATTTTATCAATGCCCCCTCCGAGCGACCGATCCAATTTTCCTGCTGTATTTTTATTTTATTTTCCCATTCGAGTGTTTTTAACCCTTCCAGTAATTTTTCCGCAT
Organism: bacterium; assembly: GCA_021823645.1. Taxonomy (GTDB): domain Bacteria; phylum Patescibacteriota; class Minisyncoccia; order UBA6257; family GWB1-50-10; genus JAKANR01. Next base: position 3,144 of record JAKANR010000026.1, read on the forward strand.
ACGCGGTGATTTTTAAGTACCACTGTCGTAATTCTTTTTTCTCCACGGTCGTTCCGCACCGCTCACAACATCCATTCACCACCTCTTCGTTTGCAAGTCCCGTTTTGTCTTTCGGACACCAATTAATCAACCCCTTTGATTCGTACGCCAATCCCGCCTTAAAAAATTTCAAAAAAAGCCACTGTGTCCACTTGTAATAATTCGGATCGGTGGTATTCACCTCCCGCGACCAATCGAATCCCATTCCCCAACTCTTTAACTGCGCTTTCGCATTCGCAATATTCTTTGCCGTCGAAATCGACGGATGTATTCCCTTTTTGATCGCGAAATTTTCGGCGGGCAATCCGAACGCATCCCACCCGATCGGATACATCACCTCATACCCTTTCATTCTCAAAAATCTGCTGTATACATCGCCCGCAACATACGGACGGAGATGTCCCATGTGGAGCCCTTCTCCCGACGGATATGGAAATTCTATGAGAATATATTTTTTCTCTTTTTTACTTTTATCATTGGCAACATACGTACCGTCTTTCTCCCACTCTTTTTGCCAATGTTTTTCTATTTTAACAAAATCGTACTTCTTCATATTGTTTTATAGTAATTCAAAATATGCATTATCTCAATGAATTTCCCGCGCCGGGGCAAAAGGTGTATAATGAATTCAGATCTTTTTGGCGGTCGGCTAATATAAAAAGCATACCTTCTCCGCAAGGTGAAACCAATTTTACGGCCCCGCCACAAATATAAAAACCCCTCCCATTCGGGGTTTTTCCTTTTTGCCTACTTGAAATAAAAACTCCAATGCGATATTATTTCAATTCGGTTGGTTCGGCTCTTTTACATTTTGACGGTTGGCATATTGCTTCGTGTCTGTTTTTAAAAGCAAAGTCTTTTTCAGATAAAGTCGCGCGTATCAAAAATGACGGGCACTACTTGAAACAATGCCACCACGACGGAGAATATTTCTCCGGATCGCAGGGTAACACCTGCAAAAAAAATATTGTTCGCCTCTGTGCGAATAAACAAAATTGACCCCTTTCGCGAGGGGTCATTTATTTTTATATCAATTAAAATTTTATCCTGAATGCGCGGTGCGTGTTCTCCAAAATCCGTTCACGCATCGTTTCCTCCAAAATGTTTTTTATCTCCGCAAGTTTTTTAACCACCTCCACCACATACGCGGGTTCGTTTCGTTTTCCGCGATACGGCACGGGCGCAACCCACGGCGCATCGGTTTCGGAAAGAAGACGGTCAATCGGAATTTCTTTAATCACATCGGCATAGAGAATTCCGTTTTTCTTCGGGGGAAACGTGATAACTCCGCCAAACGTAAAATAACATCCGAGCTTGAGAAACATGTTCGCTTCTTCCGTTGTTCCGCGAAACGAATGAATAACCGGCGGATGAGCAATCGGCAATCGGCTATTCGCCACAAGTATCTCAACCAGTTCTTTATATAAATCTCTGCAATGAATCATGAGTGGTTTCCCGATTTCCTCCGCAAATTTAATTTGTTTTACAAATTCTTTTTTTTGTATCTCCATTTTTTCTTCCGTGTCTGCATAAAGCAAATCAAGTCCGCATTCGCCGACCGCAACAACTTTTTTACTCTCGGCGAGTTTTTTGAAAAAATCGAAGTCAAACGATTCCGCGGGTATTATGTCGTTTTTTTCGGATATTCCATATTCATCTTCATCGCGAGATGACGGAACCGTGTGACCCGGATAGAGCCCAATCGCCGCCCACACATGTTTGTGTTTTTCGGCAAACAAAACCGCATCGGCCGATGTACTTTTGGACGTCCCCACCGTAATCAATCCCACCCCCACGTCCTCCGCGCGTCGGATAATCGTCTCCCCCTCGTCTCCATAGACGGGGAAGTGTGCGTGAGTGTGAGCGTCAAAATATCGAAATTTCTCCATAGTCATTGCTTTTCTATCGAGCCTATTTTAACATGAATCCAGTTTATTAACACGAAAAAGGAGACTGACAATAATGAAAAGGATTGCTTGGGAAGTCGCCATCTGCGATTGGAACGGCACACTGCTGAATGACCTGCCTCTTGTCTACGAATCGGTGCGCAACATCTTCAAAAGTTTTAAACTCACCCCTCCCTCACTCGAAACATACCGAAGTGAAATAGGCACGGATTTCCTGAAATTCTACAGAAAATACGGAATACCCGTCGATGCGGAATCGGAACTTTTGAATTCCCTCCGTAAAAAATTCTTCGAGGAGAACAACAAAAGCGCCGACCTTTCCGATGGAGCGCAAGAACTCCTCGATTCGTTCCGAAGATTCGATTTGAAAATCGGAATTGTGAGCGGAGAAGCCACAAATTATCTCGACGGGCGCCTGAAACAATTCGGCATTCGGAAATATTTCGATTTTGTCCACGACGGGGTAAAAAACAAAGAACAGAAGTTTCGGGAAATCACCGACATCTACGAAATTCCGCCGGAAAAAATGTTTTATATCGACGACAGCTTCGATGGTATTTCAGGAGCGAAAGAAATCGGACTCGAAACATTCGGCTTTATTCACGAAGGCTCGTATAACACCGCGGAAATGATAAAAAAAGCGCATCCCGATCATCAAATCTCATCACTACTCGAAGTTATCCCAATAATTTCGAAAATCAAATGATAAAAAAACGCTCCGGCATTACGTCGGAGCGAATTTTTTATTATTGTATCAAAATTAAATCAACCTCGGAAAAAGTACGGGGATCTCAACTGAAGGATTTTCAACTACATCTAAAATCTTCTGACTTGTTTCCGGAAGAAGCGGTTTGAGAAGCACCCCGATTTCCCACACATTTTTCAAAAGTTCTTTCACGTCGTGTTTCGCTTTCTCGGGATCAGTTTTTATCGTTTTGAACGGTTCGGTTTCCTGAACGAATTTATCGGATATCTGAATTCGCTCCCAAATAACATCAAGCGCTTTTTTGAATTCATACTTCTCCATCGCCTCTTTGTATATTTCTTTTCCGTGTGTTTCGACGCTCCCCGGATCAAACGGCACGCCGTAATTTCGCGCCATTTTCACGACGCGGCTCACTAGGTTTCCCAATCCGTTCGCCAAGTCGCCGTTATATCTGCTTTTGAATTTTTCTTCACTGAAATCGCCGTCCTCATACGCAGGAATTTCACGAAGGAGATAATATCTGACCGGATCGACGCCAAATCGACTAATGACGTCAAATGGATCCACTACATTTCCAACCGTCTTGCTGATTTTCTGCCCCTCAACAGTGATATATCCATGAATAAATTCCTCGTTCGGAATCGGAAGTCCCGCACTCTTCAACATTGCAAGCCAATAGACCGCATGAAAACGACTCACCCCTTTCCCCAGCACGTGTATTTTTTTATCGTCTTCAAGCCAAAACTTCTTGAACAATTCGGCATTCGTATCCGGATATCCGAGCGCGGTGATATAATTCGCGAGCGCGTCGTACCACACATACATCGTCTGCTCCGGTTCGCCGGGAACCGGCACTCCCCAATGTTTTGTGCGCTCGACGGGGCGAGAAACAGAAAAATCCTCAAGTCCGTGTTTTATGAATCCCAACACTTCATTTTTTTTCGATTGCGGAACTATTTTCAACACATCTTTTTCGATTGTTTCGGTAAGCCACCGTTCATAATTCGAAAGTTTGAAAAAATAATTTTCTTCTTCAATCAATTCAAGTTTTTTTCCCGGATGTTCAAAACACTCTCCCGCTTCATTCAGTTCATCTTTGTTGTAAAACGTCTCACACCCTTGGCAATAGAGCCCCTGATATTTCTTCTTGTATAAATCTTCTTTTTTTGTGGCGCTCCACAATGCCTGTGCACCAATCTTATGCCGTTCCTCGCTCGTGCGTATAAACTGATCGATCGATATATTAAGTTGTTTCAGGAGTTTTTTAAACGCCTCCGCATTTTTCAATACGAGCTGTTCCGTCGGAATTCCTTCCTTTTCCGCTGCCTGAACGTTTTTTATCGCATTCTCGTCGCTTCCCGAAAGAAAATATGTTTCATCACCTTGCATCCTGCGAAAACGCGCAATGACATCCGCCTGCACAAACTCAAGCGCGTGTCCGATATGGGGCGCCGCATTTACATACGGAATGGTTGTTGTGATATAACTTCTTTTCATTATTATGTCCTATGATTTATATTCTCAAATACGGACGCTGATCTTTTTGTTCAGCCAAATAATTGAAAATTTCCTGTGCAATCACCGCGATGGGAACCGAAAGCACAATACCAATAAACCCCGCAATTTCTCCTCCGGCAAAAAGCGCCATAATTACCACCACCGGATGTATTTTCATGGATTTTCCGATAACAATCGGAATAAATATATGATTTTCGAGCTGATGCACAATGAAGAAAAATACCACCGCATATATTCCGAGCGAAAACGAATCTGAAACCGCAACAACAAACGCAATGAATCCGACAAGAATCGGACCAATGGCGGGAACGAGTTCAAATATTGCCGCGAGAATACCCAATATAATCGCATATTTCACTCCCATGAGCCACATTCCCACACTCACAATGATTCCCATAATAAAACTGAGCGTGAGTTGTGCGGAAAACCATTTTCGTATTTTTACCGAAAAACGGTGGAACACACGAAGTACCGGTCCCTCATACACGTCCGGCAAAATCACCCGAAGGAGACGTTCGGGCCCCTCTTTTTCTATTGAGAGATAAAAAGAAATGATGATTGTCGCAATAACACTCACCGCGGTCGTGAAGAAGTTTTTCAACGTCTCCGCCATGGAAATGTTTTGTGAAGAAAGAAAATCAAATAACTTATCTCGTCCTACTGTGAATGCATCAAGAAGATTAGTCGGCAATCCAACCCCAAAAATTGAATACACGATGTCGTGAATTTGAGTGAGAAACCCAGTCGCCTCAATTGATATAACCGGAATCATAAAATAAATTCCTCCCACAATTAACACAAAAATTGAAAAGAAAACAATAATAACCGCAAGCAAGCGCTTTACTCCATGTTGTTCAAAAAAAGAAACAACGGGATCAATGCCAAGTGAAATCACCACAGACACAAAGAATATCCCAAGCGACATGCGTCCAAGATATGCGGTGAGTGCAATCAAAAGAAACACAAAAATTTTCAATAATGTGTGCCAACTCACTTCAATTTTTGTGGTTTCTTTCATCCCGTTAGAAATAGATCGCGAATAAACGATACGGTCTATAGTTTATGGTTATTTTTTGACTATTGTTCATATATATCGAGTTGAGTAAATTTTCGTGGTCGCGATTTCTAACGGGACTTGTGTCTATAATGTCTATATCTTTAATATATCAAGAAAACTCCTGTTCTTAAATGGTCCGATGAGTGCGAGATTCAAATGATTATTTTGAAACACCGTGCGAGCAACTTCCCGTATTTCTTTCGCGGTCACCGACTTTATTTTCTTCGCGAGCGCATCCGGAGATGAAAGTGGCATACCCATAATTTCTTGCCCCCCATAAAAATAACCGAGCGAATCCGATGTCTCCGCATTCAAAAAAATCCCGCCAATCAGATGTTCTTTTGCTTTCTCAAGCTCCGCACGTGAAACAAGTTTCTGTTTCAATAGTTTCATCTCCGCAAGTATTGCTTTTACCACAATATCCACCTTCTTATTATCAACTCCCGCCGAAACCGTAAAAAGTCCATGATCGGAAAAAAGATCGGTATTCGAATATATATAATATGCTGCGCCAAGTTCATCTCTTACTTTTTTAAAGAGTCGCGAACTCATACCGCCCCCCAACACTTCCGAGAGCACCTCGAGCGCAAATCTCCGCTCGTCTTTTGCACCAAACGCGCGCACCCCCAACATAAAATGGGCTTGTTTAAACTCTTTCACATACACACGCTCTGCTGATTTTTTTTGTAATTCCAAAACCTTCTTTTTTTCCATTTTTTGTCCCCCCTCAAGTAAAGAAAAGTGTTTTTTTAATTCTTTTTCCGCTCTTTTTACGTTCACATTTCCCGCAATTACCACTATCGTGGATTCCGGAAGATAATTTTTTTCGCGATATGAAATAAAATCTTCACGGGAAAGTCGTCTTACATTTTCTTTTGTCCCCGCAATACTCCACCCCGCGGGCTGGTCTCCATAGACGAGTTCAAAAAATAATTCCTCAACCTTTCGCGGATAATTATCTTCATACATATTTATTTCTTCAATAATCACACCCCGTTCTATTTCAATATCTTCCTTATTGAACGTCGGGTGCAGATATAAATCAGATACCACATCAAGCGCCTCCAGAAAAAGCGTGCTCCGCACTTTTGCATAATAACTTGTGTATTCATGACCGGTAAACGCGTTATATCGCGCGCCCATGCCATCAAGTTCACTTGCAATATCAATCGGGCGCGGGCGTTTCTTTGTGCCCTTAAAACACATATGTTCCAAAAAATGTGAAAGTCCGTTTATATCCTTCGTCTCATACTTTGACCCAGCGGTAACCAACACCGCCACGGTTGCGGTAAGCGAATCCTTTTGCGGAACGATAATATATCGAAGTTTATTGGGAAGTACTCCGCGTATTGGTGTAGTCATAAAAAATGAATATACATATAGAATAATGTACGTTTCCCATAAGCGCAAACCGGCGACCTTTGACAATGGGGCGGTCTGCGATATAGTGTGGTTAGTTTTTAAACATACCACTGGAGACATATTATGAGCTGGATCGAATGGGCGCTTTTCCTCTCTCTTTTTTCGGTTTTCATTCTTTTTGCTTTCGTGACCTTCGCGCTTTTTTTCCAAACTCCGCAAAACAGGAAAATATCGCTGTTGTCCTCTCTTTTTTTTCTTTTTATTGCGGTTTTTATTGCTTATCACGGAATCCAACGCATCGAGGACCGAATACGGGAACAAACGATAGAAGATCTTATTAAACTACAACAGGAATATCGTGATAAGAAATTTAATAAGCCAAAAAAAGAAATTCTTCATATTTTCAGTGTCGATAGGAAAATATAAACAAAAAACCCAATTACCAAAATTGGGTTTTATTTTATCAGCATAAATCAGCTTAATCCCTGTCTACCGGCAGGCAGGCGTACTAATCAGCGTCTACCTCAACTTGCTTTCCAAAAAGTCCTGAAGTGCGTCAATGGGAATTCTTACCTGCTCCATCGTATCCCGATCGCGCACCGTCACGTCTTTATTTTCCAAACTGTCGAAATCCACCGTGATACAAAACGGCGTTCCCGCTTCATCCTGCGCGCGATAACGTTTTCCGATATTTCCCCGTTCATCCCAGATTACGGAAAATTCTTTTTTCAAATCTCCATGAATCGATTTTGCGAGTTCCACCAATTCGGGTTTATTCGCGAGAAGCGGAAATACCGCCGCTTTATATGGCGCAAGCTTCGGATGTAATTTTAAAACTATCCGCGTTTCTGAATTTTCCTCATTTGGTGTTTCTGATTTATTTGAGATTTGAGATTTGAGATTTGAGATTTTTTCCTCTCGATATGCATCCATCAAAAAGAAAAGTGTTGCGCGATCGACACCGCCCGATGTCTCCACAATCCATGGGAGATATCGTTCTTTCTTTTCCTCGTCGAAATAGGTCAAATCTTGTTTTGAAAAAGTTTGATGCTGTTTTACATCCCAATCGCCACGATGATGGATTCCTTCCATTTCTTTCCAACCTGCCCCGAGCTTTGCCTCGGAGCCTGCCCCGAGCTTTGCCTCGGAGTCCGCTCCGACCGTAGCGTCGGAGTCCATCCAATTTGTGTTGTATTCCACATCAAACGCCGCACGCGCGTAGTGTGCGAGTTTATCTTTCGGATGTTCGAAAAATCGGAGATTTTCCTCCCTCATTCCAAGCGAGAGATACCACTTCCTCCGTTCCTCTTTCCAATACTCGAACCACTGCATCGATTCTTTTTCTTCGGGTTTCGTGTAAAACTGCAATTCCATCTGTTCGAATTCGCGCGAGCGGAACGTAAACTCTCCCGGGGTAATTTCGTTCCGAAACGCCTTTCCCACTTGTGCGATACCAAATGGAATTTTCACGCGCGTTGAGGAAACCACGTTTTTAAAATTCACGTGCACCCCTTGGGTGATTTCTCCGCGAAGATATGTTTTTGTCTTTTCTCCCTCCACCACTCCAAG
>JAKANR010000027.1 GCA_021823645.1 bacterium
GGAATCAATGAAGCAATCATTGCACGCTATATCAAAATGCAAGAACGAGAAGATTGTGGGCAAGCGAAGCTTGTATTCAAAAAGAAACCACGGGCGTAAGCCCGTGGAGTTTCATTTACTTTTTAATGGAAAGGCAAGGTTCTCCGTTGAAAAAATAGATTTTTGTCTTTTTCATTTCCGGGTCTTTTATTTTCGCAATCTCTGTTGCTATACCAAGCGAACATGGATAATATATTTTTGTTGCAAAGTTATCATCATGTTCTATAAACTGCGAAAAGTCATACGGTAAAAACCGTAACACATCTTGTTTATCCGGAAATCCAGAAGATATTCCGATGTACGATAAGTCTGTGTCTGGGAATTTTTTTGAGATTACTTTTTCAATTTCTGCGAGTGATAAATTTTCATCTAGCTCCACAAATTGTTTTTGGTCATGCCTCGGTTTTTTTCCTTCCTCCAGACGGAATAAAGGGAATATAATGCTCGCGAAAAATCCAAGCACCAATCCAAGTTCGAACACGTCAATCCTTGCTTGATTTTCCGAGAGAAAACGATAGGGAAATGTATTGTACATACTCCCGAGAATCGAAAACAGAAAATAGAATATCACAAACCCCATCAATGAAAACAAAAACAAAGATGAAAATTTCGGCAGGCGATATTCTTTTCTGTTGAAGAACCAAATAGTCGGATAAAACGTACAGTAAAAGAAGATTAAACCTCCCAAAAATACGGATATTGCATAAAAGATTTGGATGAATATCTCTTCCATTTTCATACTCCTAATTTGTGAATAATACTACCCGTATAATAAATAATTTATTCAAATTTGTCAATTGTATTATAAAAACAGCATTTCCTATAGAATGAATGTGTCGGATATATAAACATAATTTTTATGAACAAAGAAGAATATATTTCAACCCCTCTTGAACTGAATAAAGATGTGGAGGGAATCAGCTTGAAGTCGGTTTTGGAGCACCAGAAGCTCTATGAAGGGTATGTGAAAAAGACGAATGAGATTCAGAAAAAAATCGCCGAGGCGAATAAATCGGAAGCGAACGCGGTTTATAGTTATATCGGCGAACTGAAGCGCGAGGAAATATTTGCGGTGAACGGGATGAAACTTCACGAGGCGTACTTCCCGCTCCTTGGGGGAGACGGAGCGGCGAAAGGAAAAATACTCGAGATGATTCAAAAAGATTTCGGAACATACGACGTATGGAAAGAAGATTTTGTGGCAACGGGAATGTCGGCACGCGGGTGGGCGATACTCGTATACGATTGGAAAGATCACGGGCTTCACAACTACGGAATGGATGCACAAAATGTCGGCGCGGTGTGGAACGCAACGCCACTGCTCGCGATGGATATGTATGAGCACGCGTTTTTTATGGATCACGGAACAAATAAAAAAGCGTATATCGAAAGTTTTTTCAAAACACTCAATTGGGATTTTGTGAATACGTTGATTGAAAAGTACGGAATTGATAAACAATAAGAAATTATTTATGGAACAGACAATACAAACAACAAAAAGACCGGAAACGTCGCCGAAGGATTTTTTTCTTCATCTTTTGTCGATTGTGACGCTTTATGCGAGTGCAATCAGTTTTTCGACGCTCATGTTTCAGTGTGTAAATTATTGGTTTCCCGATACGCTGGGAGGATATTATGGCGCATCCGCATCGTTTGAGGGAATGCGATGGGCGATTGCGATGCTTGTCGTATTCTTTCCGACACATATCGCGACGAGTACATTTTTGAATAAGGAATATCACGCGTCTCCGGAGAAAAAAGAATTGCGCATCAGAAAATGGCTTCTCTATTTCACACTCTTCGTCACCGCGCTCATTATTCTCGGCGATCTCGTTGCGTTGCTTTTGAATTTCATGCGAGGCGAACTCACCATCCGTTTCCTCCTGAAGGTGCTTATTATTTTCTTTGTGGCGGGATCGGTATTCGGATATTATTTGTGGGAATTGAAAAACAAAGAATTCACGAAAAAAGTAAAGACATTCATTTATGCCGTTTCCGCAATTGTGGGAATCGCCGTGATCGCCGGATTTTTTATTGCGGGTTCCCCCAAAACCGAACGGGCACGCCGGTTTGACGAACAGCGAATATCCGATTTGCAGATGTTACAATCCGAAATTGTGAATTATTGGCAGAGAAAGCAGATACTTCCCCAAAACCTTGATTTGTTGAATGACACCATAAAAGGATTCAGTGCGCCGACCGATCCGAATACGAAAAATGCGTATCGGTATGAAGTTCGGGGACCCGAATCATTTGTGTTGTGTGCGACATTCGAGACCGATGGCGCATACGCAAACAATACCAGTGCTCCCCGCGCACCGTATGGAGGATGGGGCGCGAATTGGGATCATAAAATCGGGGAAGAATGTTTTCCGAGATTCATCGATAAAGACCTCTATCCGCCGATTCCAACCAAAAATCAATAAATATGGCGGGACAACGAACGAGAAATTTATATAATCCATCGGAACCGTTCAAACTCAGTCGCTCGAAAATCGAACTGTTTACGGAATGTCCCCGATGTTTTTATCTTGACCGAAAACTCGGGATCGGACGCCCTCCGGGATTTCCATTCACGTTAAATTCGGCGGTGGACGCGTTACTCAAAAAAGAATTCGATATCCATCGTGCACGCGGATCGAAACATCCGATTATGGAAACATATGGAGTCGATGCAGTGCCGTTCCGTCATCATATGATGAACGAGTGGCGCGAGAATTTTAAGGGGATTCAGTATTTTCACCGTCCGACGAATTTGGTGATTACCGGAGCCATCGATGATATTTGGGAAAATTCGAAAGGGGAGCTTATTGTTGTCGATTACAAAGCAACCTCAACGGACAGTGAAATCACACTTGATGCGGAATACCGCGGGGCATACAAACGGCAGATGGAAATATATCAGTGGCTTTTTCGAAAAAACGATTTCAAGGTTTCGGATGTGGGATATTTTGTGTACGCGAACGGAGATAAAGATAAGGAAGCATTCGATGCAAAACTCGAATTCGACGTACAACTCCTTTCGTACAAAGGCGACGATTCGTGGGTTGAGGGAATACTTTTCGAGATAAAAAAATGTCTCGACGGCGGGACAATTCCACAAGCGGGAAACAAATGTGAATATTGTCCGTATCGCGATGCCGCGAGCGTGTACGAGAAAAATACTTAATACTTGATACAAAATACTATATACTGAACATATATGGATTCGCACAAACACGTACAGACGCTTTTCTTTTTTGGACTTCTTTTGTGCGCATTTGTACTCGCGTTTTTTATTTTTCGCCCATATCTCTATGCGATTATTTTAGCGGCGGTCTTTGCGGTTGTGTTCGGTCCGATGCACAAAAAAATTTCCGGTTTTATCGGGGGAAGAGGTGGAATCGGTGCATTCATCACCATCATTATTGTGTTTCTTATCATTTTTGTTCCGCTTTTTTTCTTCGGGGCGAAGGTATTTCAGGAAAGCACCAATATGTATCAATATCTTTCGGAACCCGGAAGAAATATCTTTGAGGGTGAAGGAGTAATCACATATATTCAGGGTAAGGTAGTAAACTATGTGCCCTCGTTTTCTTCGAATGCGAACGAGTACGCAAAACAGGGGATTGATTGGATATTCAATAATTTCGGGTCAATTTTTTCCAGTGTCACACAATTTATCATTGAGCTTGTTATCATGTTTCTTTCACTCTTTTTCTTTTTGAAAGACGGGGATAAATTCAGGGAAGCGATGTTTGCATATAGTCCACTTGAAGATAAATTCGATAGACAAATTTTAAACACGCTTGCGGTGACCGCAAGTTCCGTGGTGCGCGGGACACTCGTGATTTCGATTTTGCAGGGAATTTTGGCGGGAGTGGGGTTTTGGATTTTCGGTATTCCGAATCCGGCACTTTGGGGATTGATACTCATTATCACCGCACTTATTCCGGCGGTTGGGGCAATGATTGTTATTATTCCCGCAGTCCTGTATCTTTTCTTTTTTACGAGTCCGCTCTTCGCACTCGGACTTCTTTTGTGGGGAATTTTTGTGGTGAGTATGGCCGATAACGTGTTGCGTCCCATACTCATCGAAAAAAAGGTGAATATACATCCGTTTATTATTTTTCTCGGCGTGATCGGAGGAATTCAATTTTTCGGTCCGATGGGATTTGTGCTCGGTCCGATTATCATTACGTTATTGTTCACTCTTTTCAATATGTATCCGCAACTTCTCAAAAAATAATTTATAATGTTTGACATTCTACAGAAAGACAAAAATTCCCGCGCACGCGCGGGCGTTATTCACACTTCGCACGGCACGGTGGAAACCCCATCATACGCGATTGTGGGAACCCATGCGGAAGTGCGGGCAATTTCTCCGCGTGAATTATTAGACGCAAAAACGCAACTCGTGATTGCGAACACCTATCATCTGTGGCGCACACTCGGAGAAAAATTGGATTTGTTCGAAGGACTTCATGAACGTATGAAACTTCCCGATACCGTGATTATGACCGACAGCGGGGGATTTCAGGTATTCAGTTTCGGGTTTGGAAGGGAACATGGGGTGGGAAAAGTACTGGGCGGGGAAAAGAAAAAAGCAAGCGACAATCTTACGCGTATTACCGAAGAAGGCGTGTTTTTTACCAATGAAGAAGGAGAACATTTTCTCGGTCCAAAACTTTCGATGGAGATACAGAAAAAACTCGGAGCGGATATTATATTCGCATTCGATGAATGTACTTCTCCCGAACATGATTATGCATATCAAAAGGAAGCACTGGGAAGAACACACCGATGGGCAAATGTCTGTCTTAAATCACATGAGATACCATTTTCCTATTCGCGCGAATTAGAAAATGGAAAGGCGCGTGATGAGCAGATGCTTTATGGTATTGTGCAGGGCGGAATGTTTGAAGATTTACGAAAAGAAAGTGCGAAGTATATCGGCGCATTGCCGTTTGACGGGTTCGGAATCGGGGGGTCGTTCGGAGAGAAGAAAATGGGAGAAGTGCTCGGGTGGGTAATCCCGTATCTTCCCGAAGAAAAACCACGGCACCTTCTCGGAATCGGAAAAATCGAGGATTTGTTTTTGGGAGTCGAAAACGGAATCGATACATTCGATTGTGTGATTCCGACGCGGGAAGCCCGTCATGGCGGAGCGTGGACCGCGAAAGGAAGAATTGATTTGAAGAAAAATAAATTCAAAGACGACGGCGAAGTCATAGAAAACGGATGCGGGTGTGAAACATGTACAGCGGGCATCACACGGCACCAACTGCGGGAGATGTATAAATTGAAGGATTTGCGGGCGGGAACATCAGTGACAATTCATAATGTATATTTTTTCAATACGCTCATGGGGCGAATACGCGAGGCTATACAAAACGGAAATTTTCTTGAATTTAAAGATAGGTTTCTTTCGCAGATGCGTTAGTGCCCTCATTTATGGATTCATATCCGCTGCGCTTGAGGTATAATAAACAGTATTATGACAACCCTCATAAAGAACGGGCTTTTGTACAATGGAACGACGGATGCCCCGGAAAAATCGGATGTTTTGTTGCAGGACGATCGAATTGTGCGCATCGGATCACTGCAAAAAATCAAAGCGGATCATATTATCGACGCAACGGGAGCGATTGTCTGCCCGGGATTTATCGATGTAAATACGCACTCGGATCACTATTTCAGTATTTTTTCCGATCCGGTGCAGGGGGATTTTCTCAAAAATGGAATTACCACAATTATCGGAGGAAATTGCGGAGAATCACTCGCGCCGTTTTCGTTTTCGCGGAAAAGCGTTTCGACCGATTGGGGACACTCCGAAATGTCTTTGGGAAATATTCATTGGCACGATACAAAAGAATTGTTTCGTGTGTTGCAAAACAAAAAATTCGGAGTTAATTTCGGAACATTGGTCGGATATACCACGATTCGAAATTTTGTGACCGGAGGAGCAATGAGAGATTTAACCGATTCCGAGCTTGAACTCACCAAGGATATATTACGCGATGCGTTGAAAGATGGAGTATTTGGACTTTCAACGGGATTCGAACATGCACACGAAGAACATATTCCCCAAAAAGAAGTTTTCGATCTCATACGAATCACCGGAGAGCGCGGAGCGGTCTACGCAACCCATATAAAAAATTTCGAAAAACAACTCATTCCATCGATACAAGAAGTGTTGCGCATCGCCGAAAAAACAGGAACAAAAATAGAAATAAGCCATCTTATTCCGGCAAAATCATATAAAGAAGAATATCAGGAAGTCCAAAAATTGGTAGAAAAGGAAACTGCCGTGGCTCACGTTCATTTTGATTTTCCTCTTTTCCTCGAACGCATTGTTCCCATTCATTATTTTCTCCCGAAATGGGTCCATGACGAAACCGTTGAAAAATTATCCGTACATATTGTTACCCCCCATTTGAAAAAAAGAATCATAAACCACATTTCCGAATTTAATTTGAAAAACGTACGTATCGCCGTTGCCCCGCGCTATCTTTCGTCGCTTACGGGAAAATCATTGAGAGAGATAGCAAAAAATTTCGGGATGTCCCTCGGAAATACACTTCTCTATCTCATGCAGATTTCCAATATGACTATTTCATGCGCGATAGAAGATGTACACAAAGACGCAATTGTCGATTTTATAAATTCTCCGGCTTCGATTATCGCCTCCGCGGGAGCGAGTTTTTCACTCGACGAGTTCAGTTCAATCCCGCGGGAAAATCCGTTTGTGTTGCTTTCTGCATTTACAAAAAAACAGAATATTCCGTTTGAGCGGATTCTTCCAAAACTTACATCGCTCCCGGCAAAGAAATACGGAATTGAGCGACGCGGATATATCGGGGAAGGATATTATGCGGATATTGTTGTGGCGAGAGACGGAGTGATTTCCGACGTTTTTGTGAATGGAGTGAGGGGAATGAATGAAGGAAAACTCGAAAATGTTTTCAGGGGACGTACGTTGCGTAAAGTAAAATAAACAATCATGAAACGCTCAGGATACAGAACACATACTCCGGATTACGTATTTATCGTTATCGTTCTTTTGCTCACGGTATTCGGACTTGTGATGCTCACAAGCGCATCGTCCGATCTTGCGCGGGGAAGTTTCGGAGACAGTTATTATTATCTGAAACATCAGATTACAAACGGACTTATCCCCGGTATATTCGGTTTTCTTCTCGCCCTCTTCATCCCTCTGAAATATTTCGAAAAATACGCCGTGGTGGCTCTTATTGTGAGTATTATTCTTCTTATCTTGGTCTTCACTCCACTTGGACTTGAAAAGAAAGGATCCGAGCGGTGGTTGTCGGTCGGATTTTTTTCTTTCCAACCCGGAGAAATAATGAAACTTTCGTTTATTTTGTTTTTTGCCTCGTGGCTCGGAAGAAATCAGGCGAGGAGTAAAACGGTCACAAAGGGACTTCTTCCGTTTCTCCTTTTTCTCGGTGTGGTACTCGGACTTTTGGTACTCCAGCCCTCCACGACGATAGCCGTTATTATTTTTCTTACGGCGATTGTCATGTATATGACCGCAGGGGCGCGAATTCGTTTTATTGTCGCGACGGTTTTACTTGCGTGTCTCGCATTTGCGAGTCTTATCGCTATCACCCCATATCGCCTTGAGCGCGTAAAAACATTTTTGAATAGCGCGTCCGATCCGCGTGGTGCGACCTATCACATCAGTCAGGCAAAACAGGCTATAGGATCAGGACAAATAGACGGCGTCGGGTTCGGAAAGTCGACCACAAAACTGAAATATCTTCCCGAGCCGATCGGTGATTCGATTTTTGCCGTCATTGCCGAAGAATTCGGATTTGTCGGTTCGGTGGGAGTGCTCACGGGGTTTTTGTTGTTTTTGGGAAGAGGTTTCGGAATTGCCCGTCGCTCGTCGGATAATTTCAGTAAACTCGCCATCACCGGATTCATATCCCTTATAGGAATCCAGGCATTTATAAACATCGGGGCGATTTCCGGACTTTTGCCCCTCACGGGGGTTCCATTACCGTTTGTGAGCTATGGAGGCACTGCACTTGCGGTTTTTTTGACGATGAGTGGCATTATTGCTAACATATCAAAGTATAGGCGTTAGGCGGTCCACGCTATATTTTTCTTATCTTTTTACTTCTATGATTAGAGTTTTACTTACGGGCGGGGGAACGGGAGGGCATATATATCCGCTTATCGCGGTTGCCGAGGAGTTTGAGAAAATGCCCGACATAAAAATACAGCTTTCGTATCTTGGACCAAAGAGTTCGTTCAACGCACTCCTCAAGGAAAAGAATATTGCCGTATATTCAATCGCATCGAGTAAACTCCGAAGATATTTTTCGATTGAAAATTTTATAGACATTCCGAAATTATTTTGGAGTTTTTTTCAATCATTGTATCGGATATACGCCATCATGCCCGACATCGTATTTTCGAAAGGCGGACCTGGAGCGCTTTCCGTTGTACTCGCCGCACGTTTTTACTTTATTCCCGTTGTGATACACGACTCGGATGCCGTTCCGGGTTTGACAAATCGTCTTTCCGGACATTTTGCGACGCGCATCGGCGTTTCTTTTGACGATGCGGTAAAATATTTTCCGAAATCAAAAACGGCAGTGGTGGGAAATCCGATACGGAAAGAGATTATGGAGGGTGCGTTTCGAAGGGAGCAGGCGAGAGAATATTTTTCATTGAATCCTTCAAAATCGACGATTCTTATTCTTGGAGGATCGCAGGGCGCCGCGCAGATAAATTCTTTCGTATTCGATAATTTAAAAACACTTCTCGAAGACGACATTCAATTGATTCATCAAGTGGGTCCCGGAAACAAAAGAGAGGCCGACGATACGGTGCGATCCCTTCAGCGCGAAGTGGGAGAACGGATAAACTCGAATTACCGGTCGTTCGAACTTTTAAATTCATTGGAATACAAAAATGCATTTTCCGCCGCCGATGTCGTTCTTTCGCGTTCCGGCTCGACGGTATTCGAAATCGCATTTTTCGGAAAGGCGTCGATTCTTGTTCCGCTCGAAACTTCGGCGAATGATCACCAGCGCGCGAATGCCTACAGTTACACAAAATTTGGAGCGGGAATCGTTTTGGAAAAAGAGAACTTTACTCCCCACATCGTATTGTCGAAACTGAAAGAACTCCTTTCGCATCAGGAGGGTCTCCGCGCAATGGAAACTGCGGCGAAGAATTTTTCGAAACCGAACGCGGCAAAAGACATCGCCGAAGAAATAGTGACCCTTGGGTTGAAAAGATAAAATTATGCCTCCAAAAGAAAAAAAAATAAAATTACGATTTGCACCTTCACCAACCGGACCGCTCAATATCGGAGGGGTGCGCACCGCGTTATTCAATTGGCTGTTCGCAAAGCACGAGGGTGGTTCATTCATACTCCGTATCGAGGACACCGACACACAGCGCTCCGAGTTACGCTATGAGGAAGATATCAAAAAAAGTCTTTCATGGCTCGGTCTTTCGTGGGATGAACTGTATCGTCAAAGCGAGCGACTCGAAAGATATGAATTTTATCTTAAAATGTTGCTCGAAAAGAAATACGCATATTATTGTTTTTGCAGTGAAAAAGATCTCGAAGATGAATACGAAGCTCAGTTAAGTCAGGGAATAACCCCAAAATACAGCGGAAAATGTCTCTCTCTTTCCGATAGTGAGGTAAAAGATCGCCTCGGGAAAGAACGGGCGGTCATTCGATTTAAAATGCCCGAAAAAGAGGTGTCTTTTCACGATCTTATTCGGGGGAAGGTGACATTCGATACGAGACTTATCGGAGATATCATCATTGCGAAAGGGCTCAATGAACCCCTGTATAATTTTGCGAATGTCGTCGATGATTTCGAAATGGATATCACCCACGTCGTGCGCGGAGAAGAACATATTTCAAACACCCCGCGCCAAATAATGCTCCAGGAGGCATTGGGATTTTCTGCGCTCACTTATGCGCACCTTCCGCTGATTCTCGGACCGAACAAAAAAAAGCTTTCGAAAAGGGATCTTGCGAAATCAATCGGCGATTACAGGACCGAAGGATATATTCCGGAGGCAATGATTAATTTTCTCGTGCTCCTCGGATGGCATCCGAAAAAAGATAGGGAAGTACTCAAGGTAAAAGAGATGATTGAAGAATTCAGTTTCGAACGGGTACAAAAAGCCGGAGGCATTTTCAATCCGGAAAAACTCGATTGGTTGAATGCGCACTATCTTCGATCGAAAAACACAAATGAACTTGCGGAACTGCTCACATCGTTTATTCCAAAAGAATGGACGAACGATATGGAGCGTTTGAAGAAAGTCATTGAAATACAAAAAGATCGGATGAAACGACTTGGAGAATTTATTTCCCTCTCCGATATCTTTTTTGAACTCCCCGAATATGAAAAAATATTACTCGTCTGGAAAAAAAGCGATATCCCGACAACAATCGAGAATCTTATTCGCACCGAAAAAATACTTTCATCACTTCATGATTTTTCGAAAGAACACATCGAACAGGCGTTGCGTGATTTTATCGAGGAACGGGGAAGGGGAGATGTGTTGTGGCCTCTCCGGGCGTCTCTTTCGGGAAAATCGGCATCACCCGGTCCGTTTGAGCTTGCGGAACTGTTGGGAAAGGAAGAATCACTGAGAAGAATTTCCGTTGCGATTAAAAAATTAAGTTTCTGATTTTATGAAAAAACCGATCTTTGCCTTTTTTATTCTTTTTGCCGTATTTTTCGCTCCATTTTCCTTTTCCGCAGAAGCGCAGGAAACAAGCGGAGGAACGCTTCGTAATCTCATTAACGATAAAAGCGAACAATTGCGAGTGCTTCAGGAACAGCGAAAAGAGCTCGAGAAAAATTTGGAAAACGTTTCAAAATCGAATACAAAACTTTCGAACGAGATACGAACAATGGATAACACCATCGGGCAACTTGGACTTCTCGTAAAATCGAACAATCTCGCGATAGAAAAACTCGAATTGGAAATCACTTCGCTGACCGGGGATATCGGAAATATAGGGAAAAATATCGAGAATAAAAAG
>JAKANR010000028.1 GCA_021823645.1 bacterium
CTTTTAACGGGATTCAAATTTGATATGTTCAATTATACCCACAAGCACACCGGCAGTCAAGAGGCTCGATCCCCCATAACTGAAGAATGGGAAGGTAATCCCCGTAACCGGCATAAGCCCCAAATCTGAGCCTATATTTATAAAAAACTGGAGTGTAAATATGATAACCGTCCCCAATATGACAAATTTCGAATAGTTATCCCCAACCCGAAGTCCGATCATTATGAGTCTATAAATGAGGAAGAAAAAGGCACCGATAATACATAGTCCTCCGAATAATCCCCACTCTTCGACAAACGCCGCAAAAATAAAATCCGTCTGAGCCTCGGGGAGGAAATGGAATTGGGATTGTGTACCGAGTCCGAATCCTTTTCCGAAAATACCGGCGGATCCGATCGCTATTTTCGATTGAATCACATTGTAATTGATTCCGAACGGATCTTTTTCGGGAAACACAAATGCGGTGAGCCGGTCTTTTTGGTATGGTTTTAAAAATGAGGTCCACAACACCACAAAGGCGAGTACGGCGACCACAATACCGAGAAGTAATCGTTTCTTTTTTATTCCGCTCACAAAAAGAAAACCGAGCCATACGCTCACAATAATAAGCGTCGATCCGAAATCGGGATGAGTGACGACAAGCAGTGCGGGAATTGCGGTATAAAGAAACGAGAGAAAAATATTTTTTATCTGCGATGCCGAAACATGTCTCCGGGAAAAAAAATGCGCAAGAATAAAAAGGAGTCCTATTTTTACGATTTCCACCGGTTCAAACTGAATTCCCGCAATTGTAAGCCAGCTCTTTGTCCCGCGAATCGTTGTTCGTTGAAGATGAGAGAGCACGAGAAGTCCAACTCCCATCCAGTATAATCCGTGGCGAAACCATCCCTGTCCTCCGAGCCATCGCCAATTTATCTTTCTTCCGAAATAAATAAGCACAAACACCGCGAGATACCAAAAAATCTGCCTCCTGAAAGAGGCGGGATTGGTGCTTGCGAGCGAAAGCAAACTCCCCGTTGCGAGAATAATAAGCGAGAAGAAAATTCCCCAATCGAATTGTTTTCCGAAAACCGTATTCATAAATATATTATCGGGCGCTTACGAATATCTTTGTGAACGTCACATCGGCGGTATCGGTAATCTCCAAAGACTGCGGAAACGAAATCACAAAAGGTTTTTCCTCGAGCCCTCCGAGTTGGGAAATAACGGTCTGTGCGGGGAAAACTTCAATCTCGTACTTATCGTAGAGAATCGCAATAATCTTCACTTCCGAAGCAAGCACCGAGCTTTGATTTTTTATACTTCCCGAAACCCGTATCCCTTGTTCACTCTTTTTTGTTTCTATCGCCGACGAAACAACCACATCGGGACGGAGTGCTTCGTACGCTTTCTTCCATGAAACATCGGATATCACGAATTCGATTTTTCCGATGTCCCGCGCACGAGTCGTAATTCTCGGCTCGAATATATATTTTTTTTCGAGCGCGAACAGTGCGTCGGTGCCGGAAACTCTTTCGATTTCACGGTTTCGCACATCATAGACAACGAACGAATATGCAAATTTGTCAGACGAATAAAATTGATTCGAATTCGACACCTCGGCAAGCGCGATTGTTTTTTCGTTGACCGAAAATGTACGAACGGTTCCGATGTGCGTGAGTGGAGAAAGTTCGGTGATTTCGCATTTTGTACACGGTCCCCCGCAATCGATTCCCGTTTCGTTTTGATTTTGAATACCGTCGGAACACGTCGGCGTTTTTACGATGAATCCGCCGAACAGCCAATAGGAAACGGCTAATAAAAGGATGAGGTAAAAAATCCCATATGCGATTTTCTTTGTTCCGCGTGTCATATTTCTATAATACCTCCAAAATTCATATATTCATAATACCTCCAGATGCAATAATCACCGTTATTTTTTCATCAATTTCCGGAAAAATATCTTTAATCGAAACATGCCGGTGTGCAAAAGCATTCGAAAAAGAATTTTATATTTTTTAAGACGCCACAGTAGGTTCATAAAAATTCTGATTTGTAACAATCGTGACAATATACGATTTCTTTTTGTTCGGGAGAAAATGTCGTTTCAAACTCATTCGGACACGAATCGCTTCCATGAAAATGTTTTGTTGTATTTGTATACGCCCCCAGTCTTTTATCTTCGGTTTTCAGTTGACCACACATACATTTCCTTTTATAGAGATGAAATCCATTCCGCCACGAAAGTATTTCAGCCGTTCTGCAACTGGGACAAAGACGAGGAAGGGCAATGTTCATTTCCCGATGAAATATCAATTCTTCCTTGGTAATCCGGAATGCTTTTGTACATCCGTCGAGACACGCTTTGTGCTCGGTTTGCCACATATTCGTGGAATGTTCACACTCAATGATTTCATCCAAAATTGAATCGGAAACATCTTTTATATGATCCGGAATATCATCTTGTTTCAACGTAATTTTATAATTTCGTTCCGCCTCATCTCGCCATTGCCACCCCTCCTCGAGAATTTCCTCTTTGGTTCTCGGATACCACGGGAACGCGGCTGATTCGTTGTATGCGTACGCGGAAAATTCCGGTGGAAAAAACTCTCCTAATTTATATACTCTTCCCTTTTTATCGACATACGGCATATCATCCATGTGTGTTCGTATCGCCTGAAACAGCGTTTCATATTCTTCTTTCGTGTATTGTCGATTCAATATGCAATGTTTTTTGTTTTTGATTGATACGCACCCGATTGAATTCGATGAACTTCTTGCCCAATCGCAGTACATTGTATCAATGGAATTATCACCTCCGGCGGAAAAAAAACATCGTTCGACATTTTCCGTCATTGCGTAAATTTCATAGAGAAGTTGGGAATTTAATCCTCCACCGCCGACATCATAACTATCTTTCAAATTCAGTCCGCCAAAATAAATATATTTGCAATTTTCCACGTTATCGAGCGCGGAAAAACATGTTTGGCAGTTTTTTGTATCGCGAATAATGTCACCGGTGACATTCTGACTATTCAATATATGAGCATATCGGCGAGGAAGAGAAAGATAGAATTCTCTGAATTTTATTTTTGCCTCTTGAAGTTTTTTATAACTTCCCAAATCCCAATATTTTAATTTCAAGAAATACTCGTCTTTTGAAAATTTTTCGTTGAATATGCAATATTTTTGTTTTCTCAAATTCACGCATCCGAAACAGTCGGAACACCCGACACAGTCGAAGAGAAACAGGGAATCGAGACATTCATCCGAGAAATATCCGAATTGTGTCCGATAAAGACGGTTTGAGTGAAGCGAAAAATACACATGATCCGAATTATCAACGACGTAAGAATCATATGTATCCTTTGAAAATAAAAGTCCATAATCAAATTGGGAGTTTTCTGAAAAAAAACTCCAAAATACATAGTAGCAATTTTTTATATTCTTGCACGCGTGTGAATATTCGCTTTCAACGAGATTGCTTCCGGTAAATGCGGGTCTGGGAACCGCCTCAAGGAGTTTCCGATATTGTACAAAAAATGGTTGCGAAAAATCATATTCCCAACCGTAATCCATGGGATCCCACTTATCAGAGAACCAGCATTCACGACAATACACGGTAAAGGGCGTTCCGGGTGCATGAATGGTGATAATCTGCTTTCCGCACAATCCGCATATATTTTTATAGAGAGTTCGCTCTTCCCGCCACATCATCCGTCTTAAATTTCGGCACTCCGGGCACCATGTCGGTGGAGGTATGTCCACGCCCGTGGCGGGTCCGCCTTGGGAGGAAATTTTTTTGTAGAACTGAAAATCCTCATCCTCAATGAGAAAAGTTAACTTGCAGTTTTGGCATGTTCGTTCTTCCTTCATACTTTAAAAACTAAAATCGCTCTGCGATTTTGATCATCTTTTGGAATTCCTTCACATTGATGCTCGCCCCGCCAACCAATAATCCTGCGATTTCTTTTTTCTCCAAAAAGCTTTTTGCATTTTTCGAGTTTGTTGAACCACCATACAATACGGGTACCGAAGCAATATTTTTTATAAATTGTACAACGCGTGCCACATCTTCCGGATCTGCATTCTTTCCCGTGCCAACCGCCCAAATCGGTTCATAGGCAACAATAAGATTCTTTTTATCTTTAATAAATCTGAATTGTTTTTTTATAAACTCTTCTGTAGCCTTCTTTCCTTTTTTGTAAACAGAAAGTGGTTCTCCGACACATAAAATGACTTTCAGTCCCGCGTGTATTCCCGCTTTCACTTTTTTTGCAATCATTTCATCATTTTCTCCAAGGCGACGGCGTTCCGAATGTCCGACAACCACATATTGCACGCCAAGTTTTTTTAACATTTGAGGAGATACTTCGCCCGTGAATGCTCCCTTCTCTTCATAAAAAACATCTTGTGCGCCGACCGATGCGCTCTTCAAAACATTTTTTACCGCATTCAAAAAAGGAAACGGCGGTATAAGTACCGCATTTTTAACATCACCCGCCCGTGCAAGTTTCACCGCCTCTTGCTCTGTTGTTGGATTCATCTTCCAGTTTGCAAATAATATTTTTTTCATAAAATTAAGATTCATTTTCTTCCCGATTTATTTCCGATTCCCATCGGAACTATAAATCGCAATCCCGCAAGGCGAGGCAATTTGCAAAAAGTGTTTTCTTAGACATATATATCAATCATAGCAATTTTGAACAATTAACTCAAAATAAAATACCGACATATATTATCAGTATTCATCAGCTAAATCAGCACCAGCCCGAACGACTAACATCGTTCAGTCGGGCGGGTAAATCCGCGTCTAAACGAAACGGGCGAGGAAAAACACCACAAGACCGAAAATGGTCATGACTGCCGAAATAATCCAAAACCTCATGGTGATCTGGCTTTCAAGCCATCCGATTCCCTGAAAATGATGGTGAATCGGAGTCGAAAGAAATATTTTTTTCTTGAATAATTTTTTACTGGTCAATTGAATAATCACGGAGAGTGATTCAATAACAAGAATAAGTCCGAAAAACGGGAGAAAGAACGCGGTATTGGTCACCATCGCCATGACCCCAAGTGTGATTCCCAAAGACATGGAACCGGTATCCCCCATAAAAAATTTCGCAGGATGAATATTAAACCAAAGAAACGCGAGGAGAGCGCCGAGAAGTGTCGCATTCATCATAGTGAGATCATAACGATGGGTGACAAACGAAATGACCGCGAATGCACCGAACGCAAAAAGCATCACTCCCGCCGCAAGTCCGTCAAGCCCATCGGTCTCGTTCGAAGAAAATGCGGTCGCAACGATAATAAACACGAAAAACGGAATATACCACCACCCCAGTTCCACGTTTCCCAAAAACGGGATATACACCGTGCTCCACCCGAGCCGGAAATAAAACCACCATGCACCGATAAGCGAAACAACGGCATAAAGCAATAATTTATGTTTCACCTTTAATCCCCCTCCATGAGGACCGATTCCAAAAATACCGAAAAGATCATCGGCGAGACCGACAAGTGCCGCAAACAAAAGCGCCGCGAGCGGAACGTATGTTTCGGCGCGATTCACAAAATTGAAATAACTCGCAAATCCGCCAAACGCGGCATCCGCCAAAAAGAAAATAAGCGCGATTCCGACAACGGTCCCCCAAATGATGATTCCCCCCATGGTCGGAGTTGAAGATTTATCCTTGTGGTATTGATAAAATACGGGCGCCGATTTTTCATCGCGAATATTTTTTTTCTTAAAATCGAATTTTTTCAAAAAATGGAGTACGAGCGGAGTAATCAAAAGAGCGATGACAAATGCCATTGCAAACATGATAAGTGCGCGTACTGCTTCAAATAACACCATGGTTTATTCTGAAAATGTATATGCTCCCTCGACCCACTTTAAAAGTGCGGGAACCTCCTGAACCCTGTCCGGGCTTCCCAACACGATTGTTGCAACACGATACTTCTTTAATAAGAATATCCCCAAAAAGTTCTGATGGGAAGATTCGATGGTCCCCGTCTTTCCCCCAAGAAAATTTCTGTCGTCGAGAAACGGAATAATACTCGTGACGGTGCGGGTTTTCGGATTATTTAAGGGTTGCACAAGAAAACTGTTCATCCGCGTCCATCCGAAAATTTCCGGATGACGTTCAATGATATATTTCATCAAAATCAGCAAATCCGTCGCGGTGGAGATATTCAAATCGGAAAGTCCCGACGCATCGTAAAACAACGTATCGTTCATTCCCAACTCTCTTGTTTTCTTGTTCAGCATGCGCACAAATTCATTGCGCCCCCCGCTGTATTCCTCGAACGCGCTTGCCGCATCATTCGAAGAACTGAGAAGCATTATTTTTATCAAATCCGTCGCGACATACACTTCTCCGCTTTTCAACGATCCCGCGAGTCCTTCCGTTGATATCGCTTTTTCGCTCACCGGAATTTTTTTATCTCCCCCGATATCTTCCAACACCACCACCGCAGTCATAAGTTTCGATATTGAAGCGATAGGCCATTGTTTGTGGGTATTGTAATGGAGGAACGGAAAATTTTCGTCAAGCGATTGGATAAGCACCGACTGCGCTTTTATTTCCGGATCCAAAACACTCCAAATGCGAAATGGGAGTTTTTTTTCGTTGTTTTGATTTGTGGGACGAACCTCCCCTTCTCCCGTCGAACCCGAGTTCACGCTTTTTGCGGGAGTATTGGTTGTGCCCCCTCCAAAAGAAAAAAAACCCGCTTTGCCAAAATCAATTTTTGTAAGCGCCACGGAAACCAAAATAAGAAGTACGAGAATTAATGATTGCCACCGTATGCTCATTGTTCGGATTGATGTGTGTCTGGTACTGCCGTTTCTTCGCTCGACTGCGCCGGTTCCGAAAATGAAATCTGTTTTTCCTCTCCTTGCGTCTGAAATTCCTGTTTTTCGTAATCACCGAAAATCTTTTTATATTTTTCGTATTCGGGCAATTCGGAGATATTCCCTATTCCCATGTGTTTCAAAAAATCGAATGTTACGGAATATTCGTATGTGTTTTTTCTTTCCGTCCCCTGGGTGCGCTCGACAAGTCCTCTCATTAAGAGATTGCGAACGATAAAACTCGAATTCACTCCGCGAATATAATCGACGGTGGGACGCGAAATGGGACCGAGGTATGCAATCAGCGAAAGTGTTTCGAGTGCCGCCGGAGTAAGTTGTTCTTTGAATTCTTCCTCAACGATTTTTCCGCCCACGTGCTGATATTCCGGTTTTGTCACAAATTGTATTTCCTCTCCGTTCTTCATCACCATAAGCCCGCGGAGCGGATCTTCCTGAAGTTTTGTCTGAAATAGCGCAACCAACTCCTCGCATTCTTTCTCTTTTATCTGCAACATGGATGCGATTCGTTTTACGGAAATCGGATCTCCATAATGAAACAAAAGCGATTCGAGTTCGGGAATTTTATTTTGTATTTCTTCGTTCATATAAAAACTTTTTATCCCGCACTGTTCCGTAGAATCTTGGATATACCGCGGAAAGATGCAAGATTTTTATATTTTATTGATTTTTCTGTGTTTTCGCAACAGTAATATCCGAAAAATGTTCTTCCTGCGTCACATCGACAAGTTGATCTTTAATGAGATGCAGAATTGCGAGAAACAACACCACCACCTCTCCCTTTGTTTTTCCCTCATGAAGATTTTTGAACAACATCGGAAGTTCGGAAAGACGGGAAAACACCTCGTTTATTTTTTCTTTCAGATTTATCATTTCCGCTTTTATGAAGGCGACGGGACGAATCACTTTTTGCAATTCGCCGAACGCCTTCTGTACCGAATTATGCAAATCCTCCGAAGTGAGTCGTTTTGGCGGATAAAAAAGTGCACCCATGGTCATCAAAAATTCGCGGTGCATCATCTGCGGAAATTCTTTCCATCCGTCTTTTATATGGGGTTGTGCGTGCTTTAATTCCTGATACAACTTGAGTCGTGATTCAAAATTCGATATATCCGATTCCTCCTCTTCGGTGAGTGGGAGTGACGGGAGGAGCACTTTCGATTTTATAAGAATGAGTTTTGAAGCCACAACGAGAAAATCGGCGATATATTCTCTCGTTTTTTCATCGGTCCCGAGTTTTTCGATATATTGCAAAAAATCCCCCGTTACTTCGGCGATGTTCACGGAGGTAATCTCCATCTTTTTTTCTTCGATTAATTCGAGAAGTTTTTCAAGCGGTCCCTTGTACGATTCCAGTTTCAATTCGTATGCGGCATCCATATTCTCCATTGTACAATGAAACCGCAAATATGATAAGGAAATGAGTGGTATATTACCCGTGCCGTATCACCATCACGTCGCCATCCTGCACCACATATTCTTTTCCTTCAAGACGAAGCCATCCTTTTTGTTTTGCTTGCGCCCATCCCCCCGCCTGCACGAGTTTTTCGTATGAGGTAACTTCCGCGCGAATAAATTTCTGTTCGAAATCGGTATGAATGGTGCCCGCCGCCTGCGGAGCTTTTGATCCCTTTGTAATCGTCCATGCCCTTGTTTCATCCTCTCCGGTCGTCAAAAAACTGATAAGATCTAAAATTGCATATGCACTCCGAATCAATTCCGGAATCGGATTTCCCGATCCGAGATTCGTAATCACATATCCCGCGTGCATTGATTTTATTTTTTCCTTCACCGCATCAGTCACATCATCATCACTTCCATTCAGGAGAAAAATCTGCGCTTTTGCCGTTATCAGATTCATCTCATCCATAATTTCCTTGTGTTCCGCAATGAGTTCGGGTCTTGTTGAAAGCAACACTCCTTGTTCGAGTTCGTCTTTTATTTTTTTGAGCGCATCACGCACCACCACCATTTCCTTTTTTCCGCTTCGCGCCTCTCCCTCCGCTTTATGATATCGCTTGTCCACCGTATCGAGATCTTTCAACAATAATTCGGTGTTGATAATATCGATGTCCCGTTCCGGATTTGGCGCACCCTCAACATGGATAATTTCACCGGACGAAAAACAACGCACCACCTGCACGATTGCCTTACATTCGCGGATATGCGAAAGAAATTGATTTCCAAGTCCCTCGCCCTGGCTCGCACCCTTCACGAGACCCGCAATATCATAAAATTCGACGACCGCGGGAACCTTCTTTTTCGAGTTACTTAATTTTGCGAGTACGTCGACACGTTCGTCGGGCACCGGCACCACGCCCACATTCGGATCGATGGTCGCAAACGGATAATTCGCGATATGCACCTCCTGCGCGGTCAACACCTTAAATAGTGTCGATTTTCCCACGTTGGGGAGACCTACAATGCCAATTGATAATTTCATCCCGTTAATGATAGGAAACATTCATGTTTCCGTACGCTTTTTGCTTATACATCGTACCTTTTTGTTTTATTTCTAAATAATCAAACTTAATTCATGATTCCCGTTTTCTGAAAAAAGCTATCATGAACGGGACTCGTTCTTGTATTGTTACAACTTAATACTATGATAAACATAGAATTTATCAAATTACATACGGGAGGAGCACGTGAAACTCAAATATTGCATCCGATATGCCCTTTTCTGGTGCGGAATGCCCCAAAGCAAAAATATGCGCAAGGGAGATGTCGTCCTTGCTCAATCGTTCGGAAGAAATTCATGGGACGAAATTGAGATGAAAAAACTCAAGAGAAAGTTTCGGGAAACGGAATCCGACGAAAAAACACTTGAGTGGATACGAAACGACAAATTCGATCCGGGAAAACCGAATCGGGAAATCGCAAAAATTGTTGTGGAACTTTTGGATGAATATCATATTCCCGCAATCGTGCAATGGGAAATTGCTACGGCGTTTTCGGAAGAGTGGTATGCACAACACAAAAAAGAAATTATCTGCATCTGGCCACCTGAGGAAAACGAACATTTTGATACGCGATCGGTAATCATCGAATCGGCTGAAGTGATACGGGAAAAGAATTTTGTTCATCCTGTTGTTGTCGCCCATAAACAGCAAATCGTACGAACCGCGCTTATCGTAAAAAAGTATTGCGGAATATTCCCGCTCACTTCGAAGAAACAGCCGAACATCTTTGACGCGCATTCAATTCAGTGGTGGACACGAAATATCTTTTTTTGGTCGTTCAGAGAATTTTTTGTCCGCGTGCGGTACATCGTAAAACGATATGTATAAAAAGACGCTCATCTCATCATGGAGCGTCTTTTTCATAATCCACCATTCGCCTATTCCCTCCAAAGGCGGGTAAACGCGCGCCTGCCTGCCGTAGGTAGGAATTAGAGATATATAAGAACCTAAAGCAGGGAGATAATGGAGCGAGCAGCCGGAGATAATGATTTCGAAAATACAATTCGATAATATACTTGCAGACTCCTCTGTTCGTGCTCAATAATATCCGCCGCAGTGAGTATTCCCAAATGTTTTGATGTGGCTTTAAATGAAAGTTTAATTTTACCGGCGATTTCCCCCACTGTTGCCTCTTGTTTTTGTTTTAGATATCCAAGAATGGCAAGTCGTCGTCGATTTGCAAGTGCCTTAAGTGTTCTCTCAAGATCACGCATATATATAATATATCATATTCCATTCCTTATTCGCCTATTCGAGCGAATTAGAGATGGGTTGAGGAGATATTAGAGGAGACTTTTGATTTCCATCATAATATCTTCGGGAATCGGATCTCTCTCCGAACTTTTGCCCGGATATCGCCATGCGGTGATAATTCGAATTTTCTTTCCCGTGTTTCCGAGAAACTGTCCTACAT
>JAKANR010000029.1 GCA_021823645.1 bacterium
AATATTGCAAAGAAAAAAACATTACCGTGGCGTTTGTGCCCGGGTATGGAGACAATACGGTTGCCGAATTCGCGTTTGCACTTATTTTGAATCTTACGAGAAAAATGTATGCATCAATCAATCATTTGAAAGAGACCGGCGCGTTTTCGTACAAAGGATTCCGCGGAGTCGATTTGAAGGGAAGGACAATCGGGGTGATTGGCACGGGGCGAATCGGAAAAGAATCTATCAATATCGCAAAAGGATTCGGAATGAAGGTAATCGCATACGATCCGCGTCCGAATGAAGAATATGCGAAACAAATCGGATTTTCATATATGCCACTTGATGAACTTCTGAAAAATTCGGATGTCATTACCATCCACACGCCGTTGAACGACGGAACATTTCATCTTCTCAATATGGAAAACATCGGATTTATAAAGAGAGGCGCATACCTTGTGAATACCGCGCGGGGAGGAATTGTCGAAACTCAGGCGCTTGTGTATGCGCTCGAAAATGGAATATTGGCGGGGGCGGGACTCGATGTTCTTGAAGAAGAGGGAGAGGTGAAAGATGAAATGAAATTTTTGAAGGAAGATGAGGTGGACGCGATAATGACCGTAAAGGATCTTTTGAAGGGAGAAGAGACAACGGAAAAATTGAAAACGGTTATTGCAAATCACATTCTCATGAAAATGCCGAACGTGCTCATCACTCCGCATAACGCATTCAACACACAAGAAGCGCTCGAGCGTATTTTGAATACGACGCTTGAGGACATAAAGGGTTTTTTCGGAAATACATTACCCGAAAAAAATATCGCGAAATAAAATTTGTATGAATAAGACGATTGAAAATATCGAAGTGCGCCAGATATTCGATTCCCGTGGAGAGCCGACTGTTGAGGTTGAAATTATGGGATCGGGGGGAAAGAAGTTTTTGGCGCAGGTTCCGTCGGGAAAGAGCCGTGGGTCGCGTGAAGCCGCCGTGTTTTCGTTTTCCGAGGCTCTTGTCGCGGTTTCCGCCATCCGAACGCTTGTGGTGGGCAAATCATTCGATTCCATACGGGACTTTGATGCGATGCTTTTGAAAGAGGACGGCACCGACAATATGTCTCGATTGGGCGGGAACGTCGTTTTAGGCGCATCAATCGCATTCGGGCGACTCATCGCCGAGAGCGAAAAAAAAGAACTATGGGAGGTGCTTCGGGAGGAATTTTTCGGTGATTATAAAAAAGAGAATTTTTTACCGGCAATTTTTTCGAACGTAGTGAACGGCGGAGTGCATGCGGACAATAATCTCGACATTCAGGAATATATGGCGGTTGCGAGACCGAAACATTCATTCACCGAAACGATTGCGCGATTAGAAAAATTCTATAAACATCTCGGCGTGTTTCTGAAAGACAAAAATCTCGGAAAAACTCCGCCACTCGGGGATGAGGGGGGATATTCGATGAATTTCAAAGACAATTTCGAGCCGATACGAATTCTTCAAAGTTTGATTATCGACGAGGGGCTTTCCGAATCGTTCTCAATCGGATTGGATGTTGCGGCGTCCGGATTTTACGGAGAAAATTCGTATCGCTTCGGAGGAGAGACCTTTTCGTCCGAGCAATTGGCGGGAGTCTATAAAAAATATTTTGAAGATGCGGAATTGTTGTGCAGTATCGAGGATCCTTTTCATGAATCCGACGAGAAAGGATTTGCGGATATAAAGAAAATATTGGGAGAAAAATGGGTCGTCGGCGACGATCTTACCGTTACCAATAAAAAATTCATACAGGAATACGGGGCGGGAAATTGCATCAATGCGGTGATTATAAAACCGAATCAAATCGGAAGCGTGTCCGGAGCGTGCGAGGCAATGCGTACCGCACACGACCTCGGGATTAAGACAATCGTGTCCCATCGTTCGGGAGAGACCGAAGATGTGTTTATTATTCATCTTGCGAAAGCGGGATATGCGCGCGGGGTAAAAATCGGCGCACCCGTGAAAGAACGCATTGCGAAATTCAACGAGCTTATCCGCCTTTTTGATTAATATGAAGAAAAAAGAATTGAACGGTATTTCGGTTATTATGGAAGAACCGGATTTTGTGATTGTGAATAAGCCAATCAATATGATTGTGCATGCATCTTCACATCATCCGAGCAAAGAGCCGACACTGGTTGATGTACTCCGTAAGGAATATCCGGAGATAAACAGTGTGGGGGATGAGCCGGTGCTTCGTCCGGGAATCGTGCATCGCCTCGATCGGGATACGTCGGGGGTGCTTGTCGTGGCGCGGACACAGAAGTTTTTTTTGTATATGAAAGAACTGTTGCAGACGAGAACGGCGCAAAAAACGTATGTTGCGTTGGTGCACGGATTTATGGATCGGAAAAACGGAATCATCGATATGCCGATCGGACTGAAGCCGGGGACGACAAAGCGAAGTGTTCGCGCGAGAAATATGAAAATGGTGAAACCCGCGGTCACGGAATATAAAACACTTGAGCAATTCGAATACGAAGGAGAAAAGTTTTCGCTTCTCGAACTTTTTCCGAGAACCGGACGAACCCATCAGTTGCGTGTGCATTTGGCGAGCGTGAATCATCAGGTGGTGGGGGATCAGATGTATGGGAGGAGAGACAATCCGTGGAATTTATCCAGGCAGTTTTTACACGCGGATTCGATCGAGTTTGATCTTCCTTCGGGAAAGCGCATCCGCGCGAGCGCCGATTTACCCGATGATTTGGCGGATATATTGAAAGATTTGAGAAAATGAAGCTCCACAATTTTATATCTGTGTTTTTTACATAGGTCGTTTTTAGTGGAGCGGAATTCCGCATTAAAAGCCACTTACTTGCATGTATGCACTAATGGCTTTTTAGTGCGCGAATAAAAATCCCCGATTTTTCGGGGATTTTTCTTGAATCTTTGTTAGCAGTATTTTGATTTTATACGGACCAGTCGACCGTCGTTCATGACAGCCAAGCAGCTGCCGTTACTGAAATAATTTCTTAAAACCTTTTTGATACCGAGCCTTTTCAGCTTCCCGGTATCGGAGGGGATAGACGGCGCCGCCTCGTTCGGAATACTTATTTTGTTGTAGTCAGTATCGGGATCAGAAATGTTTGGATTTTCCATTGTTTCTTTTTTTCTTGATACTTTTAGCGTCAGCAACACGCGAATTGCAAGAAGTACAAAAATAATGATTGCAAAGGTAAGAGGAGTGTTTTTCATTTGACCCATCCTTTTTGTGATTAAAATAGTTAAACAACTGCCCGTATTTTAGCATATTATACAGATTTGTCAACCCGGTGAGTAGAAACTCGATATGTCGCTTTGCGACACAATTTTTCACATTAAATTTTATATTTTTATGTCATTTTGGATAGCCTAGATAGACAGATTTTTGTTATTTGTGATCGAGTTTTCACTACCGGGTCAATACATCCCAAAAACCGTCTTTTTCTTAGGAATAACGCGATTCTTGCTTAATTTTTGAATATTTGTATAATAATCAGGCTATGGAAGCGAACATTTTAGAACAAATCAAACCGGGAGCCAAAATAAGAGTCTGGGAACGCATCAAAGAAGGCGGAAAAGAACGACAGGGTCGTTTTGAAGGTATTGTGATAGCGAGAAAACACGGCACAGAAGCGGGCGGAACGTTTACCGTGCGCACGGTTCTTCAGGAGGTTGGGGTTGAAAAAGTCTTCCCATTGAACTCTCCAAATATCGCAAAAATTGAAATTGTTTCCGTTTCAAAAAAAGTGAGGCGATCGAAACTGTACTTCTTAAGAGATCTTTCGAGTAAGAAATCGAGAGAAAAGCTTCAACTCACCGCATAACACAAAAATCCTCCGTCAGCCGACAGGGGATTTTTTGTAGGAAATGAAAGATATTTGAAAAAATAATAATAAGATATTATAATCGGAGATGTTCTTAATTCATGCGCGGGCGTCCGCCAGAGGCGGATAAAGCGAAACAGCAGATTAGACGAAAGTTTTTAGATACTTTAATATCTTAACTATGCGCGGGTGGCGAAACTGGCAGACGCACTACCTTGAGGTGGTAGCGCCCGCAAGGGCTTGGAGGTTCAAATCCTCTCCCGCGCACCAAAACATAAAAGGAAAGAATTTTATTTCTTTCCTTTTATGTTTATAGATATGTGGAGGATTTGAACGAGAAGGGGGTCGGGGAAACGGAAGTTTCCCCGTGTAGGAAAATACTAAAAACCGAGAGGTTGTTAGGGAGCGAAGCGACGTTCAATTTCCTCTCCCGCGCACAAAATGAAATATATTGATTTGTTAGGCTATTTTGCAGGGATTTTAGTTGTTATTTCATTACTTCCGCAAGTAATAAAAAGTTGGAAAACAAAACTCACAAGAGACATTTCCCTTATGAGATATATTGTTTATGCGGTTGGACTTGTTCTCTGGATCGTATATGCACTCGTTGTTAAAAACGGTCCTGTTGCCGTGATGAACAGCATAGGATTAATTTTTGCACTTATAATTCTTTTTTTGAAATTGAAGTATAAATAGTATATTTGACTAAATATCGTTTTTACTGTATTACGAAGACAGTGATTTTTTAATTAAATAAAGGAGGCAATCGTGATTTTTGTGGCTTTTGAAGGTCCTTCGGGAAGCGGAAAAAGTACCGCAATTGAGGGTCTCAAAAAAGTACTCGAAGAACGCGGGCTCAAGGTCGGTGTTGTCGATACCGATTCAGGGACTCATCGTCGGATATTACAGAAGACGGCAAAGAGATTTTTCGCACACAGTTCCCTGCGCAATCTTATTTTTTGGATTATGCGCTTTCGGGAGGCACGGGCGATACGGAAAATGGATGAAGGAAATTTCGATGTTCTTTTCGCCGATCGTTACGCCGGCACATCTCTTGTTTTCTCGCTTTGCAGTCGAATACCCAAAGGGATTGTCATGTGGTTGTATTCGAGAATAAATCCGAAGCCGGACATTACTTTCTTTTTCAATACCTCGCTCAAAGAGATGAGAAAACGAAAACTTTCCGAGACGAATAAAAAAGGTTCTCATGGTTCTTCATTGGGAACAATCCGCATGTACAAAAAGGTTGCGAAAGATTTTGAGTGGAGACGGATTAATGCATCCCAGTCCGAAGATTCAGTTATTTCCGAGTGCGCGCTGTTTATTTCGGAAAATATGAAAAAATAAAAACCCGACAATATTATGTGTCGGGTTTTTGCTATAATAAGTACAGATATTTTATATAAGGAGGGACAATGGAAGAGAATGCAAAATTTCTTTGCGAGCATTGTGGAGTCCTCACGGATCACGAACTTCTTTTTCCGGTGCGCGGAAGTGGAGTCATTCGATATGTTTCCGTGTGCGGAATATGTTTTACACAATCCGCCCATGAAACAAAAGCGACCAATGAAGAAATCAGGGCAGTGAAGTATGCACACTACCTCTGTTTTTGCGGAATCAACGTGCGCGGAAAAATTATCTCCGAGAAAGATGGAATGACGCGTGTGCGCGGAAAAGAGATAAAATATACCGAAATTGTCGTCGAGTGCCCAAGACCCGGATGCCACAAAAAAAAGGAATTAATCGTCTCATAATGAGCCTGTTTTACAGGCTCATTTTTTTATCCGCACACGTCGAAATTTATCAGTAAAAATGAGCATTTTTCGGCTACTTGGGCCCTTTATTTTTATATGAAATCTGGTACAATAAAGACGTGCCAAGAAGGCATTATTTTTATCCGTCCCATAAGAAGCTGCGATCGCTTTTATTATATGGGATGGAACAATTAAGTAAGTCGTAGTTTATATAAATGCAGATTATTCTTAATTTAATGATCGCGATCTGCTTCTAACGGGATGAAAAAAGAGAGTAAAAAAGAAGAGAAAAAAAAGGAGACATCTTCGTATAGCGCGAAGGATATTTATGTACTTGAAGGTCTTGATCCCGTGCGAAAAAGACCCGGAATGTATATCGGCTCGACAGGAGTCGATGGACTTCACCACTTAATTTGGGAAATCGTCGACAACTCACTCGACGAAGCAATCGGCGGATACGCGAAAAACATTACGGTTGAGCTTCTGAAAGACGGGATTGTATCGGTGACCGATGACGGACGAGGTATTCCCGTCGATATTCATCCGCAAACAAAAAAATCGGCGCTCGAAACTGCGCTCTGCACACTTCACGCGGGAGGAAAATTCGGGGGGGATTCATATAAAATTTCTTCAGGACTTCACGGAGTCGGAGTTTCTGTGGTGAATGCGCTTTCGACATGGATGAAAGCGGAAATCAATAAAGACGGCGGAATACATGTGCAGGAATATAAAAAAGGCATTCCCCAGTATAATGTGAAAAAAATAGGGAAATCGGATACGACCGGAACAAAGATAACATTTCAGGCGGATCCGACGATTTTTCAAAAAATAGAATTCGATATAAAAAAAATTACCGACCACCTTCGACAGCAGGCGTATTTGACCAAAGGAATTCACATCGACATCATCGATGCCCGGAAGGATCCCGCCACATATTATGGTTTTTATTTCGATGGGGGACTGAAATCATTTCTCCACTACCTCGTCAGTGAGACGGAACAAATCATTCAGGATGAACCGTTTTATGTACACAAGGAAATGGAGAAAATCGATATTGAGGCGTCATTTTTGTATACGAGCGATGTGGAAAGCGAAGAAATGAGTTTTGCGAATAATATTCATACGACTGATGGGGGCATGCATCTTACCGGATTTCGTTCCGCGCTTACCCGCACGTTGAATGACTACGCACGACAAAACGGATTTTTGAAAGAAGCCGATGAAAATCTTTCCGGCGATGATGTTCGCGAAGGACTGATTGGAGTGGTGTCCGTGAAATTACGCGAACCGCAATTTGAGGGACAGACAAAGGCACGGCTGGGAAACCCGGAGGCACGCACCGCAGTTGAAGCGGCAGTGAATGAAGCGCTTAAGGAATTTCTCGAAAAACGATCATCCGATGCACGGCGCATTATCGAAAAAAACCTTCTCGCCGCAAAGGCGCGAAAAGCCGCGAAAGCAGCAAAAGACACCGTTCTTCGAAAGGGTGCGCTTGAGGGACTTACATTGCCGGGAAAGTTGGCCGATTGTTCTTCGCGAAAAGCGGAAGAATCTGAGTTGTTTATTGTCGAGGGAGATTCGGCAGGGGGCTCGTGTAAACAGGGACGCGACAGGAGGACACAGGCAATTTTGCCGTTAAAAGGAAAAATCCTGAATGTGGAAAAATCGCGTGTGGACAAAATGCTTTTGAACAAAGAAGTGCGATCGCTTGTGGTGGCGCTCGGAACCGCAATTTCCGAAAGATTCGATATTTCGAAACTTCGATATCATAAAATCATTTTAATGGCCGATGCCGACGTTGATGGTGCGCACATCACGACATTGCTTCTCACGTTGTTTTATCGCTATTTCAGGCAGATTATCGAAGGAGGATATCTCTATATCGCACAACCGCCACTTTTCCGCGTGCAAAAGGGAAAAGATGTGCGCTATGCATATGGGGAAGAGGAGAGGGAAAAAATATTAAAAATATTCGGAGGAGAGGGATCGGTACAGCGATATAAAGGTTTGGGAGAAATGAATCCGGAACAATTGTGGGAAACGACAATGAATCCGGAAAATAGAATGTTGAAACGGGTTGTCATTGACGATGCGGTGCAGGCGGATAAGCTTTTTGACGTGCTCATGGGAGAGGCGGTTGAGCCCCGCAAGAAATTCATACAGGCGTATGCGAGTACGGTGCGAAATCTTGACATTTAGTTTTTTCAATTCTAATCTAATCACACATACACTTTTTCATGTTTGAACGCATTAACATATTTTTACAGGAATCCCGACAGGAGCTGAAACGGGTGAATTGGCCTACCCGCGCGGAGACTACCCGATACACAATCTTCGTGATTGCGTTTTCAATCGGTATCGCGGTGTTTTTGGGTATCATCGATTTCATTTTCCTTCAGGTGCTCGATCGCCTCGTATAATTCATTTATGAACAAGAATATTTACAATCAACCGGAAGAGAAGGGGGAGCGGAAGTGGTATGCGATTCATACCTATTCCGGATATGAAGATGCGGTGGCACGGTATCTGAAACAGCGCGTCGAGTCGCTTCTTATGGGCGACAAGATATTCGATGTGGTGGTTCCGAAAGAAACGAAAATAAAAGTGAAAAACGGAAAGCGTCACGCAACGGAAGAGAAGATTTATCCCGGATATGTTTTGGTTAGTATGGTGATGGATCACGATTCATGGTCCGTGGTGCGAAATACTCCCCGGGTAACGGGATTTGTGGGCGCCGATTCGACAACCCCGACACCGCTCTCGAAAGAAGAAATCGACGAGCTTATGTCGAAAATGAGTCCTCAGGAACCCCGATTCAATGTTGATTTGAAGAAAAACGATTTAGTGCGCATCAGTGACGGTCCTTTCAAGGATTATGAAGGGAAGGTTTCCGATATCGATGAAGAGCGCGGAAAAGTGAAGGTGGTGGTTTCGATTTTCAACAGAGATACCGTGGTGGAGCTTGATTCGTTGCAGGTTGCAAAAATGTAAAAAAATTTTGACTCGGAATAAAAAGTACGGTACTATCGATGAGCTATGGCAAAACCAATAAAAACAGTATTAAAACTTCAAATTGAAGCGGGAAAGGCGAACCCCGCTCCTCCGATCGGACCCGCACTCGGTCAGCATGGGGTGAATATTCAGCAGTTTTGTCAGCAATTCAACGAAGCGACAAAAGAAATGACGGGTGATATTGTTCCTGCGGAAATCACAATTTATCAGGACAGGACATTCGACTTCAAATTGAAAACTTCCCCCGCATCGGATTTACTCAGAAAGGCGGCGGGAGTTCCGAAGGGATCGCCGGTTCCCCATAAACAGAAAGTGGGAAAAATAACAAAAGCCCAGCTTCGGACGATTGCGGAAAAGAAAATGGTTGATTTGAATGCACGGGATGTGGAGGCGGCAATGAAAATCATTGAAGGAAGCGCCCGCAACATGGGAATTGAAATAATTCAAGACTAAAGACTGAAAATATAAGACATAAAACTAAAAAACTATCTCCTGTGTAAATGGGAGATAGTTTTTTAGTTATGGAAGGATATTTGCCAAAAGAGAAGTCAGAAACCATTTCCCTGTTTTTGTAAACTTTACAATTGTTTCCGGTGATTTATGCTGTGAATAGAATTTATTTACAACTACCTTGGAGGAAGCATGGAAAAGGGAAAATTTATTGTTATCGAAGGGACCGATGGTTCGGGGAAATCCGAGCAATTTAAGTTGTTAAAAAACAAATTGGAGGAAAACGGTCACGTGGTCACGACATTCGATTTTCCGCAGTACGAAAAAGAATCTTCGTTTTTTGTCCGGCAGTATTTGAACGGCGCCTATGGAGGGTGGAAAGATGTCGGGCCGTATAAAGCCTCGCTGTTTTATGCGATGGATCGATTCGATATAAGTCCGAAAATACGGGAAGCGTTGGATCGCAGAGAAATAGTTCTCTCGAACCGTTATGTCGGGTCGAATCTCGGTCATCAGGGTTCAAAACTTTCCCATTCCGAACGCATTGAGTTTTTCAAATGGGATTACGATTTGGAATTCCGTATTCTCAATATTCCAAAACCCGATTTGAATATAGTGCTTCATGTGCCCGCGGACGTTGCACAGGAACTTGTGAACAAAAAAGGGGATCGGGATTATTTGCACGGAAAGAAAAGAGATATCCACGAAGATGACATTAATCATCTGAAAGCCGCGGAAGAAACCTATCTTCAGATTGTTGATATGTGGCCTCGGGAATACAAACTTGTCGAATGCTTTAAACACGGAAAATTATTTTCGATTTCCGAAGTACACGAAAAGGTTTGGGATATTGTTCGTCATAGCCGCGGGTTATGCGGTGTACCGGATGTTTCGAAAAACACCCCGAAAGAAGTCGTTTTAAAAAATCCGGCACATTGTTTGTGCTGTGGAAGTGTGATGGAAATATGCGAACCGGAAAGTATGACGTTACGACGTCTTGGCTCTTATGCGCTTATCTGCCCGACATGTCCGCCTCCACGAGTGTCCGAATAATAAAAAGCCCCGTATAAACGCGGGGTTTTTTCTTTTCTATTTTTCGAAATTTGGGTATGATTGAATTATATGTATATTCCGGTTATCGGACTTGAAATTCATGCGGAGCTTAAAACAAAAAGCAAGATGTTTTGCGCATGTGCGAATAATCCCGATGAGGAAATTCCAAACGTGAATGTATGTCCCGTTTGTATGGGGCATCCTGGTACACTCCCGACGATAAACGAAGAGGCGGTGAAGAATGTGTTACAACTCGGTGTCGCAATCGGGGGAACTATTTCGAAAAAATCGCATTTCGACAGGAAGAGTTATTTTTATCCCGATTTGCCGAAAGGGTACCAAATTTCTCAATATGATGCCCCGTTCGTGGAAGGAGGAATGTTGGAGGGGGTGCACATCAAAAGAGTCCACCTCGAGGAAGATACGGGGTCGTTGAGCCATCCTGAGGTTGTCGGAGCGAATTATACGCTCGTGAATTTCAATCGTGCGGGAGTTCCGCTTATGGAGCTTGTCACCGAGCCGGACATACAAAATGGGGAACAGGCGCTTCGTTTTGCGCGCGAACTTCAGAGAATTTTGCGGTGTCTCAATATTTCC
>JAKANR010000030.1 GCA_021823645.1 bacterium
TTCTTATCCAATCGTATAGAAGCACCGCGCCAACTCCCGCGAGTATCATTGCGGGGGGAATCATGAGAATTGAACGAAGGGCGTGGGGGATACCCTCGTTGGAGATGATAACGGGGAGTGCTGCGACAATAAGCCACATAAATAAAATACTAAATCCAAAATTCCCATGCCTACCGGCAGGCGGGTAAGTTCTAAACAAATCCAGAATCCAAAGTCTAAATTTTCCAAATCGTCCCTGATTTTGGATATTATCTGTCGTCCTAAAAAATGTCTTTTTTATTCCTGCAATAATTCCTATTGCAAAAAATAGTGCGACCGGCCAGAAAAGTTCCGGCGCTCCCGAAAGATTATGTCGCCAATTACTGTCGCCGTACACAAAAAACATTCCCGCGGTCTTTATAATATTAAGCCCCAAATCTTTGAGAGGAGATCCGCCACTGAATATCGATACCTGTGACGTTCTTCCCAAAAAATCCTGCGGATTTTCCGCAAAGTAAATAATAAGAGGAATGGAGACGATAATTGATCCAAGCACGAATAATGAGCCGAACCGCACTACCTGTTTCCAATTATATTGAAGTGCAAGGAGGAAAAAGATAAAAAGGATGAGTAATGGGGTTCCGCGATAGGCGATATACGAATGCATACCAAGGCCGTACACCATTCCAGCTAAAAGCGCTGGAAT
Source organism: bacterium (assembly GCA_021823645.1). GTDB lineage: Bacteria > Patescibacteriota > Minisyncoccia > UBA6257 > GWB1-50-10 > JAKANR01. The sequence goes on from JAKANR010000030.1 coordinate 686, forward strand.
GGAATTTCCAATTACTAATTTCCCATGCCTACCGGCAGGCAGGCAATTTCTAAAAAAATTTAAAATTTCAAATCCAAATTTTCTAAACCATTTTTGACTTTGGTCATTGATATTTGAGATTTGTTTGTCCTCCGAAGGAGGATCCTCCTTCGGAGGAAAATTTGGTGCTTGTGATTTTGAATTTTCATCGAAAGAACCTTTTTCTTCCAATCTTCTAAAAACAAGGAGTAAAAGGAAAATCCCCCATATTAAAAAGAATGGTGCCATGATTGCGCGGAATCCGATGCGCGAGAAATTGATGTGCCAGAAACTCGTTGCGAGGAAAAACGCCGAGACAAGCGCGATTGTTTCCGCATGCCCATTTTTTTTGAAAAGTTCTTTTGCGAGGAAATATATTCCAAGGACGGTCGAAATGCCGAAAAGTGTACTCGTAACGCGGAGCATCCATGGTTCCGGATTCGGATAAAAATCAAGGAAAATTTTCAGAAAAAAAGCCTGAATGTTGATGAACATTCCTTCTCTCCCGTTGTTTTCCGGATAAAATACCTTGTAGGTATGCGTGGAAATCGATTCGAGCGCATTATTTCCGTTCATCGCCTCATCGGGATAGAGCCCGGGAGGGGAGAGGGTAATGTCGTAGAGGCGGAAAAATGAGGCGAGGAGGACGATGCCGATAAGGACGATGAGTATTTTATGTTCTCTCTTCATGCTCTATAATTATAGTATAACGTTTTATGTCTATACCAAAAACACAAAATTTCAGTGAGCACCTTGAACGAAGTCTTGAACGGCTTGGAGGACACGTTGAACAACAAATCGAGTCGCGGGGGGAACAGAATATTTCTGAGCGCGAGCTGGTGAAGGAATCGATTCAATCGTTTACGAAAGAAGTCGCGACAAGTCAAGAAATTGCGGCTCCCGCCGTTCAGTCCACGCCACAAAATACGTCCCAATCACTTCCTTCATATCTACAGGATGAGGAGGGAAATGAAAATGCAAAGCACATCGTCGGCGCGCTCGTCGAGGAGGCGTTATCTCACGGATTGGAAAAGGCGGTGACGCATGCAAAAAAATATCCGGCATTCGTCGAAGACGCGTTTCATGATGCACTTGTCGATAAACTCCTTCCGGAACTGAAACGTCGCGGGATTCTCAAATAACCGATATATGTTTATTCTCTATGCAGTTCTCATCGCACTTGTTCTCATTGGGGGTATATTGTTGTATATGCGCATCCGCGAGAAAAAAATAATTCGCGAGTCGCTTCAATTGAAACTGTTTCTCATCCGCCTCCCGAAGGAAACACAGGAAGGGAAGGATTTGAAAAAAGAAATAAATCTTTCTGAACAATTTTTCAACAATCTTCTTGCGTTTAAGGTTCCGTTCGTGTTTGAGGTCGCGGTGCCGTATATCGGGGAGGAAATTAATTTTTATGCCGCGCTTCCCGAGCGATTTGCCGGATCATTCGCGAGAACGGTGCAGTCAATTTGGAAAGACGCGCAAGTCGATCCGGTTGAGGATTATAATATTTTTAATGCGGAAGGAGCGGCATCCGGATTGTATGTCGATCAAAAAGAAAAATTTATTCTTCCCATTCGCACCTATCAGGATCTCGAATCCGAAACATTCGCTCCGCTTCTCGGAGGGCTTTCGAAGATACAGGAGTTTGGTGAGGGAGGAGTTATTCAATATATTTTCCGTCCGGCGAAAAAAGAGGCAAAGAAGAGTATTTTCGGATCTCTTACCGCTTTGCGAAAAGGATTAAAATTAAAAGACGTTTCATCGGGATCAATTTCGGTTTCCGATATAAAAAAAGCCACACTTGAGGGGACAAAAACGGATAAGCAGAAAGAGAAGATTATCGACGAGAATGCGGTAAAGGCGCTTGAAATGAAAATTTCAAAACCGCTTTTCGAAGTGAATGTGCGAATCCTTTCATCCGCCCCTTCTCAAGAATATGCCGACATCATTTCCGAAGGAATCGGCGCCGGATTTTCGCAATTCGGAACTCCCGAGCGAAACGAGTTTAATCTCATAAAACAAAAGAATTTGAAGGAGATTGTGCATTTATATTCATTCCGTATTTTCAGTGAAGAACATGCAATGGTATTGAATACGGAGGAGCTCGCGAGCATTTTTCATCTTCCCACGCCGTTTACGAACATTCCGAAAGTGAAGGAGTTGAAGTTTAAGGAGGTGAGCCCTCCGCCGAATCTTCCGAAGGAAGGAGTAAAAATAGGGGAAAGTAAATATCGAAATGAAACCCGAGATGTGCGGATGATGCGTGAAGATCGGAGAAGACATCTCTATGTGATTGGACAGACCGGTACAGGAAAATCGGTGTTTTTGAACAATCTCGCGGGACAGGATATTTCGAATGGGGATGGAGTGTGCGTGATAGACCCGAACGGCGATTTATTCGAAGATTTGCTCGCGCGCGTTCCGAAATCGCGGATAAACGATGTGGTGGTGTTCGACCCCGGCGATTTGGAACGTCCTCTCGGACTCAATATGCTTGAATACGATTCCCGTTTTCCGGAACAAAAAACATTCATCATCAATGAACTCATGGGAATATTCGATACACTCTATGATTTGAAAACAACCGGAGGTCCGATGTTCGAACAATACACGAGAAATGCTCTCCTTCTTCTTATGGATGATCCGAGCGACGGATATACCATTTTGGAAATTCCACGGGTACTTGCCGATGCGGAATTCAGAAAAAAACTTCTCGCAAAATGCAAAAATATTATCGCAAAAGATTTTTGGGAGAAAGAGGCCGAGAAAGCGGGAGGAGAGGCGTCACTCGCAAATCTCGTGCCGTATATCACGAGTAAATTCAATACGTTTATTGCAAACGACTATGTGCGTCCGATTATCGCGCAGTCGCACAGTACTTTGAAATTCAGGGAAATCATCGATGATGGAAAAATTCTTCTCGTCAACTTGAGCAAGGGGCGGATAGGAGATTTGAACGCGTCGTTGCTTGGCATGATACTTGTCGGAAAACTTACCATCGCTTCATTTTCCCGCACCGACATTCCTATGGAAAAAAGAAGGGACTTTTATCTTTTTATCGACGAGTTTCAGAATTTTACCACTCCGAGTATCGCAACGATTCTTTCCGAAGCGAGAAAATATCGTCTCTGTCTTACCATTGCACATCAATTTATCGGACAGCTTTCGGATAAGATAAAGGATGCGGTGTTCGGAAACGTCGGGTCGATGGTGGCGTTTCGTGTCGGAGCCGATGACGCCGAATATTTGGTAAAACAATTTGAGCCGGTGTTTGGAGTGAATAATCTCCTAAATATCGATAATTTGAACGCGCATGTGAAGTTACTCATTAACAGTCAGGTCACCGCTCCGTTCAATATGTTTGAACCATTCCCTCCACGTGGTGATTCGAATATTTCCGATCTTGCGAGAGAATATTCACGACTCACCTACGGAAGATCACGTGAAACAGTCGAGCAGGAAATTTATAACCGTCTGAAGGGGAGAGACGTAACAATATCCCCTGAGATTTAACATACTATGAATACATTTAACAAAAAGGATTTTTATTTGGTTGCAATTATCGGATTTCTTGTCGGGTGGCTCGTGCTTCTTCCGATAAAAAATTTGGGATTCACCGTCACCCCGCTTCTCATTGCGGGAACCGTCGTAGGATTTTCGGTTTTTGCGCCGATTGCGCTTGCGGTGTTGAAACTACTCGGAAAATTTTGGCCCGTACTGGAACAATTCGGAAAATTCGCGGCGGTTGGAACATTAAATACACTTCTCGATCTCGGAGTGTTGAATTTGTTCATTCTTCTTACCGATATCTCAACGGGAGTGACGTATTCCGGATTCAAGGCGGTGTCGTTTCTTACCGCGACGACGAACAGTTATTTTTGGAATAAATTTTGGACATTTCAGAGCGGAACACCGGTGACCGGAAAAGAATACGGACGGTTTTTCCTTTTCACTCTTATCGGGACCGCGGTGAATGTTTCGATTGCATCGCTTATCGTGAATGTTGTCGGTGCTCCCGCGGGAGTGAATCCGAAACTGTGGGCGAATGTCGGGGCATTGATTGGAGTATTCGTTTCGTTCATGTTAAATTTTTTGAATTACCGGTTCGTCGTGTTCGCGAAAAAAGAAAAACCGGCAAATTCGGAGATTGAAAATAAATAATTTTTTTGTATATGAGCAAACCATTTTTATCAGTTGTCATTCCGGCATACAACGAATCAAAACGACTCCCGCTTACCCTTATCGATATTGATCGCCGACTGTCGGAGAGAGATTACGAATACGAAATACTTGTCGTAAACGATGGCTCGCGAGACGAGACCCTCGATGTTGCGGATCGGTTTTCGCATGTCATAAAAAACCTTCGGGTAATCGCCAATAAAGAAAACCACGGAAAGGGATGGGTGGTGCGACAGGGGATGCTTGCGGCAAAAGGGAATTGGCGGTTGTTCACCGATGCTGATAATTCGACTTCAATCGACCAGTTCGACAAGATGATTCCGTATTTTTCTTCGGGCGGAGGATCCGCCTATGGCGGAAAGGAATCGTTTGATGTGGTGATTGGATCAAGAGGAATAAAGGGCGCGGAATTACATCCGCCCCAGCGGTGGTATAAGCGGATATTGGGGAAGATGGGAAATTTGTTTATACAGGTAATGGTGCTTTGGGGGATACAGGATACGCAGTGCGGATTCAAATGTTTTTCCGAGGAAGCGACCGAAAAGGTATTCCCGCTTATGAAAATCGACCGGTGGGGATTCGATGTGGAGGCGCTCGTACTCGCAAAGGAGATGGGATTTCGCATAAAAGAGATTCCGGTCAAGTGGGTGAACGATTTTCGTTCGAAAGTCAGTATGGGAGCATACGTTTCCACACTTCTCGAGGTTGTGAAAATTCGATGGTGGTTGTGGCGAAAACAATATGCGTTGGAGAAAAAATAATTTTTATGCAACACTCCGAATTCAGAAAAGATATCGTATCCGGTGATTGGATTCTTGTCGTTCCGGGAAGGGCGAAAAAGCCGGGCGATTTGAATAAAAAGAAAGAAAAAAGGAACATCGCACCGCGGAATACGTGTCGTTTTGAACGTCCGTTCGAAAATGTCGATGAAAACGTCATTTTGGGATATACCCGAACAAAACATGGGGATATAAAAACTGATTGGGATCTTTTGGTACTCAAAAACAAATATCCCGCGGTGACACATTTTGAAAAAAAAGCATTGTCTCGCACATCGAAATTTTTTGAAGTTGTTCCCGGCGCGGGACATCATGATCTCATTATCACCCGCGATCATAAAAAGAATTTTTCCGAACTTTCGGGGAAAGAAGCGTTTCGTGTGTTTTCGGCGTTTCGCGACCGGTATCTTATGCTTTTTCAGGATAAAAATATTCAATATATTTCCATGTTTCACAATTGGGGACACACCGCGGGTGCATCGATATTTCACCCCCATTATCAAATGATGGGCATTCCGGTTGTTTCTTCTTCCATTCTCCGCATGTTGCGAGGGGCACACGATTATTTTTTTCGGCATAAACAATGCGTTTTTTGCGCAATGATTGCGGAAGAGAAAAAAAACAAAAAGAGAATTATTACCGAGAACGAGTATGCGATTGCGTTCGCTCCCTATGCCTCACGGCATGAATTTGAGGTGAAGATTTTTCCAAAAAAACATTCCGCATATTTTGAGAATACACTCGATGTGGAAATGGAATCGGTGGCGCAATTGCTCCAGCACGTTCTCCGGAAAATGAAAAAAAATCTCGGGGATCCGGATTATAACTTTTTCATTCACACCACCCCGCTCCGGGACAGGGAAGCGCATAGAAAATCATTTCACTGGTATGTGGAAGCGCGTCCCGTGTGGAATATAGCGGCCGGATTCGAATTTGACACGGGGGTGGAGATCAATGTGGTGGATCCCGATTTTGCCGCAAAAATCCTGAGAAAATAAAGATGAATTAAGGAGATCCCGCCGGCCCATGGACCGGCGGGATTTTTCATTGACGTTCCCATGCAAAGGGGATAATAATGAAGGCAGCAATTTATTAACTTCATAGGAGAAATACCATGAAACGATATCCTTGGAATCGTGAAGTGTTGCGCGTTTTATTCTTGAATGCGCATACATACGATGAGCTGAATAAATCAGCAAAAGAACTTTACGACAAGTATCTGGGAAACAAAGAAATCGATGAATCAGTTTCTTTCGATTCATTTTTTGCAGCATTATGGCGTCGCGGGGTAAGTGGCAACTTTATCCGTGAATATCATCAGAAAGAAAAACCAAAACAACCGAATATTTCTCTGAATGCCAACGAACGCGAACAAATTGAGCATCTTATTGAATCAAAATTCCTTCATAATGGAAGAAGAGAGTTTCTTGTTGCCGCGTTAAAAGCCGTCAAAGATATTGGTTCGAAGATTGGATATAAGGGTCTTGCTGAAAAATTTGATGAACTTGTGTGGTCCAAAGAACGTTCGCAGTTTATCAAAGAGGCGCTTCGCTATAAACATGATCTTTCTCGTATCAAAGAAACGCTTTCGGTAATTCCGGAGAAGATAATCAACAAAAAGCTTCGGGAGTTGCGTGGCGGGGGAAATAATGCGGGAGTATATGGAGATGTTTTTTCTGAAGCGGGACAAGGAAGACTTCTTGTATCTGAAGAAATTCTCGAAAACGCAAAAGTAGTGCTTTCTAAAGCGACGATTCGAGAGCCGTATATAATCAAAACAGAAAACGGAAAATTCTCTTTTTCTGTCATTAATTCTCCGCTTGTTGGCGTGGAATATAGTCAGGTTCTTGAAGAAAATGTTGTTCGAAACGGGCTTCAACTTGCCGAATCAAAACACGACGACCTGGTTATTTTTTCCGGTGGACTCATGTTTATTGATGCAAAAAAGTCGGAAGGGTTACTCACTACTCACCGCGCGCGAACTTCCGGAATGACGCTTAATCTGAAAATTCTTGATCCACGGTATCGGAAGGAAGCCGCAATTATCAGGAACACAAAACCCGCAGATAATGTGGTATGTGAAGTGGCGAGAGAAAAATTCTTAAACCTTACGTCTGGGTGGAGGAAAATTGTCGTTGATACAAAGACCGGTAATCCGATCTACAACGGTAAAGTTATTATTACACTCGGGCGCACCGAAGAAGAGATTATTGAAGCAGCGGCACACGCGGAGGTAAGTTATATTCTTAAAATACGGCAAAATCGTATTAGAGAACAACGGCGAGGTGTTAAAGCAGAGTTGAGATATGAGTATCGGAAGTCTGGTAATTCAGAAAAAATCGATAAACTTCGGAAGGAAATTGAGTGGTTGATTCTTAAGGAAAATCGTACTATTAGTTCCAATGTTTCGACGGAGGAGAGAAAGCGATTTTTTGATATTGTTCGTGCATGGGTGATTGTAATGCTTGAAAATACCATTCCGAACGCGAAAGTCATAACTCAAGGTACCGCATTTCTAAATATTGGCGGAAAGATAATCGAAGTTCACCAAGATAGGGAGCAGGGACCGACGACAGTAATGCTCGATGAGTTTATGAAAAAAAACGTAGGGCGTCGCGCACTCGATAAAACACTTCCCGATGTTGTCCTTCTTGTTAACTCATATTCAGTGAATTACCGTTGGGCGGTCGGTCAGCGTTTTGTCAAAAACAAAGAAACATCGACAGATATATACCAACTTCCGGTTGCACTCAATAAGCGTTTTCTTTTAGATCAACTTCGAGATGTAATTCGAAGAGGATCTCCATTTGAACGGTTGTTGCGTCACGAGCAATTTGAGCCTGGCATCTTTCGACTTGAATATCTGAATGGTTTATGGAACCCGGAACCGATTTCAATACCCGTATTACTCCGAAAGCCACTTGAGGGTATCACCGCAAAGCAGATAAAGGAGGAATCAGAGTATGTGTATTTATTTGTAACCTCCGATCAACACATCGGACATCCATGGAAGTCGTATTATTACGACAAGAAATCAGGGATGTTCTTTGGACATGACGAAGCGGTTATGGAAATATTGCGCCGGGAATATCTTGAAAATGGGAAACTTGTTCCAATCCACTCGTATATTGATCTTGGTGATCAGGATCAGGGACACCATTTTGAAACTCAAGCAGAATTACATGAACGCACGAAGGATGTTCGAGTAATCATGCGTGAATTCAAAGTACTCGAAAGCGTAATAAAAAATTCAAATGGCATTGAAGCTGCAGAAAAAGTGAGAGAAATGCAAAGGCAGATCATTGATCAAATTTTAATTCGTGGCATTCATTGGCCCCAGTATCAAATGCGTGAATATAAACGACGTGTACTCGAACCAAATGCTGATATGTTTGCAAGTATTGTGAAACGGTCACAAAAAGCAGGTGTTACGGCATTGGGGATTGAGGAATATCTCACCGGAAATCCTGATATGAGAAGCATCGGAATTATTACAATTCTTGGTGGCAATCACTTTAGGAATACTGTTGAAGGCGAATTGAACGAAGGATCGTTTTATGCCGAGAATATTATTGATATTCTTGCCGCAGACAAATCGATTGGATTATCCCGAGAAGAACTTGAACGTATTGTTCGTGCTCCGTTACATGGAAGTACTTCATATGGACAGGGGATTTTCAAGACAGGATCCAATGGTTATGAATATGGTTTTTCGTTACGTCATGAACCAGCTCGAAAGTCTGGGGCGAATGGAGATCCCCTTCGCGAAGCAGTAAAAAATGTTCTTGAAAGAGGAGATTTTACTGGTGTTTTTGCGGGGCGAAAAGTTATCCATCTTTCAGGTGATATTCACCGATTTGGTTCTGTATTTATGTCTGATGCTGTTGTACTTTCAGTTGCTGCCGGTACGGGAGGTGATCCATATGGTGAACGCGGATTTAGTCCTAATAACATTGGAAACTTTGTTGTTGGTATTCCGGCTCGCGGTCCAGAATATGGTCCAGTTCGTATCATTGTGTTCAACCAGGATTTTGTGAGAAGTTATTTTGAAAAAGCTTGGAATATTGATTGGGATCGAATATTTAAAGATCCATTGTAAAAAACAATCCGGGGAAATTTCCCCGGATTTTTATATGCCATTCCGAGAAAACCACGGGCGTAAGCCCGTGGATGAAGGCATCTTCACAATCTTCTCGTGGAGTATCATAAAGACATGGAGTATTTCCGCCAAGCACACGCCGTCTATCATA
>JAKANR010000031.1 GCA_021823645.1 bacterium
ATCTTCCGTGGCATACAATTCCGCTTCTTTTTTCAATTTTTCAACCTCATCCTTACTCAAACTTGTCGACGCCTCAATGCGTACCGATTGCGTTTTTCCACTCGCCTTATCTTTTGCCGAAACATTCAATATCCCATTCGCGTCGATATCGAACGTCACTTCAATTTGTGGCATTCCCCGCGGTGACGGCGGAATCCCATCGAGAATAAACCGTCCGAGCGTTTTATTGTCCGCCATCATCGGACGTTCTCCCTGCCCGATATGAATTTCAACGGATGTTTGACTGTCGGCCGCCGTCGAAAACACTTGAGTCTTCGATGTCGGCACGGTTGTGTTTTTCGAAATCATCGGAGTTGCGACGCCACCAAGCGTTTCGATACTCAAGGTAAGCGGAGTTACGTCGAGAAGAAGAATATCTTTTACATCCCCTTGTAATACTCCCGCCTGGATACCGGCTCCGATTGCAACCACCTCATCCGGATTGATTCCCTTATGTGCTTCCTTTCCGAATAATTTCTTCACCGCTTCCTGTATCGCGGGCATGCGTGTCTGCCCTCCGACAAGCACGACTTCATCGATGTCTTCCAATTTCATTCCCGCACCCTTCGGTGAAGAATTTGTAACCGCCTCGCGGACGAGATCGATTGAATGCGCGATAAAATCCTGGACCAAATCCTCAAGTTTCGCGCGGGTGAGTTTAATCACAAAATGTTTCGGACCCGATGCATCCGAGGTGATGTAGGGAAGATTGATTTCCGTTTCCATTGCCGTCGAAAGTTCGTGCTTTGCGCGCTCCGCGGCCTCCCGCAAACGCTGTAATGCCAATGAATCCTTCGAGATATCAATACCATCCTGTTTCTTATATTCCTGCACAAGATACTCGATAATGCGTTTATCGAAATCGTCTCCGCCCAAATGGGTGTCCCCTCCGGTTGCTTTCACTTCAACGGTGTCGTCGCCGACTTCAAGAATCGAAATATCAAATGTTCCTCCTCCGAAATCATACACGACAATTTGTTCGTTCTTCTTTTTGTTCAATCCGTATGCAAGTGCGGCGGCGGTCGGTTCATTGATGATTCTTCGCACTTTGAATCCCGCAATCTCTCCCGCCGTCTTTGTCGCCTGACGCTGACTGTCGTCGAAATACGCGGGAACGGTGATAACCGCTTCGTCGATTTTCTCCCCCAACTTCGCTTCCGCATCGAGTTTCAATTTCTGCAAAATCATCGCGGAAATTTCTTCTGCGGTGTACCACTTCTCACCCATTTTTATCTCGACCCCTCCTTGATTCGATTCCTTCAAATCGTACGATAACCATTGTTTGTCGCGTTGCACCTCGGGATCGGAAAACTTTCTTCCGATCAATCGCTTTACCGAAAATATCGTGTTCTTCGGATTGACGACCGCCTGACGCTTCGCGAGAAGCCCCGCAAGACGCTCTCCCGATTTGCTGTATGCCACAATCGATGGGGTTGTTCTGTTCCCCTCCTGATTTTCGAGCACGCGCGGCTCTCCCCCCTCCATCACCGCCATTGCGGAATTTGTTGTCCCTAAATCTATTCCTAAAATTTTTGCCATATATTTTTTATTTACTGTTTTTTGTTTTCACTGACCTTTTTTTCTTTTGATAATTTGACTTTTATCGGACGTATTATTTTCCCATTCAACGAATATCCCTTCTCTATCTCCTCCGCCACCGACCCTTCGGGATATTCCGACTCTATTTCTCCTATCGCTTCCTGCGTTTTCGGATCGAATGTTCCTCCCCGCGAAACGAAAACTTTTTCCAATCCATATCGTTTTAAAATGTCTTCCATCTGTGTCTGAATGAGTGTCATCCCCTTCTTCGCAACTTCATCGCTCCCCAGAGAAATTCCCAAATTGAAACTGTCGAGTACGGTGATGAGATCTGACAATATCGATTCGTTGCTGAATTTCACCACTTCCGAAATACGTTCGTTTTCCTCTTTTTTATAATTTATGAAATCCGCCTTTGCCCGTTTCCATCCGTCGAGATACTCGTCACATTTCTTTTTACATTCTTCCAATTCACTTTCTTTATTCTCTTCCGGTTTTTCTTCCTGTTGTTTTTTGTTTGTATCTTCTTCCATAGTTAACTTTTTTCATCGATTGACCTTTCAAGGAAACGTATCATGTGTAATGACCGTTCGTAATCCATGCGATTCGGCCCCACGAGGAAAAGGAGAAAATCCCCCTGCGGAAGACTTAAGCGCTCGGCAATCACGGATACATGCTTACTTTTTGTGACCGGGCTGTGACCGATAAATATCTGCGGCCACGTCGAGGAACTTTCCCACCATTCCCTATCCTCTTCGAGCCGTTTTGTGATTGATTCGAAATCCTCCACCACTTTCAAAAAATCCTCTTTTACGTTCATTTCCAAGCGACTAAACAAGCCATGAAGTCCGCTGTTATAGGATTCATCGTGATTGGGCTCATACCCCACACTCAACATATTTGTCGAATCGGATATCTGTTCCACAAATGAACGTTTGTCGCCACGGAGAAGATCGTCAACCAACCCGCCGAGCGAGTGCTCAAGCGACCCCGAATTCTTTTCATCTTCCCTCAAAAGTAGACTATCTACAAAAAATTTATACCCCTTGTGCGTCGGCCATCGTCCTCCCGATGGATGATTCTGCTCCAAATATCCCGCATCGTCGAGTTCATTCAACTCACAGCGAATCATCGCCGGTTTAATCCCGAAGTTATATTCTTCATACAGACGTTCCGAGGTGATGGGAAGTCCGGTTTTTATAAAGTATCGAACCCCCGCATCGAGAATGTCTCTGGTCCTCTTACGCATCATGCGTCAATTATAAATCAGCACTCAACTGTGTCAAGTGCCAATTATAGACGGATAGGAAAATTAGGGCTTAGGCACTAAGAAAGTACCACCCCCTCCCAAGATTACACATGTCTCCACGCCACTATGTTATAGCATAGCACCCAATTTATACGATCTCGTTTTGGTAACAACTCTCACAATACACAGTCTCTTTTCTTTCGGGAGCGTAGGAAGTCTCAAATATATTCGGACACCTCCCCTCTCCATGTTGATGGACTACTGTGTTTTGATGTGCCTTCTGTTTTTGGTCTTCAATCCTTGACTCATTACACATACACTGCCTCTTCCAAAGTTTCAATGGATTTCGTTGCGCAAGGCGTTCATAGTGTCTGCAATTGGGACAGAGCACGGGGAGAGGAAGATTCATTCGGCGATAAAATTCGAGCTCTTGGGGAATGATTCTGAATGCGGTAGTACATTGGTGGACACATGTTCCTCCGTGTACACATCCGATCACCTCGTTCAAGATCGAATCATTCACTTCTTTGATGGAATCGGGAAGGTCCTCCGGTTTCTTGGTGATGGAGTAGTTTTTCGTGTCGGAATCTTTCCACCCGAATCCTTGGGTGAGTGCTTGTTCCTTGGTTAAGGGGAAGTATTCTTGAGCGATGGTTTCGTTGTATGCAAATGGGGAGAGTTCGAGGGGAAAGAATTCACCATATGTATAGACCCTGCCCTTTTGATCGATGTAGGGCATATCGTTCATGTGCTTGATTATTTTGGGAACGAGTTCCTCATATTCTTCTTTTGTGTACTGTTTATTAAGAATGCAATATTGTTTGTTCTTAAGCCCAATACAACCGAAAAGATGGGAAGAAGAATGAAGGTCCATAACATATTGAATATCGAAGCAATTATTCCGTACTACCGAAGAAAATTTTCCCTGGTTTATATTTATACTCGAAGTCATCGCTTCATAAATTTGTTCGTTTCCTATACCACAACTCGTTCCATCATATATATCCTTTGCCTTAAACATAATATCCGAAGAATATTTACAATTCTCCCCTTCGATAATATTAAAACTGAAAACACAATTTTTACTGTTCGTTATATGATCTCCTACACAAGACTGCGAATGAGATATGTCCAAAAATCTCTTTGGGGTTTGTAGCGCAATGGAAACAAACTCTTTTTTATAAGAGCTGATTTTGTTTTGTGTCAGATTTCCAAATTCCTCTTTTATTGCGACAAATTCACTTTTTGAAAGCTGTCTGTTTTTGTAACAATAAGATTTATTTCTTAAACCGGAACAAAGAATGCAATCATTGCAATTTTTACAATCATCAAGAAAATAACTATCGCGGCAATCAACACAACCACGTCCAAATATCAACCTGTAGCAATTGAAACAGTCACTAATTTCATAACAAAATGTGCAATCAAAAGAAAAATATATTTCTGCCGAATCTTTGGTTCTCACTCCAAGAGTGGAAAATAAAACGTTTTCAATATATCCTCCGCCAAAGCACAAATAACTATCCTTTGCCTCTATAATGTAATTTACATATTCCGAATCCTTATTTGAACGATGCCCATTCAGTGCTATGCGCGGAACCTCTTGAAAAAGCTCATGAAACTGGGTAAAAAATGGACGAGAAAAATCATATTCTTTACCGAACTGCGTACCATCCCATAAATCACCCCACCAACACTCCTGACAATAGACATTAAACGGACTCTCCATATCATAAAGCGAAATAATTTCCCTTCCACACTGAAAACATTTATTTTTCTTTAAAATACGCTCATTCCGAAATAAAAGCCTTCTCTGTTTTCTGCACTCCGGACACCATGTGGGCGGAGGCACACCTATCTTCTTATAAAAATCAAAATCTTCACTTTCAATAGTGAAGTCTTTTTTACAATTCTGACACTGTTTCATCTCCCGTTTATCCATAACCCTTATCAATAAATCTCACTATTGGTAGAGCAACATACTAATATGTAGTTGCTCTACCAATAGTTTGTTTTTGTTATTTTGAATTTAAAATTTATTTAGAAATCACCTGCCTGCCGATAAGCGTGGGAATTTAGTAACCCGAAATTCTCGCGAAGCGAGTTATGGGCACGTCCCCACAAGTGTGGTCGTCACTCCCCCGGTGTTTGTCACTCCCAATCGATAACACGCCGATCCGTCCGGAGTTTTTACCACCACCCCCGTGCTCACGTCCCGAACGCCGATATCTCCGCCACTTATCACCATCTTATATCCGGGACTGAAACTCGTCGCACCGACTCCCACCACTCCCGAATAATATGCATTCTTCCAATTTTTCGATGCGGTGCCCAAATCGAAATTATCGGTCACATTCGGATACACCGAAGAATCAAATTCCGCCGCGGATATTCTCGCGATGGCGGTTTTCAGCGATCGGCTCGCTTGAGCTTTCGGATTTGTGGCGTTGTAACTCAGAGCCATATCAATCTGCACAAGTGAAAACCCGCTCGGGGTTTGATACTTTGTCGCGGAAAAATTATCCACCGTCACATTCGAATCAGTGAGAGGTTTCGTCGAAGTGTTTCCCGATGAATCCGTGGTCGCAATATACAAAACCGAGTTCGATGCATAGATAAGCACCGTATCGTCCGTTGAAGAAGACATCCGAAGTTTTATCGTAGAAGTGGAAACCGCCGTCGTCATATCAATAAGACTCGACGTCTGTACAAATCGCTCTACGGTTGAACGGACAAACGAAATCTGCTGATTTAATTCATGTACCGAGTTATTCCGAAGTTGTATCTGCGTCACCACGGTCAAAATACTCACGAGAAATACCGCGCTTACGGCAAAAATGCCGACATAAATCATGAGTTCGATGAGTGAAAATCCACTTTTATCGTTTCCGTACATATTTATCCCGTTAATGACCCGCCTGAATGAAAGAATCCATTCTTTCGGACAGGTGGGCTTTTTGCGCATATGTGTCGCACCTTTTCATTTTATTTTTCATAACCAAATGCAATTTATAATTCCCGTTTTCCGGAAAAGCTGTCATTAACGGGATTCATACTATTATTGTATACTATTATCATAACATACTTTCATATGACTTTTCAGAATAATTCAAAAATCCCGTTCGCGCTTCTCGGTATTCTTATCGTCGTTTCGGCATTTTTTATGTTCTCCGCGGCATACGAAGAACCGGCAACAATGGATGAATTGGCACACATCCCTTCGGGCTACGGATATGTCAAATTCCTCGATTACCGCTTAAATCCCGAACATCCCCCGCTCCTCAAGGCGCTTGCGGCGATACCACTCCTCTTTCAAAATCTTAATTTTCAAACCAATCATAAAAGCTGGAGCGAGGATCTGAACGGACAATGGGATGCGGGAAAAATGTTTCTCTATGGATCGGGAAATGATGCCGACATGATTGTATTCACCTCCCGTCTATTTCCGATTCTCCTCACGCTTATTTTTATTCTCCTCATATATATATGGGCAAATGAACTCCTCGGACGATGGTGGGCGCTTCTTCCTACAGTTCTTTTTGGATTTTCTCCGACCATCATTGCACACGGACATTATGTAACGACCGATATTGGCGCCGCGTTCGGGACATTTCTCGCAACATACGCATTCGTCCATTTTCTTTTTTTTCCGAAAACGGGAAACGTGATATATGCCGGCGTCGCGCTTGGAATCGCGGAACTCATGAAATTTTCAAATGTGTTGCTTCTCCCCTTTTTTCTTATTATCGGAATAATATTTTTTGTTTTCGAAAGAATGCGAATCAAAAATCTTTCGGGAGAACATCAGGCAATTTATAAAAAAGAACGGAACGCAAAAAAATACACACTTCAATTTATCGCCATACTCGCAATTGCATTCGTAGTGATATATGCCGTTTATGCACTCTTCACGCTTCATTATCCCCCGGAGCGACAATTGCAGGATACGCAAAAAATACTCGAATCATTCTCTCCCCGATGGGTCGCGGAAATCCCTATCTTCCTTTCCCAATCGAAAATTCTTCGTCCAATCGGAGAATATCTGCTGGGATTCTTTATGGTGTTCCAGCGCGCAACAGGAGGAAACACCGGATATTTTTTGGGAGAAGTTTCAAATCTTGGATGGTGGTACTACTTCCCTGTCGTATTTGGACTCAAGGAAACAATTCCGACGCTTCTCATCATTATTTTAGGTATAGTGTTTTCTCTTTTATACATCACAAAGAGGATGAAAGAGAAGCAGTCGCTCATAAAGAGATTTTCGGATTATCTCGGCACAAATTTTGCCGAATTTTCGATGCTTGCATTTATTGTCATTTATTGGGGATACAGCATGAAAAGTCCACTGAATATCGGCATTCGCCATCTTATTCCGACACTTCCCTTTATATATATTCTTGCGACAAGTGGAATAAAAACGGCATATAACACATTCTTGAACCCGAATAGCCAACCGGAACAAAATACAAAGACAAGAAATTTCAGCGTATCCCAATACACATACGAAAATACGGGAAACAAAAAAATAACCCTGCGAAGGGTGGTGCTCGGAGGTCTTGTGGTGTGGTTTCTTGCGGAAACATTCATTACATCCCCCTATTTTCTCTCCTATTTCAACGAGTTTGGAGGAGGCACGTCCGGAGGATTCAGATATGTTGCCGATTCAAATTACGACTGGGGACAGGATTTAAAACGACTCGCTACATGGGTAAAAGAAAAAAATACCGACAATGATCCGAATAACGATATAAAGAAAATCGCCGTGGACTACTTTGGCGGAGGAAATCCGGCATACTACATCGGGAAAGATGTGGAAGTCGATTGGAAATCATCAAAAGGAAATCCGCGCGCGGAAAATATCGAGTGGCTTGCGGTCTCCGGAAACGTACTGCTTCAGGCTTCGGGAAAGAAGATGGGAACATTCGAACAAAAAGACGACGAGCGATATCTGTGGCTTCACGAATTAAAGCCTACGAACAAGGAATATACTCCGATTCCCGCTCCCGACATTCGCATCGGAACATCTATATTCATTTATCATTTGTAATACACCCTATTCTCCACGCGAAAATCAAAATACTGAATCGCATCGGGACGTGTTTTCGATGAAATATCTTTCAATATCGAAGTAAGGTTTTCGGGAACAAAATGAAGGCTGAAATAAAACGAGAATCCCTCCTGCATCACCGCTTCCCATTCCTCAACCAAATCCCTCTTCACCCGCACAAGGCGCGGAACGAAGCCTTCGGATTCCATAATGGCGATGGTACGCATAATATTCTTCGTCCACTCGGGAGAAGTGAGATATTGTTTTCCCACCATAATCTGCTCTCCCGGACCCGCCTCGAACCGCAAAATAAGCGCACCACGCACTTCGGGCACGGAAGAAAAAACAAATCCGTTTTCATCCATTCCGTAACACTTTCCTCCGTTGTACTCGCAGAGCACATTCGTCACCGAACGCTCATGTACGGTAAATGAAACCTGCCTTTTCCCGAAGTCGACATCCCGTGTTATTTCCTGCACAGTGGAAACATACAATGGAGAAACCGCTTTCGGCGCAAATTCCCAGAAAAAAATATTATCCGAACCGAGAAACGACAACCACGGTTTTTGTTTCAACGATTCCGCAAAAAACGAAGAAATGACAATGTGTTGAGCTGTAAGACGATTTCCCGAAACCTTAAAACTTTGTATCTTGAATGTTTTTGCATACAACAAAAAATATATGAGTCCAATGAGAATCCCCGCGATAAGAAACACGATGAGTGCGATCCACCATATTTTTATCCTCCTTTTCGGTTTTTGCGGACGCTGAGCCGCAAGAATTTCGTTTTTCTTCGATTTCATAATGTGAATCAATACACCCGTACCGGAAACGAATAGGTACGACTTTCTTTTGTGTCGGAAATGGCGAACACAACGGTATAATCTCCCTGTTTCTTCCATTCGTGCGAAACCAACATACTTTCTCCAACTGAAACTTTTCCTTTTTCCACAATCCCATCCGCCCAATCGATTTTATAATCCACATTTCTGTTTATCGAAAATGCCAAGGGGGTGTTCACCTTTGTCATAATGGCGGTAAACGGTGGCGGAAGAATAAAATTGGATCCCGTCGCCGCCGAAGTGGTGGTGGAATTTACTCCACCGGACAATACCAAGTTCTGCGGAGACGAAATCGTATCCGGAACAGTTTGAGAATTTATATTTCTCGTTTCTCCGATTATGGAACCCCCAAAATTTGAAATTGCGTCTCCGATGGAAGAAATCGCCAAACCGGTTTTTTCTTTTATAAACGCCCCGATTTTTTCTCCCGTCGTCGCCTGCGTATCCGATATTTTTTCTTTTGTGGTCTCTACCGCCTGTACCGCGATTCCTTTTACGCTCCCGACGGTTTTATTTACATCCTCGCTTCCCCACCAGTTCGTATACGCATAATACGCCCCATACACAAGAAGTGCGACAACGATAACACCGAGAAAAACTTTTCCAAAACCTCCCATATATGCTTATTGTAGCAAAAACAGAACCCACAGGTAACCTGTGGGTTTGTACTTTAAAAACTTTATGGACTTTTAACTTTATAAACCAAGGTTACTTCCCGATTTCTTTTTTTCCTATATATGGTTGCAACACTTCCGGAACGCGAATTGTCCCCTCTTTTGTCTGATAATTTTCCATAATTGCAAGAATGGGACGCTGTGAAAATGCCGTTCCGTTTAATGTGTGTATAAATTTAGGCTTCTCTCCTTTTCCTTTCGGGCGATATTTTATATTCAATCTTCGCGCCTGAAAGTCGGTGCAGTTCGATGTTGAATGCGTTTCCCGATACACATTTTGCGAGGGAAACCACGCTTCGATATCGTATTTCGCGGCCGCAACATTTCCGAGATCTCCGCTACACATCTCGATG
>JAKANR010000032.1 GCA_021823645.1 bacterium
TGAAACGTGATTCGGAAAAAATTTATCGCGAATGGGGACACTTTTCTTTTTTTCCCGTTTTCGGACACGCCTTTCTGGAGGAGACCATATTTCGGTTTTTACCGATATTTTTGGCTCTCCACTTAAGAAACGGATTTGCTGGAATATTTATGATATTCTGGGCGCAAATGGTTTTCGGATACATCCACGGAAATATGAGAAATGTGGCATTCCAAGGCGTGGGAGGAGTTTTTCTCACCTTCCTCTTTATTCTTTTTGGGGGATTGGAATATCCATGGTTTGGCACCATAGTCTCCGCCATATTCCATACACTATGGAATTTGGACTGTCACTATAGTTGGGTGTGGGGGATTATGAACAATATTCAAAAAATTAAACTCGGCACATAGCCGAGTTTTTTAAATTATTAATTGTTATGAGCGAATGTTACCAGTGAAAGATTGACAAGTTGTATATTTCGTGATAAACTGTGAACAGTAAATAATTCAATTATTTTTAACAACGGAGGATGATGTGGAATATGTGGTAGTCTGTAAAATTCTGATTCCCGTTCCGTCTTTTCTGAAAAAGGATTTTTTTGAATCTCTAAACATTCAGATGGGAAAGAATTTCGAGACGAAAGTACTTCCGGAAATTTCAGAACACGTTTCCGAGAAAAGCCTCATTATGAAAATGAGGTATGTAAAGGGTTATGCAAACGACTCCGAGAATCTGGGGGAGATTGGTACGCCAACACTGTTTACTCCGGATGATTGGGCACGTATGCTCTATGCCGGCATCGTCTTACAGGAAAAAAATAATTTCCTTAAGATTGATTCGACAAATCTTTCGTATCTCAAGTTAAAAGACGGAGAGGTGCTTGCGGTGTATGTACTTTTCAATCCGGATGGATCGATCTGGCGTTGTGGAGCGAATCCGATTGACGATCGCCGTCGTGAAGATGAGGGACGTTGTCTTTTATCTCTCGATAACTCATTCATTTAACAGCACTTTTCCAGTTTAAATTATAATCAGTAGATAATTTAATTATTTTTTACACATCAATTAATAAAGGAGAATAGCGGTGAGAAATTTCGAAAAAATGACAGTAAAAGTTTGTGATTGTGGTGTAAAAAGACCACATGTGTACTTTTATTCAGATCCGGAAATGGGCGAGTATGCAAGATTCCCATATCCATTCATTTCAGTTGAAGGAGTTGAAATATTTGCCAATGCACACGTGACAGCGGGACTTATTTCCGTGGAACAGAAAGAAGGAATAGTGAAGATCGCGAAAGAGGCGGGTCTTCAAGAAAAGATGGATGAAGAAGAATCATCCCACGTCGTTCCACTCGCAGCAGATATAGTTGCTATAGGTGCTTTAGTAAAGAAGTAGATTTTATAAAAACAAAATCCCGAAATAATTCGGGATTTTTACTTTGTGGGGAAGGAAGAGGAGAGAAAAAACGAAAACTTTCTGGTTTTACATAATACCTCCGATCGGAGGTATTATGTAAGTGGGGAAGGTGAGGGAAAAAAAGATGTAGGTGCTATGACATGTCATAGCACCCATGGAAAAAAAGGCATAATGTTCGACGTACAACGTCGAACAATTGGAGGGGGGGGAATGGGGTGCGGACTTTTGCTTTTGGATAAAAGGGAGGGGGTTATTTACAAATATATCAGATTGTGGTTATATATATTCAGTTATTACTATAGCGAGGAGTTATCTATGAAAAAGAAAATCAGTGCATCGCTTTTTGTTGCGACATGGTTTAGATCCGGTCTTATTCGACCCATCTTCTTCAGAGGTATGGCGGGAACTTATGGAAGTTTCTTTGCTTTACCGCTTTGTTTTCTTTCTCTTATCTTTGCTTGGTTAGTGAAAGAGCCATGGGGAGTTAGCGGGGTGATTGTTGTATATTCAGTGATTCTTTTGTTTGTCTTCATTCAGGGATTATTGGTTGTTTCAAACGCGGAAGAAGAACTTGGTCCACAGAAAGATTGGAAGGGGAAGATAAAAGAACGAGACCAAAATCAAATAGTTATCGATGAGGTTCTTGGAATGCTCGTTAGCTGTGTTCCTATTCTTTTCGTTTCAGATTATACCATTCTTCATTTTGCTTTTGCATTTATTTTCTTCAGGATATTCGACATTGTAAAAATTCCTCCGACGAGATTTTTTGACCGAATGAAAAATGCATTTGGAGTGATGATGGATGATGTCGTTGCCGGCGTTCAAGCAGCTCTTGTTCTTCAGATTCTCATTGTGTATGTTTTATAAAAATAAAATCCCAACGATATGTTGGGATTTTTGCTTTACATGGAGAAGGGGGTGCAATGCAACGACGTTGTACGTCGTTGCATTGGGGGGGAAGAGACGCAATGTTATGACGTCCGACGTCATAACATTGGGGAGGGGGAGAAAAAAAGAAATCCGCTCATCGCCAGAGTACAGTCGAGGACGGGGATAAAAAAATGTCCCGATGATGTATCGGGACATTTTGAATGTTGTGCTAATTGCGGGCGTATGGTTTACAGACTTTTGCTTTTGTCTGCCAAAAGTGCAATGTAAACTTTGTCGCCGTATCGACAACCGGAAGTATCTTTTCAATTTCTACTTTTTCAGGAACCGAACTGAATCCTGCATTTGTCTTCAGAAATTCCTGTACTTTTTTGTTTTCTTCTGTTGCCACCCGCAGTTTTATTGTTTCCCATTCTTTTTCTTTCTGCTCTTTTTTTCTTTTACGTGCCCTTACTCTTTCGTCACTTGTATATCGTGATAGAAAGGAAAGAACTCCATAGATAGTTCCTGCAACAATGACAACTCTTATTACTATTGGAAGAATATCTTGAGAGAAAGAAGAAACGTGTGTGGTTGAGAATAAACTATATATTCCATATCCAGCACCACCTATCGCGCTCAATGTTAAGAGTAATATCCATGGAACCAGTAATATTGGTATCCGTGTTCTTTTGTATCCGTGATAATTTACCAATTTTTTTGTCCATGTTCGCCATTCCTCATCACACTCTTCATAGAATAAAGATGTATTGAATTCACCGTCGCCGAGGTGATCCATGAGGAATGATTCTTTAATGTTCATCCACGGAGAAACCGGACGCCATCCTAAAAACAATAATATTCCGCATCCGAAGATTGTGTAGAGGGTTCCCAATACTGTCGACGCAAGCCATACAAGAATAAATAGTGGTGGCTTAATGGTGAATGCGTAGAGAAGCGCTCTCTTTCTAAATTTACATTGGTCTTTGGGTCTCGTGCACCAGAGATTTATCCAGTTCCATAAAAGCAGTTTAATTCCGTGATCCGGTTTTTCGGCAAATAAATCTTTCGGAACATCGCACTCGAAGTAAGTTATTTCCACGTCGTATTCTTCTATCATTCCTGATTTCAGTTCCGAGTAGAAAATGTCTTTTTGGAACAACGTCCCGCGCCCCCTCTTCATGTACACCCTGGCACTTTCTTCCGCTTTATCTCCGCAGAAGACCAAGATAATGAATAGATGTTTTCCGTGGCTGAATACCTGAATATACTTTGTGAGTTTTGTGACCCGGTAGTCGTATCGATCCGCGTTTGAGAGATGCAGATTTTCTTTTAAATCTGTGAGTGAAGTTTCATAATCACAGATCATGACGATCTTCGGATCTTTTGCGATCAATTCGTCGGAGAAGTGCTACTTAATCGGAATGGTGGCTGAGTTAAGTACATTACTCCCACCGTTTACAACCAACTTAATGTTTTTGTTCGGAGTAATTTCCGTTTGTGTTTTCATCTCGTTCATTTCAACCTCGTGTTTGTTTATAAAATTAAGTGATGTGTACCACTTTTATGCTGATAAAATTATACTCAATTATTACAGATTTGTCAACCTGGTTCACGGGGGTGGATGGCTGGTAAGTAGTAATCGGTAGTTAGGGGTTGGTAAAGGAAAAAGAAAGTGTGGAGAAAAAAAGAAAATTTTACGGTTTTACATAATACCTCCGATCGGAGGGGTTTTGTAAGTGGGGAAAAAGAGTGAAGGTGAAGGGAAAAAAAGATGTAGGTGCTATGACATGTCATAGCACCCATGGAAAAAAAGGCATAATGTTCGACGTTGTACGTCGTTGCATTGGAGGGGGAAGAGACGCAATGTTATGACGTCGGACGTCATAACATTGGGGAGGGGGGAGAAAAAAAGAAATCCACTTGGGGGGATAAAAAGATGTCCCGATGATGTATCGGGACATTTTGAATGGTGTGCGGTTAGTAGCGAGCGAATGGGGTTGCGGGTTTTGGGGCTGGTATTTTGTCTATATACTATTGCAACTCACATTTCTCAAGTTTTAGAAATGGAATGAATTCGGGAGATATTGTTCCAGAAAATTTGATTTCTTGACCGATTTTTAAAGTCGCTACGGTTTTCAGTGAATTTTGATTGAAAAAGCATTTTATATGATCAAAATCTCCAATTTTTTCAGTGAGACGAACTAAAATCTTATCTTCGGTAATTTTACTAACATCTTTTATATATCCCGTGTTATTTAATGCAACCATTCCGATATATTTTTTAAAATTTTCTTCTATTTCTATTGACGTACGGGAAGAATTATTCAGTTCTTTTTCTAAATAAAATATAGAAAATGGGAGATATGCTGTAATTTGTTTTGTGCTCGAGGCGTTGGAAGTAATAGATGTGGAGACATCATTTTTTGTTTCATTGGTGTCTACTAGAGAAAATAAATTAGGCCACCAAGGGATGCTAATAAATGCGATAAGGAGAGGAATAAGAACTTCTGGTTTTTTACACCAACTCAATTTTGATTTGTTTATTTCTTGCATAGATACTTCCCTTTCGTTTATATTTTTATCCCATCATTTCTAATAATGCATCGAGACATTCGGGGAGTTCGCGGAAGCCGGAGGAGTCATTCAAATGTTTTCCGTTTGGAATAAGAATTAATTTTCCGTTTGTTTTTTCTGCAATACGTTTTGCACTTAATGCGGGTGCATATGGGTCATCATCACCATTAATCACTACAACATTTTTCACTCGTCTTTTTATAGTTTCACAATCAAAATCAGTTTCGAGAAAATTATCAATTTCCCTTAATTGATTTTTTTCACTTGGAGTTGAAACAAGAATTACCCCTTTAATGTTTTTATCGTCGTATGTTTCAAGATAGCGGAGTATTGCGGTGCTTCCCAGACTGTGACCGACGAGATATATTGTGTCGTTTTTATTTTCCCCGATCTGACGTTTTATTTCATTGAGCCATTCTTTCAGAATCGGTTTTTCGGGGCTCGGCATAGAGAGTGAACATGCCCATACGTCGTGTTCATTGAGTTTTGTCATGAGCCACGGACGCCATCCTCCGTTTGGGCTTCCTTCAAATCCATGGATCAAAAACACTTTATTCATAAGCAAATTATCTTACTTTTTATATATCTCGACAAGGAGGAAAAACACTGCAAATACCAAGGGTTTTGGCATGCGTATGGTTTACTATAAGTTTTATTCTAGTGACTAGAATATGGACAATCCTTATTCTAGTCACTAGAATATAAGTGATCCTTATTCTAGTTTGTTTATCTATCTTTTATGGCAAAAAATCCATTTTCTCCCCCTAAACTTCCTCCAAAGCTTCACTATGGAAATTTAGTCTCTGAAATAGCGCGGGCAAATAAATCACTCGGTAGGCTTGACGCTCTTCTCTCTCAGCTAAAAAATCCGCGATTATTATCACGGACTATGGTTACGCGAGAAGCAGTTTTGAGTTCACAAATTGAAGGAACGGAAGTGACGTTAAATGAAGTACTCGAAAAAGAGGCACGGGGGGTAACAAAAGAAGAAATATCAAAAGATAGAGATTTTCGCGAAGTTATTAATTATCGTCAAGCACTTGAACACGGAATAAGGGTGTTGGGAGATCAGCCACTTGCGGAAAATTTAATTAAAGAACTTCATGCCATTCTTCTCCGGTCAGCTCGCGGAAAGAATCGCGCACCCGGAGAATTTCGCAGAAAACTTGTGTATATCGGAAAGCCTGGTGCAACAATTGAGGAAGCATCATTTGTTCCACCATTGCCAGGAGAGATTATAGAACTTTTTAGTAATCTTGAACGGTATATACATACCGAAGAACGAGAAGCACTCGTACAAATCGGAGTTGCACATTATCAATTTGAAGCAATACATCCATTTGAGGATGGAAATGGACGTATAGGGCGATTATTAATTTCTCTTATGCTTTTTCAAAAAAAATTACTTTCTTACCCCTTTATTTATCTGAGCGAATTTTTTGAAGAACATCGTCGTGAATATTATGATTTACTCCTTGGAGTGAGCGAAAAAGGAGATTGGGAAAGTTGGCTTAAATTCTTTTTAAGAGGAATTAATATTCAAGCACAGAAAGCTCAAGAAGTTTCACAAAGAATCCTTGATTTACACATGTCACTCAATTCGCGAATTACCGAATTCAATTCAAGGTATGCTCATCATTTCCTTGATGAACTTTTTTCAAACCCTTACTTTTCATCGCACACAATAAAAGATCGTACAGGGATTAAAAATGTGCAGACTGTTTTTACTCTCATTGCCAAATTTCTCAACGCGGGAGTCATTATTGATATGACCCCACAAAAAAAACGAAATAAGATTTATTGCTTTAATGAGCTTCTGAAAATTTTGGATTCCTAGGTTTTTCCATGTTGGTTATTTTTGTTTTTAAGTGAATAAAATATAAGAAAAAAGCAGGGGTTTTTGTGGGGCTATTGACCCTCCCAAGGCGGGTCAATGCCCTCATAATCCCTAGGAATTATGAGGGTATTGACTTATTTACGTGGGTTCGTGTACAATGGTCAGGCTGATGAAAAAGACCATACATATCAAGGCGAAGCCCTAACTCGGTGATGTTTTTGTGTGTAAGGAAGCTCCGCCTCAAGAAAAGGCGGTTTTGTTTTTTTCATTACGCGTAGATTAATAATTGCATAGTTGGAAATCAATTTTATTGAGATAGAAATTAGACAACATTCTCTTCTTGTGAGAAAGCACGTAAGTGTGAATGGCGGATGCCTTGGCACATAATGGCGATGAAGGACGTGGCGTAGCTGCGATAAGCTTCGGGGAGGTGTGTAGCACCCTATGATCCGAAGATTTCCGAATGGGGCAACCCAACACAGTAAACCTGTGTTAGCGTGCATAGCACACAGTTTGTCAGGTTTAAAGTTTTTAAAGTTTTTAAAGTTTATAAAGAGCACCTCTCTTTCGGACTTTACGAACTTACGAATTTACGAACTTGATGACTTGCGCGCTGTGCGCGTAGCGCACCTGGTGAAGTAAAACATTTCAGTAACCAGAGGAAAATAGAATAACAATTTATTCCCTGAGTAGCGGCGAGCGAAACGGGAACAGCCCAAACCCACTTGTGCGGAGCACAAGTAACTGAAAACCTATGACTAAAAACATACAACAGCAGAAAAGAAAATAAAAATATTTTTTGTTGTGAGTAGTTGGTTGTATGTTGTGAGTTACTCGTGCTCTGTATGATTGGGGGTTGTAAGACTGGGAAGTTTTTGTGTTTCGCAAAGTTTGAGTAGTCTCTCGAATTTTGCGATTCACAAAAGATTGGTTACAAATTGTTTCGTTAGCAGAATGTACTGGAACGTACAACCATAGCGAGCGATCGTCTCGTATGCAAAAACGGAGCAACCAATTTTTTCTTGTTCTTGAGTACCCCGAGGCCAAAACACCACGGGGGAATCCAGGAGTACTATCTCCTAAGGCTAAATACGTTATGTGACCGATAGTGAACTAGTACCGTGAGGGAAAGGTGAAAAGCAGCCCGGTGAGGGCGATGAAATAGTACCTGAAACCATTCACTTACAAAGAACCGGAGCCTTAAGTGTGTTTTGCACACAGTTTGTAAAGTAAAAAGTCCGTAAAGTTCATAAAGTAACATACTTTAAAAACTTTCGACGTGAAAAACTTTGTAACTTGTGTGCAAAGCACACGGGGTGACGGTGTGCCTATTGAAGAATGAGCCAACGAGTTTACGTATATTGCAAGTCTAAGGGAATCACATCCCGGAGGCGTAGCGAAAGCGAGTGTGCATAGCGCGATTTAGCAGTATGCGTAAGACCCGAAACTGGACGAGCTTGCCCTGGCCAGGGTGAAGTCCCGCGAAGGCGGGATGGAGGCCCGAACTGGTAAGTTGTTCAACACTTTCAGATGAGCTGGGGTAAGGAGTGAAAAGCTAATCGAGTTCAGTAATAGCTGGTTCTCTCCGAAATAGTTTTAGGACTAGCGTCAGGTAAGAGGTTCTTGGGGGTAGAGCACTGGATGATTGTGAAAGGGAGAAATCTCGCGCGATCAATCAAACTCCGAATACCGAGACACCGTTTCCTGGCAGTCAGACTGCGGGGGCTAAGCTCCGTGGTCGCGAGGGGAAGAGCCCAGATCGCCGTCTAAGGTCCCTAAATATATGCTAAGTGTCAAAGGTAGTCGTGTTCCATAAACAGATAGGAGGTTGGCTTAGAGGTAGCCATCCTTTAAAGAGTGTGTAACAACTCACTATTCGAGGACCACGGCGCCGAAAATTTATCGGGGCTAAAGCATATTACCGAAGACGCGGATGGCGTGCATAGCACGCAGTTTGTAAAGTAAAAGGTTCATAAAGTTTATAAAGTAACACACTTTAAAAACTTTTGACTTTAAAAACTTTATAACTTGCGCGCTGTGCGCGCCGTGGTAGGAGAGCATTCATTGTGCGTTGAAGCCGGACCCGTGAGGGCCTGTGGAGCGCAATGAAGAGAGAATGTTGGCATGAGTAATCGCAATGCGCGTGAAAACCGCGCACCCCGCAAATCCAAGGTTTCCTCCGCAACGAAAATCGGCGGAGGGTGAGGCGGCCCTAAGGCAATGGCGAAAGCTGAAGCCGATGGACAGCCGGTTAATATTCCGGCCCTTCCGTATGTTTCGATGGAGGGACGAGGTGTAGTAGATCGAGTGTCTTAATGGTTTGGCATTCTTGATCGAGGATGTGTTACAGGCAAATCCGTAACACTACATTTAATTGTGAATCCCAGAGTAGAGGCGAGTTTTGGGATTTTCCCAAGATAAGTCGATCGAGCACATCTCCGAGAAAAACTTCTAAGTTATACATATTGGAAACCGTACCGTAAACCGCCACTGGTGGATGAGGCGAGTAGCCTCAGGGGAACGAGTGAGTCTTCGTTAAGGAACTCGGCAAAAAAGCTAGGCGTAACTTCGGGATAAGCCTTGCCATCCGCAAGGGTGGCCGCAGCTAAAGTATCTCTGGCAACTGTTTACCAAAAACACA
Organism: bacterium; assembly: GCA_021823645.1. Classification (GTDB taxonomy): domain Bacteria; phylum Patescibacteriota; class Minisyncoccia; order UBA6257; family GWB1-50-10; genus JAKANR01. Next base: position 9,319 of record JAKANR010000032.1, read on the forward strand.
GCTCCCTGCGAACTCGTAAGAGGATGTATAGGGGGTGACGCCTGACCGATGCGAGAAGGTTAACGTTGGGGGTGATGGGACCGCAAGGTTTTATTGCTCACTGACCGAAGCCCTCGTCAA
>JAKANR010000033.1 GCA_021823645.1 bacterium
CCCCGTTCCCGACACAGCGATACCGTTTTTCACTCCCGATTGCCACGCCATAAGAAAATCCATTTGCCCCTCAACCAAGAATGCCGAATTCAATCGCGCGATTTCGTGTTTCGATTTGTGAAATCCATAGAGCACACGCGATTTATTGAATATCGGAGTCTCCGGAGAGTTCATATATTTCGGCGCGTCTTCCCGATCGCCCTGATAGCGCCCGGTGAATGCAACGACTTTTTCAACGGTATTGTGTATGGGAAACATAATGCGATCCTGAAATCGATCCCAAAACAATCCGCGAGCATTTTTATTCGAAAGTCCCGATTTCGATATCTCGTTGATGTCGAATCCGTGTTTAATGAGGTAAAGGGTGAGCGACTCGCCTCCCGGAGCATATCCCAATTGAAACTCTTGTATCGTCTCTTCGTTCAGCTTTCTCTTCGTTAGATACGCGCGCGCCTTTTCGTTTCTTTCAAGCTCTTTTTGAAAAAATTCCGTTGCGAGTACATGAATATCGTACAGCACTCCGAATTCTTTTTGTTGTGCGGGGTTCAGACTTTGCAGAGGAATTCCCGCTTTCTCCGCCAAAAATCGAAGCGCCTCGGGAAATTCAAGATTGTCGTACTTCATCACAAACTTAATCGCATCTCCCCCCTCCCCACATCCGAAGCAATGCCAAATCTGCTTGTCTGGGGAAACGATAAGCGATGGAGTTTTTTCGTGGTGAAACGGACAAATCGCCTTAAAATTTCTCCCCGCGGGAGAAAGGGTGAGATATGAACGTAAAAACTCGACAAGCTCGAGTTTACTTTTTATGAGATCGATTTCTTTTCCCATGGAATATTTATTTTCCCTCAGCTTTTAATTTTTCTATCTCGATGGAAAGTTGTTTGATTCCCTGCTCTATTTTTTCAAGTGTTGTTTTTGTATGCACTTCCATTTCTTCATCTTCCTGAATTTCATCAATATCTTTCGAAATCTCATCGACATCTTCCTGAATTTCATCGATATCTTTCGAAATCTCATCGACATCTTCCTGAATTTCATCGATATCCTTCGAGACCTCATCGACGTCAGTGGTGATTTCTTCGACATCTTCCTGAATTTCATCGATATCTTTCGAAACCTCCTCCAGGTTTTTGTTATGCCGATTTACCGACATCTGAATGAAAATGGCGAGATAAATCGCCTCGAGTGAGACAACGGTCGTGAGCACGAGAAGTATTTGATCGATGGGAAACCCGAAAAACGGCAACGCAAACGCCACCGTAAACAAAACCGTATGCACAACAAGCGATCCGGTCGTTCCTATCCATTCCGTCGCCCGCAACGAAACGTTTTTTTGTTTTGTATTTTTTTCTTTTTCCTCCATTCCCGCGCATTATATCACGAAAAAATCAATGTTGAAAGCAAAATATTTATCGTTTACACTGGATTACAGTACCCATTAACAAAGGAGATTTTATGAATATCCTGCTTTTTATTTACTGCCTCATTCCGTTTGCACTCGGCGTGCCTTCCGGAAAAATAATAGCGAAATTGAAGGGAATAGATATTCAATCGCACGGAAGCGGAAATACCGGCGCAGCGAATATGCACCGAACACTCGGATGGAAGTATGGATTACTCACGCTTCTTATTGATGTTTCGAAATCCTATCTCGTGGTGAAATTTCTCTCGGAAATGTTTTATCCGATTTTTTCCAGTGGAATGATTGTTCCGGTTTCACTCGAATTTTTCCGATGTGCGTTTGCCGTTGCGCTTATTCTCGGAAATGTTTTTTCTCCATTTCTTCGTTTCACCGGCGGGAAAGGCATTGCGACCGCGGCGGGTGCAATTCTCGGAATTGCCCCGTGGGTGCTTATGGTCGGATTGATTTCGTTCGGAATGTTTCTCTTTTTCACGGAAATTGTTTCACTTTCCTCGATTGTCGCAATTGTTTCCGCAACCAGTGCATCACTCGTGTTCTATTTCCTCTTCAATCTCCATATTTCGGCATTCTGCTTTTCTTCAACGGTGTTTCTCGTTATTCTTTGGACTCACCGAAAAAATCTTGCGCGATTGCAAAACGGAACGGAACCGAAATTCATACTCAAAAAGAAAAATCCCTCGTCATGAGGGATTTTTATTTCAGTAACAGAAAACTTTTGTTAAAACCCGGGTTTCACACACGCGTCGTCGACCACTTTTTGTAAACCTCTGTCATTTCCAAAGATCTGATCAAGTGTATTCACATTGAAAGTTCCTTTGGGAAATTGACAGTCAAGATCCATAATGTTATTTATTTTTCTCTGAAAATGACACTTTTCGTTTTCCACGCCCAGAATTGCTATATTGATAGATGTTTTTCCGTCTGACGCAACCATTTTGGTAGTTACAGGCAAGCATCCGTTTATTCTATTCATAAAGCATCCGGGATCCTGCGCCTGTCCACAATCAATCATTGTTGTGTCGCTTACCTGTCTTTCGGTTGACGGCTGATTTACTGCTTGTTGTCCAATTTCTGTTCCATTCTGCGCACTCTTATTTCCTGAAAAGAAAAAGAAACCACCGATAATCACTAAGACCACAATGACTATAACAATGTATAGAACTTTATTGTTTGTCATATTTTTTATTTCTTGTTTTATTGATGTTCAATAAATCGGCCTTTTGTCTTGAATTTTTTGAGGATTATAGATCAATTTACACCGATATACACTTTCTGCGTTTCCATAGAGCTTTCATTATACCACTATTTTCTCGACCTAGAATGCCGATTTTAAACTCTGTATAATAAATCACATGGATATACTTTCACATGCGTTATGGAGTTCGGTGGGAGCTCGAATCTCAAATAAAAAATTTGGAACAAAAATCGATCCATGGTGGGTGGGCTTCTGGGGTGCGTTTCCCGATCTTATTTCTTTTACTCCCCTTGCTCTCGTGATCATTGTTCAAATATTGGGTGGCGCCAGTCTGAAAAGTATCCAGCACGGAAGCGGTATTGGACAACTTACGGGCTTCCTCTATCCCGCAAGTCACAGCCTTCTTATTTTTCTCGGTATTTTTCTGTTGGTTTCTCTTATAAAACGGCGACCCGTGTGGGAAATGGGAGGTTGGGCGCTTCACATTATTCTCGATATCGGCACACATCCTGCGGAATATTATCCCACTCGATTTCTCTGGCCTTTGTCCGATATATTTGTCGGAGGGATCAGCTATCGAACATTATGGTTTCTTATTGTTGATTATACCCTGCTCGGATTATCGTTCTTCGCTCTCCGAAAAACAAAAGAATTTCGACCTCTTTCCAATCTCAAAAAAATTCTCATCGGCATACTTACCCTTATCGCACTTTTTACCATTATTTCCGGATTAATAGGAAGATAAAAGAAGGGGTTGAAGACACACTTTTTTTAGTTTAACCTCAATTGGTACAAGGGAGGGGTCGCATAGCGGTCTAGTGCGCAGTCCTGGAAAGACTGTATGCCAGCAATGGCATCGAGGGTTCAAATCCCTCCCCCTCCGCAACAAATCGGAATTCAAATTTCCGTCAAAAATATGGTCGGCGCGAAGCGCCGTCTGTTCTGAATTTCCCCCACAAAATCCTGATTCAGCAAGGATTCGCCACGCTCCGCGTGGCTCAAAAAGTACGGTTCGAGCTTCAATAATAAAGTTCGAACCGACTTTTTTGAATAAATGAAGTTTCTCTTCATTTATTCCCTCGTTTGCCAATTCCATATTGTCCTTCAAAAACTTTTCCGTAAGTTCGAACCGATTATTCGCTTTTTGCTCAAAAGCCGATAATTTCTCCTTAAGAAGCTGTTTCTGATTAACTAATGTACTTTTAGCGTCCCGATATTCTTCTAGTGAAAGTGCGTTTTCTAAATACGCGTTCATCAGCTTCTCAATCTTGGAATCCAAAAGAGAAATATCGGCTTTTGTCGAATCCGCAAAAAGCGTAGACGATTGGGCTTCCACCAATTTATCTTTTTCATTTTCCACCAATATCCATTTAGCCCAATCGTCTGGCAAAGAAACTTTTTTGATTTCCTTTTGAATTTCGGAAGTGATGATTTCCTCACGAGTATATTTTTGCGAACAAGGATTTTTCCGTTTGGTACATCGCAGGTAGTTATGACCTTTTTGCGTTTCGGTGGTAATGAAACAGCCACACTCTCCACAACGGAAAAATCCTCTGTACAAAAATGGTTTTAGACCTTTCGAGTGAGGTTTAGATTTTCTCATCATCACTTCCTGAACGGAATCAAAAAGTTTCTTTGTAATAATCGATTTGTGCTTACCTTCGTGTATCTCGCCATTATACAACATCAAACCTGTGTAAATCGGATTTTTCAAAAGTTTTTGATAATTCGACACCGCAAGTTCCTTTCCGCTTTTTCGCTTCAATCCAAGAGCATTAAACTTATCTCGAAGCTGTCGCAAAGTGAAAGACCCAGACGAATATGCCTCAAATGTTTTCTTGATTAAAGGTGCAATATTTTCATCGGGCACAATTTTTCTATCTTTGTTCACATATCCAAGCGGAGCCATTTGAGGCCATATTCCGTCTTTCACTTTGTTGCGATGACCTCGCTTGATATTTTCCGACAAGTTATCAACATAATACTTTGATTGCGAAAAAGCGATTGAAAGCATGAACTTTCCTTGCGGTGTCGGATCAAACCAAAAAGTTGGGAATTTCATCTCGCTAATCACCTCGGTATCAACGAGGTAGATGATTTTTCCTCCGTCTACCGAGTTGCGAGCAAGTCTATCGGGATGCCACGCCAAAATACCAGACGCTTCACCTTTTTCCATTCTTTCCAGCATTTCGTTAAACACAGGACGACCTGGTATTTTGGCGGTCTGTTTTTCGACAAAGACATCAACAATTTCTAGTTGTTCTTTCAACGCTAAATCTTTTAGCTCCGCTAACTGGTCAGAAATACTACGAACTTGTCTGTCTTTGTCGTCTGTAGACTTGCGAGTATAAATAAAAAACTTTTTGGTTTGATTTTTCATAATTGTATTGGCAAACGAGGAGCCACGCGGAGCGTGGCGAATCCTTGCTGAATCAGGATTTTGTGGGGGAAATTCAGAACAGACGGCGCTTCGCGCCGACCATATTTTTGACGGAAATTTGAATTCCGATTTGTTGCGGTGTTTGTTGGACAAAGTTCGAAACTATTTCGAGCAAAATCCAAATGATTAAAACTAATAATGCGGACTCGGCAGGGCGAAACAATTTTTCTGGGGTTTTGGATTCGCCCTGCCTCGGCTGATTTCCCGCCCGCAGGAGGGGTCTGGGGAGGAATGCGGGCGGGTTTCGGGCTGGGGGTTTTCGGAAAATTCGCCGCCACAAAAAAATCATTCATATTGATTTGTTTTAAATTTTGGTGTAACATCATAGTAGTAACAGATAAATGGATACCTCAATATAATGTTAATCTTTTATTGATTATATGTCAACTAACCAAAATTTAGCAAACAACATAAAAAAATTGCGTGAAGCCAAAGGGCTTTCACAAGAGAAACTGGCGAGATTGGCCGATGTCGCCAACAATACGCTTATCAAAATGGAATCGGGCGAAAATCAAAACCCGACATTAAACTCGCTCAAAAAGGTTGCGAAAGCCCTTGGTGCGAGTGTTGATGATTTAATAAATTAAAATAATAATATTATGAACAACGAAGAACAAAATCAGAACAAAGCTCATACAAAGATTACTCTCGGTTTGGTATTGAGTTGGGGTCTTGGAGTACTGGCGGCGATAAGTGGTATCACACTTTTATTTTCGCAACTTCTTACGGGTATTTTGATGTTATTACTTGCAGCGGTCTTATTGCCGCCAGTGAATAAGTTTGTCACTGACAAATTACACTTCTCAATTTCTGGAGGATTGAAATTTGTCGTGGTAATTATTTTGCTCGGTGTTATTGGAGCAACAATGTCCACTGATTCAACTTCTAATTCGAAAACAGGCACAGTTCCAAGTGCAGAACAGGCAAACAAGACTGAGGCAGAAGATAACAGTGTGCCTAGAGAGTATAAATCTGCTCTCAATAAAGCCGCTTCTTATGCCAACACAATGCACATGTCTAAGCAGGGTGTTTACGATCAGTTAGTTTCAGAATATGGCGAAAAGTTTTCGGCAGCCGCCGCACAGTATGCAATAGACAATGTAAAAGCCGACTGGAATGCAAATGCCTTAGCTAAGGCAAAAAGCTATCAAAACACTATGAATATGTCCCCAGCTGGCATTCACGACCAACTCACTTCTGCGAATGGCGAAAAATTCACGCAATCAGAGGCGGATTACGCCATTCAGCACCTTAATGATTAGTAATTATCTATTCTAAGAGGTGTAACACTTGAAGCAAACTAAAATATATGAACGATAATCAAAATCACAAAGAATATAAGGGATACAACGGAACTTTAATTCTCACAGATACAGGTGTGATTATTAAGCGAGGTGCCAAAGGTTTTTTTCTTGGCGGTGGAATGTTGCGGGGAGACAAAACAATTCCGTATAGCAGTATTGTTGCCGTTCAGTTAAAAAAGGCGGGAATGACGGCGGGATATATTCAGCTCACACTCAAAGGAGGTTCAGAAGCTAAAAGTGGTCTTTTTCAATCTGCGACAGATGAAAATTCAATCAATTTTCATTCAGCGTTTGGTGGAAATAACAACGAACTTTTTAATGAAGCAAAAACTTTAATTGAGGAAAAAATAAATTCTGTTGGTATTCCTAAAAGTAGCGGACTTGATGAGCTTGAAAAGCTCGCCACATTAAAAGAAAAAGGAATTATCAACGACGAAGAATTTAATGCGAAGAAAAAACAACTTCTTGGTTTGTAAAATATATGAGCATACTCGATATATTTCGCTCAAAGCCGAATACTGATAATCAACAACGCAAAACAAAAGATGAGCGAAAAGCCGAGTGCCCGTATTGTCACAAAGCACTTTCCAAAATCCCCGGAGCTAAAACCAAATGTCCACATTGCGGTGAATTTGTTTTTGTTCGCACTCGGCCAAAAGATAATGCTCGCGTTGTTGTAATGAAAGCGGAGGCAGACAAGATTGATGAAGAATGGACAATCGTTGCTGGAACTCATGATATTTTTGTTGCCGAAAAAGAAGAGTTTGCAAAAGAGAAAGAAATTTTGAGAAAACGATTTGGTGGCAAAGAACCTTCCGACAACGATGTCCGATGGGGAATATTAAATAAACAAATTATAGAACACTCTAAAAATGGTGATTGGGGCTTGTATCGAAACACAAGATTCCAAATGGCGGAAATTCTGCGTGGAGAAATGAAACTTAAAAACGCTTTGCAAACTTATCTTGAAGTTTGTTATTTAGACCTCAACGGCGTGCGAAATGTTGGCGGAATGAATGACCCAGAAATTTTGAAAGAATTTCCGCCATTTGATCCGAAAGAATCGGCATTTTTGGCTCCGGGCGTTATAGATTTAATAAAGCGAATTGTGCTAAAATTGAACTTGAACAAAGACGAGGTTAAGCAGATTTTTATTGAGCACAATTCGCGAAGTGAAAAATCTTTGCGATTGCCGATTTCTACGGAACAGGCTTGGTCGTCGTTAGATAAAGAATTATGATTGGCGGCGAATTTTCCGAAAACCCCCAGCCCGAAACCCGCCCGCATTCCTCCCCAGACCCCTCCTGCGGGCGGGAAATCAGCCGAGGCAGGGCGAATCCAAAACCCCAGAAAAATTGTTTCGCCCTGCCGAGTCCGCATTATTAGTTTTAATCATTTGGATTTTGCTCGAAATAGTTTCGAACTTTGTCCAACAAACACCGCCCTATGTATTGGATTCTACTTATTCTTGGAATGCTTACTGGTTCCGTTTTTTTATACTTTTTTGCTGGAAAATACGAAGGAGATAGGATCGGACGATCAATTCGTCTGAAAATTGGAATATATAGAATTCATATTCACCATTGGATATTAAGTCTTTTTATTTTTATTTTTTGCATAGTTTTTAAATTTTATCACCCATTTATACTTGGTGTTTTAATTGGATTTATATTACAGGGACTTATGTATAGAGATAGATTTATTGTTTTTTATAAGGATGAAGATTTTGAAAAGATCTATTCAAAATATAAACTTGACAAATGATATAAAACTGTGTTAGTTTTGAAAACAGAAAAGCTTTAATGCTCAAACAACTTAACAACGGAGAATTGATTGATAACTCGGGCACGAAAATTTTTACAGACATTTACCGCGGACACGATTGCCCTCCTCGTCTACGGAACCCTCGTGAGTGCATCTTCGCTTCTTTTTGAAGTTTTTGTTTTTAAAATTGCCATCGGACAGTTTGGTATTATCCGTGTTTTCTACAATCTTACAAAATATGCCTCCGCACGAATACCCGCAAAACTAACGGATTTTCTCATCAAAAGAATTCCGATTGCATCAAAGAACAGGTTTTATGAGGCAATTGTCGATTGGATCGCGCTATCAATCCATCAGATTCCCATTTACATCGTGTGGGCATCCGTTTTTGGAGTCTCTTCTCAAAAAATTATCATAATTTCATTGATTTATCTTTTCGAGAATCTCATATTTGGATGGCTTTACGGAATTCTGTTAAAGTGGGCTGAAGAAAGATTTATAACAAAAACCGCTTAAATGTAAGCGGTTTTATTTTTTTTCAGAAATCTTTTTGGTTTCTATATCGCAGGCGATACGTCTTCGTTATAGCCACATTTATTGCAGTGTCTAAAATAACTACCACGCCGAACACTGGCACAATATACCCGCGTTCTTTGACTACCGCATTTTTTACATCGCCGTCGATAAAGAAAAATCATTGTCACAATTACAAGCACCAAAGCAACTATCACAAGGTCTTTCATAACATCCTCGCAAGGCAATTGTTGTTAAAATAATACTTAAACTTTCTGCTGATATTATAGCATTGTGTTATATAAAAGTCAACTACTTATTTTCGGATAAATCAAAACCACCTAAATATGGGTGGTTTTTTTATTGTATTGCGATACCCTCCGGAACATTATCGAACAAAATCACTGGCATGGTATCGGGAATGTGGGACAATGTACCGTCGACGCGTCTTTTAGCATTGTGTTGACCATGAATTCCGAAATTGTGTTTAATTTTTCTGAAAATATAAAACGGTTTTTC
>JAKANR010000034.1 GCA_021823645.1 bacterium
CAAAAATTGAAATATTAGATCAATAAATGGTACATACTTTTGTTAAATAAAACATTCCAATCCGCCAGTTGGCGGATTGGAATGTTTTATTTCAGTCTCCTTCTCCCACTAAACCCTATGCCCTAATCCCTATTCTCTATTTCCACACACGGCGAATTCTTTCCGGAATTCCCACTAAAATTTCGTAAGGAATCGTTCCGCATATCTCCGCCATCGATTGCACCGAATTTTTGTCACCGGGAACATTACTCACGACCTCAACCGTATCGCCCTCGCGGATATCTTTTATCCGGGAAACGTCGATACTTGTCATGTTCATATTCACCCGTCCCACAATCGGACAATACTCCCCTTTTACCTTGAAAAATCCGGCATTCGAAAGTCTTCGGTCTATCCCCTCGAAATATCCGACCGGAACAGTTGCAACAACCGTTTCTTGTTGGGCGCAAAACGTCGCATTGTACCCGACACATTCCCCGGGTAATATTTTTTTTACTCCCGCAATAATCGATTCCATCCGCATAACCGGCGCGATATCAAGATGATCTCTTTTTGCACTGTCGATACCGTATGTTCCGAGTCCCACACGCGCAACATTCGCCCGAATGAGACCTCCATATTGAGTTCCCGCGGTTGCCTCAACGTGCGTATATAATAAACCCGGAAATTTTCCTTTTATCGTTTCCACAATAGTATTCCAAATTTCAATTTGTTTTTTTGTGATTTCCGATTCATTTACATCAGCGTCGGCAAAATGGGAGCATATCCCTTCAAGCACGATATACGGATTCTTTTTTATGAACGAGATTGCGTCATTCAATTCATTTTGCATAATCCCCTGACGATGCATTCCGGTATCGACCTTCAAATGAAAACGCATTTTTTGTCGCAATGAACGGGAAATTTCCTCGAGTTGCACCATGGTGGTGATTCCGAATACCACATCACCCCGCTTCGCATTCAAGATATTTTGTGGAGATGTATATCCCAACACGAGCACATCGGAACGAATTCCCTCGTTTTTCAACATCAACGCTTCATGATACGAATCAACAACAAAAAACGGAGGATGTTCAGTATCCAATTTTTTTCCCACAATGAGAAGTCCGTGTCCGTATGCATTGCTTTTGAGTACGGGAGCAATACGCAATCCTTCCCGCAACGACACAAATGTACGGAAATTCTTCGTTAATTGCGCACCGTCAAGAATAATTTTCACAAGGGGCTCATACGAAAATTTCTTTTCCCTTATTTTTCTTATCAAAGCACGAATCATGCGGTTATTATACCTGATTTTTAACTGCAAAAAAAATCACACAAAAAGCGCGATTTTTCTTACAAATCTGAACGGATTAAAACCGGACTTCCACTTATATTTTAATATTCTCTCCATAGACGCCTGTAAATCCAAATGGGTTTAAACAAACTATGGGGACTTTGTCTGTGCTAATTGGAACCAAATTTTAATGGAAATCCAGTTTTATTTACCCAATAGCAGATTGCCGCAACCACTATAATCAAAGCTAAACTTGTTACTATCCAAACAATTGGATTCTCCATTGAAAACAAGCTTCTTTTCTTCATAGACTCGCCGTCATTAAATTTATTACCAGAAGCGAAGGTATTTTCTCCTTCATCTTGGATTCCGATATCAAGTCCGCTAAAAACATTATCAATAAAAGTACCATTTTTACCCTTATTAAATATTCCTATTGTTTTTTTCTTTTTATTTTCTATGGACATGCGTAAATATAAATAGTTTAAGGTGGATTTGGTGGTGTTTGTTGGAAAAAGTCAGAACTCATTTTGAACAAAATCCCGACTGATTGCCACGCGAAGCGCGACAGAACCAAAACTGAACGCTCGAGCGGGCAAAAAGGAAGGGGGGTTGGGGGGAAGGAATTTCTGCCCGTCCTCGCTTTCCGCCACCGCCGAATTTCGTGTCAACGAAGTTGGCGCGCCACCTAAAACAAGTTAAGTATAACCGAAAAATGAAAACTTGACAACAAATATTGAATGGAATACTATATCAATAAGCATTGATATAGTTAACATTAATAAATATATTTATGAAACCAAAGTGTTGTGTAGATAAAAAATCGGTTGCTAATTTGTCGCAAACAGTTGAATTTTTAAAAATAATTAGTGAAGAAAATCGCCTAAAGATTCTTTGTCTTTTAAGAGAGAACGAAAAATGTGTTTGCGACATTTGGCAATATCTTAATTTAGCTCAAAATCTTACTTCTCATCATTTGAAAGTATTGAAAGATTTTGGGCTGGTGTCATCAAGGCAAGAGGGGTTAAAAGTTATTTATTCAGTCAATAAAAAAGTCATTAAAAAATATTCGAAATTATTAAATAACTACTTAAATTCGTATGGAGAATAAAATAATGAAAATTCAAGTTTTAGGTTCGGGCTGTTCAACCTGCAAAAAGTTGTTTGAACTAACAAAGCAAGCGGTTGCGGAATTAAATCTAAAAACAGAAGTGGAATATATCACAGACATTCAAAAAATTATTGATATAGGTGTGATGTCTAGCCCTGTTTTGGCTGTAAATGGAAAACCAGTTTTGGCTGGCTCATTGCCTGATATTGAAAAAATTAAAAAGTTAATTGAGAAAGATATAAAGGAATAAATAAATTTATGGATATTTTTTACCCCGTAAAATTATTTGCTGATTTGCTTACTTATGGCGTTTTTCACTTAGTGGCAAAAACGATTTTTGCCGAAGCAATAAACTTTTTTATTTATGACACGATAAAAATTTTTATTTTGCTTTCGGTTATTATTTTTATTGTTTCAATTGTTAGATCGTTTTTGCCACCGGAAAAAATCCGAAACATTTTATCAAGAAAAAATGAATATCTCGGCAATGTTCTTGCCGCAATGTTGGGAATTATAACGCCATTTTGTTCTTGTAGTGCCGTCCCGTTGTTTTTGGGTTTTGTTGAAGCGGGCGTTCCACTTGGTGTCACTTTTTCTTTTCTGGTGGCTTCGCCGATGATTAACGAAGTGGCTTTAGTTTTACTTTTGGGAATGTTCGGCTGGAAAGTTGCTCTAATTTATATTATTAGCGGCTTAATCATCGCTATCCTGTCGGGTATCATTATCGGCAAATTAAAAGTTGAGAATTTAGTTGAAAATTTTGTTTTCAATAACAAAATCATAAATTCGGAAAATGGTGTAAAAATGAAATGGAAAAACAGAATCTCTTACGCTAAAAAATATACGGCTGATATTATCAAAAAGGTATGGATTTATATTTTAATCGGCATTGGTCTTGGCGCATGGATACACGGCTATGTGCCAACCGATTTTTTGGCGAAATATGCCAGTGCCGATAAATGGTATGCTGTGCCATTGGCAACGCTAATCGGTATTCCGCTTTATTCCAACGCTGCAGGCGTTATTCCGCTTGTAAGTGCTTTAACGGAAAAAGGCGTCGCTATGGGCACGACATTGGCTTTTATGATGGCAGTAACTGGGCTTTCGCTTCCCGAATTTATGATTTTGAAAAAAGTAATGAAAATAAAATTGATTTTGATTTTTGCTGGAATTGTCGGGGTGGGAATTATTTTTACAGGTTATCTTTTTAATTTTGTTTTAAGATAATTAAAATGCTTTATCAAAATAAAAATTTTAATTGGCGGTGCATTTCGCAAAGTGAAATACGAAATTCGGCGGCGGAAAGCGAGGGCGGGCAGAAATTCCTTCCCCCCAATCCCCCTTCCTTTTTGCCCGCTCGAGCGTTCAGTTTTGGTTCTGTCGCGCTTCGCGTGGCAATCAGTCGGGATTTTGTTCAAAATGAGTTCTGACTTTTTCAAATAAACTTTGGTGGACCTTAGGGGAATCGAACCCCTATCTCCCGGATGCAAACCGGGTGCTCTACCACTAAGCTAAAGGCCCAATTTTTCCTTTTAAAAATCTCCTCCCTGCTGCAGTTTTTAAATACAGTTCACGCCTTCGAGCATCCTCTATCGTATCACATTCTTCCATATAGACAATTTTTATTCCTTTCATTCTACTTGTTGTTATCGTATGACCACTTTTATGTTCCCTTAACCGCCGCGTTAAATTATTTGTCATTCCTTTATATAAACCCCCATGTTCATCTTGTAAAACGTAAACTATATACATTTCAAATAAGGTGTGCTCCCCGCCCGAACGTACCGTCCGGTACGGGCGGGTACCACTAAGCCCGTCCGATCCAGAGATCGTCCGGGCGGGCTAAAGGCCCCATGTATCGTCGACAAATTCATAAACTAAATTTGTGTGGGCGTGGAAGGAATTTTACTCCGTTAGATTTTTCTTAAATCTCATCGGAGCGAACCTTCGACCTGTCCGATGTAACATCGGACCGTTCTACACCATAACACTGCTTTTTCTCCATCTGGGCACGCTGTGGGCGTGGAAGGAATCGAACCTTCGACCTCTGTCTTATCAGGACAGCGTTCTACCACTGAACTACACGCCCAGATGGAGAAAAAGCAATTCTCACGCGAATTTTATTATACCATCGTTTATTATCTTTTTAAGTATCCCTGCACTTTTCAAATTTTTCAGTTTCCGCTCTATCTGTCTTGCTTTAGTCAACGATTCAAATTCTTGTCTAAAGACCAATTGAACCGGAAGGATGTGTTTTGTCGAAGCGGTTTTGCCTCTATTATGTTCTCGAACTCTTCGCTCAAGATCGCTTGTGCTCCCGATATAGAATCTTGAATTTGAACATAACAATATATAAACTTCGGGTTTCATATCCTTCGACCTGTCCGATGTTACATCGGACCGTTCTACCACTGAACTATTTATCCCGTTGAAAAATGAAATTTTTCCATCGGGACACGCCCAAATTGAAAAAATTATTTCTTTATCAAGTGTAACTGTTCAAATCCTTCGGTGTCAAATTTTACCACGGTTGGTTTCTGAATTTCGACATTCAACGCCTGAGTGAGGTTTTGTACCAAAAACGTGAGCATGTAGGAGGAAAGTCCGAACACAACAAACACCATAACTCCGGCGAGAACAAATAATAATGTCTGTTTTAATTTCCTTTTTTTTCTCATAAAAAATTATTTTCTAAAAAACACCCGCCCGTGAATACTCGCACTCGACTTTTCTTCCCTGTTGTCGAATATGAGACTTTCAACACCCATAAGATATCTGAAGTCCTCCAATTTTTTCAAAAATTTCCCCACCGTTTCAAGATCTCCCTGAACTCCGAGATTTATTCCCACCGAACCGAGTTGTGGAGCATTTGTCCCCTGTTCCCCCGAAAATGAAAAGGACATTTCAAGTTTTTCCGAAGACGCGAGAAATTGGAAATCTTTTCTCAAATTTATTAACTCATCTTTCACGGGAATGATTTTTTTGATAATCTCCGAATATTCTTTTGCCTTTCCGGTATATTGCGAGCGCACCGCTGAATATGACTGCACCGACGTGGCCCAATTCGAAACCTCTTTCCGAGCCGCAATAATTTCCTCACTGTTCGTGCTTATATTCGAACCGTATACGATAATTCCAATCGAAAAAAGAATCACCGCTCCACCGGCAATACCTATATTGATAAATAAATTCTTTTTGAATTCCGGCATATTTTTCTCTTATTCACTTCACGTCGCTCTGTGCTATTATTTTACCATACTCTCTATGCTTCAATCCTATCCTATACACGAAATTAATAGAGAAAATGAGTTTTATCCGAAACTCCTGAAAGAAACACAAGGCCATCCCCAACATCTTTTTTTGAGGGGAATTATTCCCGATTCGCCTCTTTTTGTCTCCATTGTGGGGACAAGAAAGGCGACATACGAAGGGAAGGAGCTCGCAAAGAATATTGCATCACGGCTTGCGGAAAAAAATGTTGTGATCGTGAGCGGTCTTGCGCTCGGCATTGATGCGACGGCACACGAAGGAGCATTGTCGGCAAAAGGAAAAACAATTGCGGTACTTGCAAACGGACTTGATTCCATATATCCGCGACAACACGAGCATCTCGCCAAAAAAATATTGGAATCCGGAGGAGGTATACTCTCCGAATATCCGGAAGGCACTCCCGCACTTCCCCACCAATTTCTCGAACGAAACAGAATCGTAAGCGGGATATCGTCCGCAACAATCGTTATTGAGGCACCTCTCCGTTCCGGCTCCATTGTGACCGCCCGCACCGCCGCGGAACAAGGACGTGAAGTCTTCGTGTTCCCCGGACCCATCACTCATCAAAACTATAGGGGTTCACATCAGCTCATCAGAAACGGCGCGCGTCTCGTTTCGAGTTTTGAGGATATCATCGAAGATATTTCCGAATTGTTGGAGTGTCAAAATGAGGAAAAAGAATTTATCGATTCGGTATTAAAAAACAATCCAATCGAATATGCCGACGAAGAGGGAAAAATTATCATTGAAATACTGAAAAAAGCCGAAATTCCCCTTTCCGTTGACAATATTGTCGAGTCGACTAAACTGGAATCGCATGTGGTCCGGCAACACCTTACCTTTCTTCTTCTCGATGGATATATAAAGGAACAAGGCGGATTATTTTCAATTTCATCATAACAAATATGAAGTTACTCATTGTTGAAAGTCCAACAAAAGAAAAAACAATTTCAAAATATCTCGACGGCGCATATACCGTGCGCGCGAGTGTCGGGCACGTGCGCGATCTTCCGAAAAGCAACAAAAAAGCAATCGATATTCCGGGAGGATTTATTCCTCATTACGAAATTGCGAAAGGAAAAGAAAAGGTGCTTGCGGAAATAAAAAAGCTGACGAAAAAGGCTGACGAAATTTACCTTGCCACCGACCCCGATCGCGAAGGAGAAGCGATTGCATGGCATATTAAGGAAGCATGCGGACTCGAAAATCCGAAACGCATCGTGTTCTACGAAATTACGAAAGAAGCGATTGTTGAAGCATTGAAACATCCCCGCGAGATCGACGAAAACCTACGAAGAGCGCAGGAAGCGCGACGCGTTCTTGATCGTATCGTTGGATACGATTTAAGCGGGCTTATTTGGAAAAAAGTGCGATATGGACTTTCCGCGGGACGGGTACAATCCCCCGCACTCCGCATTATCATGGAAAAAGAACGTGAAATTCGCGCATTCGTTCCCGAAAAATTTTGGGCGATTTCCGGAGAATTCAAAACGAAAAAAGGCAATGTGCTCACACTTACGTGCGAGAAAGAACCGAGAGACGAAAACGAAATGGTCCGTATCACGGAAGTGGCAAAGAAACATCCGTGGCACATAAAAGGAGTAAAACAGACGGAAGTAAAACGATCGCCAAAACCTCCATTCATCACCTCGACACTTCAACAAACCGCAAACTCCCGCCTTGGATTTTCCCCATCACACACCATGGCAATAGCGCAAAAACTCTATGAACAGGGTCTCATCACCTATATGCGCACCGACAGCACTACGGTCAGCACAGTGGCGCTCAAAGAAATATATAAGGAAATAGAGGACGTGTACGGAAAAGAATATCTCGAACCGCGTACGTATGTGACGAAGAGTAAGAACGCACAAGAAGCGCATGAGGCGGTGCGTCCCACGCATGTTTCCGTGCGAAGGGCGGGTATCACCGAAGAACAAAATAGACTTTACTCGCTTATTTGGGAACGAACCATGAGCTCTCAAATGACCGATGCAAAAATACTTCGCACAAAAATTTCTGCAACCGTGGATGCGGAAAAAATTCCCGATTTTTCGATTAATGGAAACAATATCATATTCCCCGGATGGCTTGTGGCGGATCCGAGTGGAAAGGGAGAAGAAGTTGAACTTCCGAATGTAAAAGAAAATGAGCCTATTGCGCTACTTTCCCTGAATCATGAAGAAAAATTTACCGAACCCCCGGGACGATATACCGAGGCGGGACTGGTGCGCGAACTCGAAAAACGCGACATCGGAAGACCAAGTACCTATGCATCAATCATCAAGACTATTGTTGAACGCGGATATGTAGAAAAAATGAACCGCACACTCCTCCCTACCGACACGGGAGAAGTGGTAAGTGACTTCCTCGAAAAAAACTTTCCCACCTATATCAGCGATTCGTTTACCGCGGAAATGGAAGACGATCTCGATAAAATTGCCGAGGGGAAAAAGGAGTACGAAAAAATTCTGAAAAACTTCTATAAACCGTTTGCGAAGGAAATAAAAGAAAAGGAAAAACTCGAAAAAGCCACCAATCTTGGGGATGCGGGAGACGAATTCAAGTGTCCCCTCTGTGAAGGCCCGATGATTATAAAACTCGGACGAACGGGAAAATTCTTGAGCTGTAAAAAATTTCCCGATTGCATGGGCGCGCGAAAACTGGACGGATCCATCATGGAAGGCCCGAAAGAAACCGGCGAGATGTGTCCGCAGTGCGAAAAGGGAAAACTTATGGAACGTGAAGGACGTTTCGGAAAATTTATCGCATGCAGTAATTATCCGAAATGCAAATACGTGAAACAAAGCGAGGAAGAAGAAGCAAAGAAAAAAACGGGGGTAAAATGTCCTGAGTGCGGGGACCTGTCCGCCGGTAAGCAAGGGGAGATTATAGAACGGAGGGGACGTTTTGGCGCATTCTTCAGTTGTTCAAATTATCCGAAATGTAAATTTATTATGAAATCAAAGCCCACCGGAGATAAATGTCCGGAATGCGGAGCGCTCATGATGCAAGGAACAAAGACTATCCCAGATAGGTGCAGTAATAAAAATTGCCTCAATCACAATCCCCATAAGATAAAAAAGTAGTTCCGCAGTCCGTCCGTAGTTTTGTTGCAAAACGAAGGCGGGGAAGGAACAAAAACAATTCCCGAGCGATGCAGTAATAAAGGATGTAAAATGCATAATCCACATAAAATGAAACTCCACGGGCTTACGCCCGTGGTTTCTTTTTGAATACAAGCTTCGCTTGCCCACAATCTTCTCGTTCTTGCATTTTGATATAGCGTGCAATGATTGCTTCATTGATTCCTACCGTGGAG
>JAKANR010000035.1 GCA_021823645.1 bacterium
ACATCTTTTGCCCGATCTTTCTTCCTTTGTGTCTTCCCCCCGTGCGCCTTCCGGTTATCGCATTCGATCGCGATATTTCCCTTCGTACAAAAAACGGCAAAATCAATGCGATATCTTTTTCCTCCCGCCGACACGCAAAATTCTCTCTTTGCCGTTATCCCCGCGCGCCGCAATTCTTTCCCTATTATCTCCTCAGTTTGTGGCACTCCATACAGTTCAAGTATGTTTTTTGCGGAAAGTAGTTTTTGTATTGTCGTAAATCCAAACGATATGCGACGAGGCGCAATATTTTTCACCGCACGCGGAAGTTTTTGTATTTCTCTGCATTCGATTTTCACATACTCTTCATACGCCCGCGGATGATTTTTCTCTTTTGGGAGAAGAATTATTCTCGGCACAATTTCACTCGTCACTACGCGCGCATAGTATTCAATCCGTTTCCCCTTCTTACTGAACGAAGCGGGCTGATACAATGCAATATGTGAAAATGCGCGCCTCGGCGCGTGAATCACGGGAATTCTATACCATCCCTCTCTTAAAAAGAGGTTTAAATCTCTTTTGTTTTTTATGACCCCCACCAGCACATTTTTATTTTTCTCCGCAACTTTTTTCATATTATTTTATTCCCTTGTTTCCTTATAGGCTAATTCGTACGAATTAGCCTATAAGGAAGGTAACAAAATTAAAGTAATGAAAGAATTTTCAGTGCAATTGGATTTTGTCCACCCATAATACTATAAAAAATTTGCGTACTTCTTTGGTCGCTTTCGATAATTCCAACGGAAGAAAGAACCATAAGATGTCTTGATGTAGATCTGAATGAAAGATGTATTTCATTCGCAAGCTCCCCCACCGACGCCTCGCGGTGTTTTTTGAGATACTGCAAAATGGCGATTCGTCGCCTATTTCCTATCGCTTTTAAGAGTTTTTCCAGTTCTCGGGGAGACATGGATTTTGTGGATTTATATTCTTATATTATAAATCTTCTTCCTCTTTTGGCCCTTCAATTGTTTCCGCAGTAATCCCCGCCGCCTCACCGCTGATTCGCATTACGTCCTTGTCTATTTTTCCGAATTCCTTATACGCACTGTTGTACATGTTAACGGTGGTTCCCAAGTGTCCGCCCAATTTTTTCATATACGATTCGTAACTTCCGAGATGTTTTCCCAATTCTTCAACGCGTTTTCGAATCTCTTTTGCCGATTCTTCAATCTGCAAAGCCTTTAATCCCTGAAGCACTGTCTGCAAATACGCAAGAAACGATGTCGGCGAAACGATAATGACGTGCTTTTCCTTGAATGCATACTCAATCAAGTCGCGGGTATTCACTTTTACCGCCCCCACTTGTGCAACGAGGAGGTCATAATAAATCGCCTCATGGGGAATAAACATAAACGCGAAATCCATCGTTCCCTCGCTCGGTTTCACATATTTTGCCGTCTCGTCAATCCGATTTTTCAAGTCCGCCTTAAATGATTTTTCCAATCGTTCGCGTTCCGCCTGATCCCGCTCTTCGACAAGCCGATTGTAATTTTCGAGAGAAAATTTCGAATCAATGGGAATGATTTTTTCTTTCACAAATACCACCGCATCGACAATTGTTCCGTCTTTAAAGGGGTACTGCATTTGGTAACTTCCCGGGGGAAGGACATTTTTCAAAAGCGTCTCCAGATAGTATTCACCGAGAATTCCCCTTTGTTTCGGATTTTTCAGCACATCCTGCAACGACTGGAGTTGATCGGTAAAACTCATCACCTGCCGGTTTGTTTCGTCGAGTTTCGTAAGGCGCTCCGTCACATCGCGTATGATCTTTGCACTCTCGCCGAACTGACGTTCAATCGCGCGAGTGGATTCCCCCACCTTGCTGTCCAGCGTCCGATTCAATTCGGTAATCTGATTTTGTATAAGCACAAACGCCTGATCATCCGTTTTTGTTTTTTTTTGTTTTGAAATCAAAACACCGAGAAATATAAATCCTGCGATAAACACGAGTGTGAGAATGATGAATAATACCGTAATCGTCATAGTATCAGTTTATGGTAATAATAACCGAAATAATAATGAGGAAAAGAAGACTGAAAAGAAGATTTGTCCCTAAAAATACAAATGTGAGTGCGCGTTCGCGCAGAAAAAACACTTCCCCTAAAACCGAATTGAGAAGAAAAAAAACAAATCCCAATCCCCATACCCCCCACACCGACGACTGATCGCCGAACTTGTCCACTCCGTTGAAGGCATCGAAGTGCAGGATTACCGGAAGGCTCAACATATTCACTTTAAAAACAATAAAAACAAGACCGACGATAAAGAAAAAAAGACCGAGAAAAAAAAGTATTCGGAGCATTGTGTCGCTTAAAAAGCGTACCGGAATTCTATCCAATAATCCGCGCATGTGTTTATTGTATCCCGAAAATGACAATTTGCGAAATATTACGGGGAAGAAAGCGAAAATATGCGCGCTAACCCGTCTTCAAACGTAATTTTTATCGTCCCATCTCTATCGGTGCGATAGAGCGATGTTCCCGCTTGAAGAAACCGATTCAGCACATCGGGAGACGGATGTCCGTATGAATTTTTTCCGACCTCGACAATTGCGATTTTGGGGCGAATGGCGGAAATAAAATCTTCCCCGGATGAGTATTTTGATCCGTGGTGCGCAACTTTCAAAACATCCACGGATCCCAACCCCGCCATCACCGCACTTTCTATATTTTTTCCGACGTCGCCGGTAAACAGAATATTTCCCCCACTCATCGAAAGCTCACCAAGAATCGCACGATCGTTCGGGTTTTCTTTTTTTGTATCCGATTGCGTTCTTGATATTGGGGGTGATAAAACGCGAAATATATTATCTCCTTGCCGTATGACATCGCCGCCAAAAACGGAAATTTGCTCCACTCTCTGCCCTTGTGCGTTTTTTTGAAGCGCACCGTATCCGCTGTCATTCGATATCTCTCCGTTCGTGAGAAATGCTCCGACGCGATAATCTTCAAATAAACGCACAAGTCCGCCAAAATGATCCGACTGTGGATGGCTCAAAAGTACCATGTCAATATACCGGTCGAACGGACCGATGATACGGGATATTTCCTGTTCCGCTTTCCCGTTCGGCGGACCGCCGTCAATCAAAATTTTCGCGCCGGATGGAAAAACAATGAATTCACTGTCTCCCTGTCCGACATTCAAAAAATAAACGGCGCCCTTCCCGCCCTCCGCCGAAAAAATATCGGCAATCCAAATGACATTAAATATCAGGCATCCGACAAGAAGTGCACTCACTATATGTTTTCGCTTTTTCGAACACAAAAACTCCATTATTCCCGCAATCGGCGTTTTTCGTTCATCCATAATTTTATTTTACCGCATTGTCTCCGATAATCATTGTGCATTATTTGTTTTTCTCACGCGCCACACAACATACCCAAGAATTATGTAATAGGTAACGGCAATAAAAATATTCATCGGGATCGTAAACGGATGGGCAATGCCGGCAAAAAATTCTATAACCCCAGTTTCGAGCCTCAAAAATATCCATGTGATCCATCCAAACACCGTGGCGATATAATACGAAAAAATTCCCGTAAAAATCATCGAAAAACCAAGCCCCATGGTAATCGGGATAAAACCCAAAATACATACATTCGCGATAAGCGAAGTCCACGAGACGCCCCCGAAAGAAGAAATGAGAATCGGCAATACCGCAAGTTGTGCTCCCGCCGTGGAGAGAAAACTTTCTTTCCATGAAAACAATCCTCCCTCATCCGAGACATGAAATAATTTTTGAAGTGCGGGACGGATATATACGATACCGAGGAGGGCAAAAAATGAAAGTTGAAATCCGACATCAAACGTGAGCACCTTTGGATTCCACAACACCATACACAAAGCGACAAATATGAGGAGATTCCGCGGATCCTGCTGTTTCCGTTCTCCGAGAAAAAGGAGGATACACCCCATAATCGCGGCGCGCACCACGGATGCCTCGGCTCCCGTCATAAGAACAAATCCGGCAATACAAATCCCCGCGATTATTTGTGCAGTCGTGCGCGAAAATACTTTTATACCCATCGCCACAATGGCGGAGATGAGAATCATAACGTTATATCCGGAAAGTGCGACGAGATGCGATGTCCCGCTCTGTGACATCGCGGTTTTAAAATCCTTCGAAAATCCGCTGGTATCCCCCAACACAATGCCGGACAAAAACGCACTTTCCTCCGGAGGCAACACATTTTGGAATATCCGAACGGAAAATTTTTTCATGTTAAAAAGGAATCGCAATATTTCAGAACCCTCATTCTCCCCGAGAAAAATCATTCCGGGGAACGCGATAATTCCGGATATTCCTCTTTTTTCGAGATATCCCCCATATCCGGATTCGCTTGGGTATTCGACCGTTCCCCGGATACGCACCACGTCCCCATAATGAACTTCAGGAAATTTTTTGAGACGCAAAAGCACGCGTCCCTCTTTTTTTCCGTTCTCGGCAAAAACATCGACAATCGCCTCCTGCGAATTTTCAAGCATCCGAACATCGCGCGCCACCACCGCCCGCGCGTCAATGAGCTCACCCGGGGAAACGCGGGGAACAAACTCGCTTCTCAGTGTGTAATAAAAAGAACCGATGGGAATAAGGAAGAGGAGAAAAAACAAGACAAGAAATAATTTTTTGTGAAGTGCAAAAAAGAGAAAAAGGGAAAAAACACACGAGATGAGAGTAATGAGAAGAGTGAAGAGTCCAAGTGAAACGCTTGCACACAATACCCCAACGAGGAAAAAGCACGATCCAAAGAAAAATTTCTCCGGGAGAAGCATACGAAGTAAATTTCTAATTTTGAATTTCGAATTTTAAATGAAAGCCCATACTTTAAAAAGTTTATAGACTTTACGAACTTTTTACCTAGAGCACTTCCGCCTTATAACACTCCTTACACAAAATATACGGGGCTTCGTCTTTCGTATAATTCGTCGTAAATTCGGCGCCACATTTATCGCATGTCCTCGGAATGACACGAAGGTTTTTTACCCATTGTTTTAATTTTATGTTTATTCTGCAAAATGGACACATTCGGGGAAGTGGCAATTTCATATTTCGGAGAAAGGAAATTTCCATCGGTATTACCCGAAATCCCCGTCCGCAATTCTCACATCCAATCGTTTCCTCAAAAATTGTGTCCGTCACATCGACTATATGATCGGGTAATTCCGATGCATGTTTTGTAATCGCGTAAACATTTTTTTCTTGTTCAAAAAAACGATGTCCTTTATTTTTTATTTCATCGGCGGAAAGAGGGAAAAAATCATTCGCAATGGTTTCATTATATCCAAACGGAGAAATGTCCGGGGGAAAAAACTCTCCATACACATATATGTTTTCTCTCGCGTCCTTGTGGGGCATCGCGCCCATGTGTTCGATGATTTTTTTTCGCAATGACTCATATTCTTCTTTTGAGTAACGCTTGTTCAGAATTACATAATCCCCTTTCTTCACCGACACGCAACCGAAATGATGCGAACCATTTGAAAGTTTGCAATATTCCGCATCAAGCAATCCGAGCCCCGATTCGTGGGCGAATTTGACATCGGATGCGTCCTCTCCCACATTACAACATTCATAGCAACGAGACATATTATTCCCCCAACTTGATATGTCGTAACAATCTTTTGTTGGCCTATCCGCAACCATAAGCATAAATTTTGAATCTTGCACGTTTGATACGTCATAACACTCCTTGCAATTTTTTGATTCAAAAACATAACTTCCCGTATAATCGACCGAAAAATCGTCATATTTCGGACGGGGAGGAAATTTCTTCCAGTGTTCATGGGCTTTCTCTGAAAGCTCCCGATATGTTTTATAAGAACCCAAATCCCATTTTTTAATTTCCTTGAAATATTCTTCTTTTGTATACGGTCGGTTAAAAATATAATATTGTTTGTTCCGCAAATTTGCGGAAGCGAAACAATTTTGACAATTATCACAGTCGCGAAGGAATGCGCAATCCATGGAATTCGTCACATTTCCGCGCACTCCCACACATCGATTATTTTTAAATGAATTCTGACAATCGTAACAAAGCTCGCACTCCATAATCACGGAACAATCAAGCACATTTTTATTACGAACCTGATAGAATCCGTACGCCGAGTCTTCGGTATAGTCGGCATGAAAAAGAAGATAACAGTTTTTTAAGTGACCCGAGTGACTGGTGTACGGGGACGTTTCCATCGCGGGAATATCGATTGAAATTCCCAATACCGGCGTTGTGTGCCACAATTCTTTGAATTGTTCAAAAAATGATCTGGAAAAATCGTATTCCCTTCCATAGTCAAAAACATTCCAATTATCCGACCAATAACATTTCGGACAATACACCACATACGGAGAATTCTTATGATAAACGGAAATGAACTCCTTTTTACAAAGATCACATGGACGCTTATAGAGATTAAAAATATTAAAAAACGCCAATCTTCTCTGAAGTCGGCACGCCGGGCAAAACGTCGGGGGTGGGACTTCCATTTTTTTGTAAAAATCAAAATCTTCGCTCTCTATAGCGAAGACTTGCTTACAGTTTTGACATTGTTTTTTTTCTCCTTCTGCCATACTTAATACTCACTACTATATACTTAATACTATTCCAAAATCACTCCGCCGCCCAGCATTTCATGATTTCCACTCTCATCGATGCCGGTACTACCCGCATCCGTTGAAACTACGGCGGGCGAGTAAAACACCGCAGATTGCCCGGGCGCAACAAATTTAATGGGCTCGGAAAAAAGTAACTGGTAACTGGTAACTGGTAACTTTCTATCTTTACTAGTTACTGGTTTCTTATTACTAATTACTAGTTCTGCCCTCACGAGCGGCTGTCTATACCTCACCCGTGCGAGCACCTCCATTCTACGATTCGCGCGAATCGTAGAATGGCCTTTTTCGTTGATAAAATGGATATCGGTTAATTCAATCTCCTTTTTGAAGAGTGCCGGATGATTCTCTCCTTCCGCGGCAATGAGTATATTTCTCTTAACGTCCTTTTCCGCAACATAATATGGCTTCCGATTTATTATTCCCTTTTGAGACTTGAGATTCGGTTTTTGAATTATATTGAGATGTCTCTGCCCAATAGTATAAAACTGCGCCCCTTCATGTTCTCCAATTTTATTTCCCTCGGTATCCAATACATCCCCTCTTTTTGGTTTTATATATTCTTTCAAAAATTCGGGGAGTTTCACTTTTCCCAGAAAACAAATTCCCTGCGAATCTTTTTTCTCCGCGGTCGGCAATTTCGCTTTCTTCGCAATCTCCCGAACCTCCGGTTTTGTGTATTCCCCCACCGGAAACAAACAATGTTTCAACTGTTCCTGGGTGAGCGTCCACAAAAAATAACTCTGGTCTTTATTCAAATCCTTAGCAACTAGTAATTGGTAATTAGTAATCGGTAATTCTTTCTTTTTACTATTTACTGATTGCTGGTTACTAGTTACTAACCTTACATAATGACCAGTGGCGATATAATCCGCTCCCAATTTTAATGCTTTATCCAAAAAAATCCCGAATTTTATTTCTTTGTTGCACATGACATCCGGATTCGGCGTGAGTCCTTTTTTATATCCACGAATCATGTATTGCACGACATATTCAAAATAATCTTCACGGGCGTCAATCACATAAAACGGAATTCCAAGATGATCGGCAACACGGCGAGCATCCTCGGCGTCACGCTCGGAGCATCCGTCCACGTTAAATCCATTGATATATACTCCGGTTACGTCATATCCCTCCTTTTTAAGTAAAAACGCCGCGACAGAAGAATCCACACCTCCAGACATTCCCACAAACACCCTTCGACTCCGCTCACTCACGGATTCGGAAGGGCGAGCCTGTTTTTTTGAACATCTTGACATTTATATGCTAATATGCTAGAATTATAGCAGTAATTCAATAATTATCAATAATTAGGAGTTGAAATGAAAGAGACATTAAAAATAATGTTTTTTGTAATTCTAGCTGTTGTATACCTCAACATCGGATATAAATACTCCAAGGTGGGAGAAGGAATCGCCACAAAACATCGTGCTGATACATTTGTTGAAAATGTAGTAAGTGGTGGTTGGAACCTTATGTATGCTGATATTCCTTACGGCATTATTATACATGCTGGTACTATGCTGTTTTGGCCAGTATTACTCGTAATCTCTACTGTTTTGTGGATCGTATTCTGGTGTTACCAACTTTTTTTATTACTCATATGGTTTATATTCTGCGGGGGGCTGTATAAAACCGTGGGAATGAGAATGGTGGTAATTATCACTATTCTCCTTATTTTATCCTATTTAATATACAGGATAAAATATTTTACAAAATAGACCATAAAATACTG
>JAKANR010000036.1 GCA_021823645.1 bacterium
TATGATAGACGGCGTGTGCTTGGCGGAAATACTCCATGTCTTTATGATACTCCACGAGAAGATTGTGAAGATGCCTTCATCCACGGGCTTACGCCCGTGGTTTTCTCGGAATGGCATATAAAAATCCCGCATCATCTGCGGGATTTTACTTTACAAACTTTATGGACTTTTAACTTTACGCACTACTCGGTCGTCTTTCCGTCAAAATGATCCGCCTCGTCCGCCACCGCATCGGCTTTCGTCACATGAATCGTCCCATCCTTGTGTTCCGGAGGCGAATATAATGTATAAAGTTTCATCGGCCCGACCCCTTTGTTTATGATGTTATGTTTCGTTCCCGCGGGAACAATAATCGCGAATTCGCTTTCAATTGCCGTTTCCACTCCATCTAAAACAGCAACTCCGCTTCCCTCTTCAATGCGAAGAAACTGATCGAGTGTGTGCGTTTCTTCACCGATTTCTTCTCCCGGATTCAAGTGCATCACGACGAGTTGCGTATTTTTCGCAGTGTATAACACCTTCCGGAAATTCGTATTTTCCTTCGTCTCTTTTTCTATGTTTTTTATATATCCTTTCATAAGACCATTATACCACAAAATTGAATTTCTCCCGCTTGATTGACGTCATTAACAAAAATGTTATATTGCATGCAGAACATAACAAAACGGAGTTTGATGTGATAAAGGTATTCGTTGTCGAAAGAAAAAGCGACAGGGAAAAAGCGGATAAGGGGGTTCGATATATGCCTCCAAAATATCTTTTTATCCCGAATAATGATTTGATTGTTGAGTTTCGCAATAATCGGCTCTATGTTTTTCCCCTTACGCGAGAAAATTCATCCGACTTCAAAAAAATAAAAGAAGTGAACATCTCCGGAGATTTTCTGATGGATGCGATACGGGAAATAGAATTGAATGAGATTCTTCAGGAAAACAAAGAAGAATTTTTCAATGCTACAAATTAAAAAAATGCCCCCTACAACATGGGGGCATTTTCTTATTTCAAACTGCCGATCAAATATGTTTGAAGCACCCCCCACGATTTTTCAGGATGAGGAGTCCCGTTCGGTCTCTTTTCAAATATCTGAGTGGAATCTATCCCGCATCCTTTCAAAATACCGGGTCCTCCGGAATGTTTCGAAGTGAATGTGCTGATGTCGAAGACTTTTCCGCGCACCACCGTCCAACAATTTCCCTCAACCGCGTGAGTACTTACATCGGCGAGCGTATATGTTTTTCCGCTCTCGGTAATCGGTACCGTTTGCGCATTTCCTCCGGTATTTTTCGTGTTACCGGCAAAAACAACCACTCCGACGATAATAACCACTATAATTCCTCCAACAATAAAATACTTCATAGTGGATTCATTATATCAAATTTCAAAATTGGAACATCCCGTCTTTGTAGATGATTGTTTCTTTTCCGCTTTTCAATATCGCGGTTATCGTGCGCGGAACGGTGGAAACCATATCCTGGTGTACCGATGAATCGTTGAATCCGAGCCTATCCCAATCCTTTTTTGTCTGTTGTGTGATATTTCCGCCGTAACATTCATGAAATGACTTTCCCAACGCAATATGCATATTCCCGTTCGGCCCTCCGATATTTTCATCGTAGAGCGTCTCCGCCATAAATTTTGTGATATTCGAAAATCGTCTGTCCGTCATGGAAAATTCCCCCACCTTGTTTCCCCCCGGCGTGCGTATCATTTGTTTCAAGAGTTTTTCGTTTTTTTTCGCCTTGGCGCTCACCACAACGCCATTCTTAAATCGAAGTTCTATTCCGGAAATCAAGTTTCCGTACGAATATACGGGATTATTGAACCGTATCCACCCGTTTGTTCCGCGCCAATCAGGAGATGTGAAGATTTCGAAACTCGGAATATTTTTTCCTCCGCCCCCCGCCCATAATCTCTTTTTTCCCAACGTAATCCATAAATCCGCATCGGGACCCTTCACGTGAAGTTTTTCTATGGAAAATTTATTCAGTTTGTTTTTCAGTGAACGCATTTGCATGTCGACATTTTTCCATTTTTTTACCGGATTGGAAGCGTTCAAAAAACACGCGTCGATAATTTGTTTCCAGTATTCTTTTTCCGAAAGTCCAGCTTCCTTTGCCATCGCGGGAGTTCCGTAAAGCGCAAGTGTCCACGAAAGCTTTCCTCTATTTTCTTTTTCGGTACGCCATTCCCGATACGGTTTCATCGCCTCCCCGCTCGCCAAAATTTTTTTTGGATCAATTCCCTTTAACGACTTTATGTCCGCTTCGCCCAAAATAAAAAGAAAGTGGTCAACTTCGTCGACGAGCCCGCGAAAATATTTCTTTGCGAAAAACCGTATCTGATGATCTCGCGCATTCATATAAAAATCACGGCTCGCGTTGTATTCGTGGTCGTCGTCCGGCGCATAATTCGAAATGACGTGTCCACCCGCTTTCGTAATGGCGTGAAGAATTTCGATATAGAGCGGTTTTACGCATTCCGAACCGGTCACACGTACCACATCGCCTTTTCTGATTCCCTTCCCGTCTCCCAACGCGAAATTCACCATGACATCCGCATAGCGCTCAAGAATTTTTTTTGGGGGCACATATTTCATATATCAATTATATTCCATTTCAAAACTAAAAAAAGTACACATAAAAACTCCGCTCTCTAATAAAGCGGAGTTTTTTTATTTACGATCCCTTTCACGGGTCGGATTCGATCGCACCGGTTTTTCGCCGGAAGACGTTCCTCTATCGGAGTTGGTCTGCGGAGGGCGAACCACTTCTCCTCTCTTCCGTTCGGTGTTGTCTCTCGGTGGCGGGGTTGCCTGTTGTGTCGGTTCTTTTTTTATCTCGCCACGATCACGTACTCGATTTCCGTCGGTTCTCTTTGGGGGCGGATTCGTAATATTCGGCGACCCCGGCGGTTTCGGTCGTTCACGATTGATTCCACGCTCGCCGTCGTTTTCGCGGGTTCTCCGTGGATTATCGGGTTTTTCTTCGGATTTCCAAATCGGATATTTTTTCCAAACATTATCCGAATACGGGTAATAGTGACGGGGATAAAAATAGGGGTGGTGATACCAATGATTCCAATATCCGAATCCGTATCCGTTCCAATGGATTCCGATCCAAAGATTATTCCACGAATCGTATTGATATGGGTATCGATACCAGGGAGAATAATGATATCCGAAATACCAACCGGTTTGAAATTGATATTCGTTATAGTCGTAATATCGAACCACGGGTACATCGGAATCGGAAAGAACCGATTCGGACATGTTGCTTTCTCTGTCGTCCGTAAAAATTGCGGTGTAACATCCGGTGAAGACGAAAAGAGAAGAAAAAAGGAACAAAACAAAACAAAAAATAATCGGCCGTTTCATGACATACCTCCTTGTATAAAGTTCTTAAATACCAATATGCTGTACTCAGTATAACAAACTATGGAAGTGACTCCCACATGAAATAAAACACCGCCGAGAAATGTAGTATAAGGTAGGCCGGAAAGGTCAATATAATAAAACTATGGAAGAAAACAAAAAGGAGCAGATGGGAACGTGCGAGCACGCATGTCAGAGCGGATGGTGTAAAAAATTATGCTGTGGCGGGGGTCGTCACATTTTTTTGCGGTGGATACTGGGCATTCTTATTCTTGTCGCCGTTTTTTCGTTGGGAATAAAAGTCGGTGAATTTAAGTCACTTGTGGATGGAGGGTATGGTGGCAGATTCGAGCGGAACAGACATTACGGAGCCCCGATGATGTTTTACGGATACGCGCAAAACGAATATGGAGATAATTTCGGTCCTGCACGAATGATGCGCGGATGGAATAATCAGATTCCCCAACAAACCGCCACAAGCACACAACAATAATTTTACTGATCATCATAAAAACTCCGCTGTATGGAAGCGGAGTTTTTATGCAACACGGCGAACGTATTATTGTTTATTTCCGTTGTTTTGAAATAATTTCCTCTATTTTTTTGACAAATTCCAGCGGGTCGAGAGCGCTTTTCAGAAAATATTCTATCGCTCCCAACTGTATTGCCTTTTCAACATCTTCCGCAATGGTCAATTTTGGAAGGTTCGTGGTGATTACAATCGGAATATTGGCAAATTCTTTCAATCCTTCTTCCAATTTTATCTTTTTAATCACATCCAATCCGCTTAATTTCGGCATCATCATGTCGAGGAGAATAATGTCCGGTCTCGGAAAAATCGTTTTAAGTTTTTCGAGCGCATCTTCTCCGTCCACGGCGAGATTTATTTCATGACCGGACAACTTGAATGCATTTTCATACATCCGGGCAACAAGCGCATCATCCTCCGCCATAAATATTTTCGCCATAGTTTCTTTATTATATCACAGAAAGAGGGACGGTGAAGCCAAACGTACTTCCCGAACCGGGATGACTTTCAACAAGTTCAATCGTCCCTCCCATTCCTTCAACGAGTAATTTCGATATGTATAATCCGAGTCCGGTTCCGCGAGTAACGCCTCTTGTGAATAATTCTTTTCCCGCTTGTTGAAATTTTCTAAAAAGCAACACTTGATTTTCCCGAAGAATCCCTATCCCCGTATCTTTTATCATAACACTGAAAAAACCTCCCTCTTTTCGTGCGGAAACGACTATTCCGCCGGTATCGGTGTAATTCACCGCATTGGTAATGAGGTTGAATAAAACCTGTTTTACCCTATCCCTATCGGCGGTTATGGGTATTTCACATTTTTCCCTCTCATCGAAACGCAAATATAACCCCTTCTCCAGAGCGACTTCCTTCAGTTCATCAATAACTTCATGAATAAGACCGACTCCGTCAAATTCTTTTTTTTCAAACTTAACTTTCTTCTGCTCCAATCGGGATATTTCAAGAAAATCCCCCACAATCTTGATAAGCCGTATACTCGCTTCGTGTATATCCGATACCATTTTTCCGACCGTATTGTCTTTTATTTTCTTCATATAAAAATCTTCGATAAGGGAGGCGTTTCCGCGAATCACCGTAAGCGGGGTTCTTAACTCGTGCGACGCGATGGAAAAAAATTCTTCTCGGGTTCGTTCCAATAACTTTGCCTCGGTGACATCTTCAAATAAAATCACATACCCAATCACCTCTCCGTAGTTTGGCGCTATCAATATGGGAGCGAATAACACACGGAGAATTTTGTCTTTGTTGCTCACTTCTTTCAATTCAATGATTTTCTTTTCCCTCATGCATTGTTCGGCCAATACCTTTACGTCCACACGAGTCTTCAATATCTCCGTAATTTTTTCCACGGAAACGGAGTCTTCGGGTATCTCAAGTACAACACTCACTGCCGTGTTTTTTAGCACCACCGTGTGGCGTGTATCGGCAACAATAAATCCGAATGAAAGACTGTTTATTGATGCAATGAGACGCGCCTGCTCTTCGGTTATTTCTCTCACTTTTGTCTGCAATTCTCCATGAGTTGTTTTCAGATTGATTGCCATATTGTTAAAGGCGGTCGCGAGTTCCCCTATTTCGTCTTCTTTTATTTTATCCTTGACACGAAATGAATAATTTCCCTTCCCAATCTCGGTGGCTGCCGATTTCAGATTTAAAATCGGACTGATAATCTGCCAGCGCAAAAACAGATAATTCAAAACGATAAAACAGATGAGAATGACAAAGTAATATGCGAATAATCTCATGGCGGATGAAGTAATCCCCTGTTCCACTTCTCTCAATGAAAGATTCACCTCGATTGTGCCTTCCAATTGTCCCGATATGTAGAGTGGCGAGATGACCACCAAAACATTACCGACCGGAGTGCGAACGGTTTCCGAAGAAAATTTTTCATCATTAAAAACTTTCAGATTTGCGGAATTTTCCTTCCCGAGCCTTTCTCGATTGCTGGAAATGACCGTATTCAATTTCCCATTCTCAAAGAGGCTGAAGGAAATCTCGGTGACATCCTTGTCGAGCCACATGGATTTATAAATGCTGTTCAAAAATCGCTCTTTATCCTTAAAATCTTCCTTCCCGGAAATACATGCTTGTAACGAATAACTCGTTGCTTGCGCACGTTCAAGAAAAGACTTTGATAATTCTTTTTTTTGATTATCTAAATTCAGATACGATAACGAAACAAGTAAAATGATAAAAATAAAGGACAGAAAAACGGAAATTTTTAAAATCAGACTATTCTTCATATAATGCCGTTAATAGTTCTTCCATTTATTTTCCAACTCACTCAGGCGATTATCGTGTTTCATTTCCCTGATAACCCCGTTCACCGCTTCAATTAATTTGTCGTTTCCCTTTTTTGCCATAACCCCATAGTA
Source organism: bacterium (assembly GCA_021823645.1). GTDB lineage: Bacteria > Patescibacteriota > Minisyncoccia > UBA6257 > GWB1-50-10 > JAKANR01. The sequence continues at coordinate 6,299 of JAKANR010000036.1, forward strand.
TTCTTGAGTGAATGGATCACCCAACAGTTTTAAGGTTGGATTTTTTTTGACAAGAGTGATTGCCTGAATATAGTCGATAATAATCAAATCTATATTTCCTTGTTTTATGTCGTGTACGATTCCGGTTCCCGCATCATAATCCAAGATATTCCCGTAGGTGACAATATTTTTTTTATCCGTGTATTTTTTAGCTTCCATATATCCGGTGGTATCCACCTGAACTCCGATTTTTTTCGATCTGATATCGTTAAAGGATTTTATCTCTTGATTGTCACTGCGAATCACTATCGTTTGTCCGCCCGAAAAATAAGGGGCGGAAAAAAGAAATTTTTCGGATCTTTCCGGAGTAATGGATACAGAAGAAATCACGAGATCAAACTCTCCGTTTTCCAATGCGGAAAATAAAGAATCCCAGTTATAGTCCTTGTAGTTTAATCGAACTCCCAAGCGATCCGCTATATCTTTTGCAAATTCGACTTCAAGTCCGTCGGGTTGCCCCTTGTCGTTAAAAAATTCCATGATTCCAAAGGGAATGTCACCCCCCACGGTCAGAACGCCGGGGACTTTTAATTGTTTCACCGCTTCCGCATAGCTTGGATTTTTTTGCTGTTCATAATACCAGTAAAAAATACATCCCAAGACAAAAAATAAAACAAGTATCCATCCGATAGTTATGAAAAAAATCTTCCTGTTCATACATCCAATTATACACTCCGACGATAAAAATGTGACTTTGTGTCTGTGTATAAAAACTCCACTTTCATACAGTGGAGTTTTTTAGTACAGCTTCTTATTATAAATATCGAGTATAAGTTTTCCGTCTTTTCCGAGATTCGGATTTCCCTTATAGACCGTCACCCCACAATTTATCGGGGTTTCATTTATATTCACATCCATAAACCGTTCCCGATCCCAATGTTCCAAATTCGCGCGAAATGAAAGAATAGTTAAATGATGTGAAATCACAAGTACATTTTCGTTTGCACGTTCTCTCACAATGGTTCCCAAAAAATCACGAACACGATCACGAACATCCGTCTGACTTTCGCCATTCAGAAAACGATACTCATATCCCCCCTCCAATTTGTACAACAGTCCCTGAAGCGGATTCATCACATTATATACCCGCCAATCGTTGAATACGGTTGAGAGTCCGTGTTCCTGTTCGCGAATGCGCTCTTCGGAGATTGTTTTTATTTTTTTCAATTCCGGCCATTCCTTCCGCATAGCTTCGAGTGTTTGTCGGGTACGAAGATAGGGAGAAACATAAATCGCATCGGGAAATTCAATATGCTTTTTCAAAGTATTTCCCAATTTTTTTGCCTGTTCTGTTCCGGTTTTCGTAAGTGGTGTGTTGTAATCGCTCATCGGAAGATTTGTCGCATGCCATATTTTCTTTGTCAGCGTCCTTAATTCCTCACTCGGCCAATGTTCATCCTCCGCGAGAGCAAAATCATGATCGAAAAGTTCGCAAAAACGCGCGTAATCGATATGATCGCGCTTTTTGAATTTCAATGCGTTATATTCGGATTCTCCGTGACGAATAAAGGTAAGCGTGTTCGGCCATTTCATATATTCAGAATATCATAATTTCACAAACGGAAAAATATATTTATCGCATTATCAACGCCCGGCGAATCGCATCGAATTGTTCGAGAATGGCACTGCGATTGAATTCGCGGACCGTTCCCGGCGGATAATTTCCGAAATTCATCGAATGAATAAGATATCGCACCGCGACACACGGATTCGTTCCGGGAAACGCCCATACCGCTTCA
>JAKANR010000037.1 GCA_021823645.1 bacterium
ATCAGCACAGTTCATAACAAAAAAAGGATAAAAATGACACGGGAAGCGAATCACTACATTCAGGATATCGTGAAAAACGACTTCGATCCGATTCAGGACAACATATATGCGGTAATTCCCGAGGGAAGAAGAGATGTCGCGGCGGTCCGCGCATCGCTCGAGAGTAAAAGAAAGGACGTTATTTTTCTTGTGTGGAAAACGGAAAGCGGTCATCTGAAACATCAGGAATTGAAAAGTTCTTTGTCCGGTGAATGTCTGCACATCGATCAAATCGTCGTGCAGAACGATTTGGCGATTATTTCCATTGATGCGGGAGAAGGATACAAAAACCGACATCTTATGGAAAAGCAGGAAATACCTCTCAAAGAATTGAAGGGATTGAAAAAATATTAAACCATCACGGGCACAAAGCCCGTGTTTTTTTAAATAATCAACATAAACAAAACCCCGCCTCTCCATGGAGGGGCGGGGTTTTTTATCGATATTAAAACCTTCGTGGAGGTCTTCGATCTCGATCAAAACTTCTTTTTGGAGGTCGGTCTCCCATTGGTTTTGCTTCATTAACAACCAATGATCGTCCGCCAAAATCTTTTCCGTTCCATACTTCTATCGCTTTATCAGCTTCATCATCGTTTGCCATTTCGACAAATCCAAAACCGCGAGAACGTCCGGACATTTTATCAATAATGATTGATGCTCCGGTCACTTCTCCGTTCTGTGCAAATGCGTCTTTTAACTCTTGCTCGGTGGTGCTATATGGTAACCCTCCAACATATAATCTCTTTGACATGTATATGTGAATCTATAGTACTGTAGGACGACCCTCTTCTCTCTGCATCGTCCTTAAGTGATTGGAGATATAATCCTCTACCATATCTCACTAAAGAAACTAAGCGTCCGAGACCCTACAGGTATGATAGTACAACTATTCCCCCTATTGTAAAGGTGGGTTTTATCCCCTACAGCGAAAACCTTTCATAGTGAATATATTCGTTCGAAACTCCGATTTCCCTCAGTATTTTCAGCGTGTTGCGCATCATGGGAAGCGGACCGCAAAGATAAACTTCCCTCTCGCGCACATCGGGAACCAACCGAAGAATTTTTTCTTTATCAACAAATCCACATTCGCCATTCCATGTCGAATCGTTACTCAACACATGAAAAATTCGCAATCCGTTTTTCGGGAAAGATTCGAATTCGTTGTCGAAAACAATATTCTCCTTTTTGTTGTTTCCCCACAAAAGAACCATATCTTTTTTCCCGACAAAATATTCGATGAGAGATCGGATTGGAGTGATTCCGATTCCCCCCGCGAGAAAAAGAATTTTTTCTTTCCTGCACACCTCGGGAGTGAATATTCCGTGCGGACCGTCGATGAATACGGAAGTATGAAGGGGAACTTCCGAAATCCTTCCGCTGAAGTCGCCGAGATTTTTTACGGTGATTCGGAGCATCGATCCGTTCGGGGCAATGGAAAGCGAATACGGATGCGCTTCAAGAAAAAATTTCGGGGATAAAAAACGAAATATGAAAAATTGCCCCGGGGCAATCCGAAATTCATCCAATCGGCTTCCTCCGATATAAAGTGAAGTGCACGAATCGTTTTCGCGAACGATATGATCGACAAAAAATCTGAATTTCCAAAAATGAAATATGGGAATAAAAAACCGATAATAGAGAAGATTCCCGAACACAAACAAATACAGAACATACCAATATCCCGCAAAGAGCGCGCTATTTTGGAAGTCTCCCCCCTTGTCTATTTGATGTCCGAACGCGAGCACAATCGCAAGATACATTCCGAGATGGGTGAAATACCACCATTCGTATTTCAGTTTCTTTTTTACGATAGTGAGCGAAAGAATAATAAGACCTATAAACAGAATGAGAGCGATATACGTCTGCATCATCTCACTCCACCGAAAAATAAAATCATTTGTTTGGGTCAAAAACGAGACCCCTCCGAATCCCCCGTATGCGGTCGTGACGAAAAACGGATGAAGAATCAAAAAGAAAAAAGTGAGAATTCCGTTCCAATGATGAAGGCGCGAGAGTCTGTCGAATCCGAACAGGGATTCGACCCATTTTACCCGACCGATAAGAACAAGTTGAAGAAGCGCACAGAACGTGGCGAGAAGACCCGTGAGTCTCCCGATAGCCAGAGAAATTCCGTATATCCCGTTCGAAAACATCTCTCCGGACTCTTTGTACCAAAAGAAAATCGGAATAAGAACCGCAATCCCCAACAACAAAAACGGAAAAGATTTTTTCATGTACTGTTATATCTCTTTCACTATTTCTTCCTTCGGAAAACGAACCTTCTTTAATGATGCAAATGAATCGTCGTCACTCCGGAATCCTATCGGACAAATCACACACGATTCGAGTCCCTCCCGGGAAAGACCGAGAATTTCGTCGAATTTTTTCGAGTCGAACCCCTCCATGGGACACGCATCGATGTCGTTCTCCGCACAGGCGGAAAGAATAAATCCGAGCATGATATACACCTGACGCGCCATCCACTCTTTTTTCTCCTCCTCCGATTGCGCGGAAAGTCCGTGGAGAATACTCTTTCGAAATTCATCGAGCGTTTCGGGAGCAACTCCTCGTTCATGTGCGATTGTCTCCATATAATGACCGACAAATTCTTCGCCGATATCCTTCTTTGCGCATAACACCAAAAGATGTGACGCATCCGTGATTTGAGATTGATTCCATGACGCATTCCTCAATTGCGCGCGAAGCTCCGGATTTTTCACCACGAGAATCTTCCACGCCTGCAGTCCGCGCGATGACGGAGCGAGTCTCCCCGCTTCGAGCACGAGCGAAAGTTGCGCTTCGGAAAGTTTTTTCGCCGGATCGAATTTTTTCACCGCATATCTCCATTCCAATTTTTTTATATATTCGTTGTTCATGATTCTATGATATATGACGAGTAACATTTTCCGCTTCGTCCAATACTTTTTTTAATTTTGCCGGAGATAAATTGAATTCCTTGAGCACGGATGGATCGTCTTTTACCTGCCGACATAAAACAATGTTTTTTTGCAGAAGTGCATGCCGTTGTCCGGAGCGAAGAGTCGAGAGACACGTGACGGGATGAAGCCCGGATGATTCGATAAGATACTGGAGACTGTGGTCGTGGGGATAACTCCATCCCACCGCTTTCATTCCCACACATTCCGCATATTGAATCGCATCGCTCGTAAGTTTTGTGTTTGTCATGAGCCAAATTTCTTGAAACTCACAAAGTTCCCCGTGTTCCGCGATACATCGACGCTTGATATCTTCGAATCGCGCATGTACATAGAGCGCCGTTTTCACGTCCGATTTCATCCCCTGATCGTTATGAAACTTGCATTCGATAAGCACTTTTTTATTCTCTTTTTCCGCCACCACATCGACTTCGTGACTTACACACGCTCCCGGAATTATTTTTCCGACTTCCACGCGATATCCTTCCGCACGTAACAACTCGCCCACAAAATGTTCAAACGGATGACCACCCGGTCCCATGTCTATAATCGCTCTTTTCAAGTGGTATCTCGACGCCACCATGCGTTCTTCTCGGCGTAAAAGAGAAAATGCCCTTTTATAAATATCGGATGTGGTCGCAAGTGTGCCCTCTCTCAGCGAATGTTCGATATCAAGAATCACCTGCTCAACCAATGCGCCCGATGCGCCGGATCGGGTAAGCGAATTCCTGAGTTTTTCGGCGGAAAACGGTTCCCTTTCCCCCGATACTTTGGTGATAAACAAATCCATATATCCATTATACCTGTTTTCGGCAAAGATACGAAAGAAATTTGCCTAATGAAAACACTTGGGGTAATGTGAAAGAAATAAAAAATTATGGAAGAACAAAAGAAAAAATATCAGCATGTGACGGTGGGTGCGGTAAAACACTCCATGGTGGAAATTGAGGGAGAAATTACCTCAGAAACATTCGAGACATATCGAAAACAGGCACTCGAAGAAATAAAAAAGAATTTCGAAATGCCGGGATTTCGAAAAGGAAACGTGCCGGAACACATCCTCGAAAAAAACATCAATACAAAACATCTTCTCGAAGACGCGGCATATTCGGCGCTTCAGGAGGTATATCCGGAAATTGTCGTCGATCATAATATCAAAGTTTTGACTGCTCCGACCATCGCAATCACAAAACTCGCCGAAGGGAGTCCCGTCGGATTCAAAATTTCCGTCGGAATCGTTCCGGAATTCAAACTCCCGAACTACAAAAAAATCGCCGACGGAATCATGAAAAAAGAGGAAAAAATTACCGTTGAGGAAAAAGAAGTGGAAGCCATTATCAAACAAATACAAATTATGCGCGCCCCACTCAAACCGAAAGAAAAAGAAACCGATCCCGACGAGGCGGTAACTCCCGAACTTACCGAAGAATTCGTGAAAACACTCGGGGATTTCAAAAGCGTGGAAGACTTCAAAAACAACATAAAGGAAAATCTGGCTCACGAAAAAACATTGGAATCGAAAAGGAACAAGCGGGAAGAGCTTGCGAAAAAACTCATCGAAAGCACCACCATAGAAATCCCTTCCGTACTCCTTGATGAAGAAGTGACCCACATAAAGGAAAAAATAGAATCGGAAATAAAGAAATATAATGTGACAAAAGAGGAGTATTTCAAAAAAATACGGAAGACCGAAGAAACATTGCTGAAAGAACAGCGCGAATTCGTCGAAAATCAATACAAAACAAAGTTGATTCTGAAAAAAATAGCCGAAGAAGAGAAAATAAAACCGACCGAAGAAGAGGTGGAACACGAATTCAATCACGTGATTGAACAATATAAGGATGCGGATCCCTATCGCATTTACGGATATGTGCAGGAGATGCTCATAAACGAAAAAGTACTCACGTTTCTCGAAGGAAAAGAGAAAGAAGCGGAAGAAGAGAAGAAAGAGCACATGAAAAAACACAAAAAAGAGGACTAGACAATCCCCCTGTGCATAAATCCCTTTGACCGAAGACCGAGACGTTGCTAATATACATATATCCCACAGGAAAGAACGCCACTTGAGCAATTCAAGTGGTGTTTTTTATAAAAAAATCCCGCCTCCGGCATACGCCAGGCGGGATTCACGATTATTCTCGATTAAAAATTGAAAGTCGGAATATATTTCCTCATCTCTCGTGCGGTTTTTTCGACCAATCGGTAAAACTCATCCGGAGGAATACATTCTTCCACCTTTTTTCCCGGTCTCAACTCGCGCATTGTCTCCTCGGGAGATTTGTCTTCAAACAAATACAATTGGAACAGTCTCCGCTGTTCCCCGTTGAATTCTCCATTTGTGCGCGCAAGCACATCTTCCACCATTTTGTTCTTTTTTGCCCGTATTGCTTGCTCACGAAGTAACTTCTTTTGACGCTCAATATCGATTGGGGACAGAACTTGCGACACCTCAGGTGAAATCTCTTGGGTATTCTTCCGTTCCGGCGCCTTTCTCTCTTCCCTTCTTTTCTTCGACGACATGCAAGACCTCTCGCTGTGTTAAGTTTTTAAATAAGTGAATTAAACCGAAACTGATATCAGAATAAGAAAAAACAAACCCCTTGTCCAGGGGTTTGTTTTTAGTTCTTTTGTTCATCTTTCAGTGTGGTGAGTTTTTTATCTCTCTCGCTTCTCATCTCCCGGAGTATATTTATATATTCCCGGATTTTATTTTGTGCGCGAAGCACATCCAATAAATAGCCCTGCGATCTTACAATCGAATCTTTCACCATATTGATTTTTTTGTAATATTCGCCGTCCGCCTCACCCCTCGAAACGAGATCAAGAAGTTCTCCGAGATATGTGTTATCCCCCTCAAGCCCGGATTTTATTTCATCGATATAACGCTCATTACTGTCCATTTCGTCGTAAAGTCCGTCGAATATATCTTCAAATGTTTGCAAATGCTCTCTGGGATTTTCCGGAAGCGTATCCCCCACAAATTTTTCTTGTTTCATGATTTTATTATGTATCCGGAAAAACGAATACGCAAGCAAAACCCCCGATTATTATCGGGGGTTTATAGTTATGTTTCTTCTTTCTGTTCTTTCGACGATTCGAGAAATTTCGACAGTTCGCCCTGTCTTTCGAATAGACATTCGAAAATAATACGATCAATCGTTTCCGTGTCGTCAATGTCCCGTATGTACCGCAACAAATTTGCGACCGGCTCGTTTTTTATCCGGCTGATTAAAATATCGCGTATCACACCTTCGGTATCTTCGGCGTTGTTCGCTTTCCACGCATTGTTCAAAAACACAACGAGCGAATCGGGTCTGAAGGCATAAATCTTATCCATAATCTCGTCGTATACCCGCAGGAGAAGTTTTTCCGAACACGCAACCACTATTCTTTCGAGTTCCTTGGGAAAAAGTTGAGTGATTTCCGCATTCAATCTGTCGAGATATATTTGCTCAAGCATTTCCGGTATATCATCTTCAATCGATTCAATTACTTCCTGCCGAGAAATAAGCTTCAACGCGTCCCCAAGTTCACCAAGAATAACGTCAGTGGCGTCGAGATAAAATTTCGCTTCTTTGAAAAGAAACAGTAGTTCCTTCACGGATCTTTCCTCGATCGCATCGGCGAGTCCGACGGAAAGACAGACGATGGTTTCTTTGTTTTTTACTGAAATGAAATACGGCAGAAAATCTTCGGGGAAAAGCGATTTCATCCTTTCCAAGAGAATGCACTCAACAATTTTGTTTATATCTTCATACTTATCGCTGTTTTTTTCCTCCACTCCGATACCCCGATCCATAAGGAGAAACGATACTGAAAGACTTTTTTCTCCCAGTTTGCTGTGAAGCATAATAAGTTCATCGATAGAAAGTGTTTCCACGCGTTGCCGAAACTCCCCGGAAGTCATCTTTCCCATTTGATACAACACAAGGGATATTACCGCACCCAACTCGGATTCCTTCATCACATACCTCTTTTTGAATTTTTAGTTTCTGATTACAAAATGATTCAAATCGCGGAAGATGTCAAATGAAAATCCCCACGATGTGGGGATTTATCTTTTAATCCTATAATGATCCGTGTTTTTTTACTTGAATAAAGGCGCCGATGGCATAAGAAACACCGAACCACAGAGAATAGACAATAAGTATCGGCAATAATTGGAATGGAAGTTTGGTAATTAAGAAATCGGCAAGTATAAGCATCACAATCAATGTCCCCATCAAAACTACCAAAAACGCAACATAAAAATATTTTGAAAGTCGTTTCTTTTTCACAAGCACCAGAGAAAGGTGTATGAGATATACGGGAAATGACAGCGTGATGAGTACGTGCCACCCGACTTTTTGCCATCCCGTTTTTGCACCTTCATCCATTTCCCAGGCCTTGAGATAGATGTGGGCAAATAATTGAACTGTAAAAAGAATAACGACGGCGACAAAAATAATCTTTTCCATGTGTTTCTCCGCTTTTTTGTTTAGAAAATACTGAATATATAATAACAGAATTTACACCATAAAGTCAAATCGAGACTTTACAAATAGGTGCCCGTATATCATAATTCCCCGCAGTAACTCACAATTTTTATACCACTCAACCCCATAAGGAGACTCCCATGCAAAGAACACTTACACTGAAAGAAGCGAATCTTTTGGTTCAAAAAATCAACGGATTGAAGTCGATTCTGCGTCCGATGGTTCAAAATATTCCCGGACTTATTGCGGAACGAGATGAAGATGCGGCCCGTTCACTCGAGAGAGATTCAAGAATCATCGGAATGCACACGGAAATGCTGGAAAGAGAATTAAAAAACGCGAAATTCATATTTCCGGAAGCGCAGGACAAAAAAGTCAAAATAGGAAATATCATCTTCGCCTCTTTTGACGGAAATCAGCCGTCCGAATTCATCCTCTCCGATTTTATCGAACGGGACGACGAAAGAATCGCAATATCGTCATCGTCGCCCGTCGGCACCGCAATTCTCGGAAAAGAACTGGGAATATACAAGGTGACCCTACCGAAAAGAACGATAGTGGTGGAAATTCATAAAATACTCCCACCGGAAAAA
>JAKANR010000038.1 GCA_021823645.1 bacterium
GGGTTATCCTTTGAAGGATAAACCCGTGCTTGTCATTCATGTTTCGGGAGACGGAATCAACCTTTCCATTCTCCGATACAATTCATTGCAATTCGATTATTTCCGATCGTGGCAGTCGATTCAGGGAGAGGGGAAACAAATTTCGAGAGATGCATTCGAACAGGTTATTATCGACGAGGTGCAGAAAGTCATTAATTTCACCCTGAGCAGATTCAAGGATATGCTCGATCAGGTTATTGTCATTGCTCCCGGATTTGAGGGAGATATTCAGCGGATATTGAAGGGACGATTCGGAAATTTGGGAATTATTCCGTTTATTCTTCCGTCCCAGGAAGTAAGCCCTTCGTGGTATGTCGCGTACGGTTCCGCGCTTCGTGGAGAGGGCGACTTCAGCGGCGATCAATATATCAATTTGAATTACGGAATGTCCGCGGATTTGTTTTTTGAACAATATGTTCTCAGTTTTTCAAAATTGTGGAGGAATATATTGGGAATTGTGTTCTTCTTCTTTTTCATTTTGTTTTTTATTTCGTCGTTGTTTCTTCGGGGTCAGTTGAATAACTTAAGTTCGGAGGTAAGTCTTTCGAAAGTGAAGGTAAATGAAAAAGAATTCGCTGACATACGGGCGAAGGCGCTCGAATTCAATACTATGGTTGACGCGATTCGGCGCGAACCGCGTGAAGGAATCTTTTTTTCGAATTTCATCGATTATTTCACCGCGCTTACATCGGAAAACAAAATTACCATTGATCGTCTCGAGTTGTCTTCTCCCGCTTCATCGATTCAGGTTTCCGGTCGCGCTCCCGACAGCAACACGGTAGTGGTGTTTAAAAATGTTCTTCTGAAAAACGAGCGATTTACGAATGTCGATCTTCCGCTGTTTGGAATACGCGAGCTCTCGGATAACACAGTGGGTTTTTCACTTACCTTTTCCGTAAACCCCGCACTATTTCAGTAATGGGGTTACTCGGTAATCGTTCGAAATACGTCGGAGAGGGTTTCTAAATCCCTCTTTTTTATTTTTTTCAGAACAAATTCGGAGGCCTTCATTCTTTTTCCCCCTTCCAAAGTGGGAGGTCGGATGCCGATGCGGAGGCGGTAAAAATTTTTTGTGTGCAATAAACCGATAATGGAAGCCACGCCCCTGTGTCCGGCGGTGCCCCTCCCGAAGTCGATTTTATATGTTCCCAAAAGCAAATCGGAATCGTCGTGTACAACAAGAAGATGATCCGGGGTTTCTTTGAAAAATCGCAATACCTCACGCACCGCTTCTCCCGACTCATTCATAAACGTGCATGGACGCGCGAGTACTTGCGATCCGATTTTTGAGTATTCGAATTTTTTTAATGAGTGTATTTTTGGAACCGCTTCGCACATAGTTTCCAGTTCCCGAAGAAACAATATCCCCACATTGTGATAGGTGTGTTCGTATTCTTCTCCCGGGTTTCCAAGCCCCACCACCACTCGAATGGGGAGCGTACCTCCGTTTTTGTCTGTAGGATTGAATTCTTTCATCTGATTCTTTACAATTATCCCATAATTATATATCGGGCGCCATTAAAAAATAAATCAAGTTAATGAAAAAAATTCTTTGGTCATTTTTTGAAATAATAGAAACCGTGGCAATCGCCGTCGTCGCAGTGGTGCTTGTACGGACGTTTGTGGTACAACCGTTTGTCGTGAGCGGAGCGAGTATGGAGCCGACGTTCTACAACGGAAATTATCTCCTTGTCGATGAACTGGCATATCGTTTCAGGTCACCCGAACGCGGGGAGGTAATAGTCTTTCGTTATCCGGGAGACCGAAGATCGTTTTATATCAAAAGAGTCATCGGGCTTCCCGGAGAACACATTGTTCTTGATAACGGAAAGGTTTCCGTTTATAACAATGGGGTGAAGCAGGTATTGGATGAGCGATATCTGTTCGAATCGATGCCCTCGGGGTCATTTGACACGACACTGGGACAGAATGAATATTTTGTCATGGGGGATAATCGAAATTTCAGTTTTGATTCGCGGAGTTGGGGGCCACTTTCGCAGACCGATATCATAGGCGTTGTTCGAATTCGCCTCTGGCCACTCAATGAAGTACAGGCATTTGCGGCGCCACTCTATAAATAAAATTATGCCAATACAAGAAAAAAAGAAGATAAAAAAAGAAGAAAAAGAAACACTTGCACCAAAAGGAATGTGCGACCTCCTTCCGAAGGACGGAGATTTATGGAAAGAAATCGGGCGTGCGGTGTTTGGAGTCGCCGAACTTCATAATTTTCATTTTATGGAGACCCCGGTTATCGAACGCGCTGAATTTTTTGAAACAAAACAAAACAAGGAACACGGAACGGAAAAACATCTCTATTTTGTGAAGGGAAAGGGAGAACATTTGGCGCTCCGTCCCGATTACAATCTTCCCTTTCTCCGTGGGTATATCGATCACCATCTTGGATATTTTGCCTCCCCGCTCAAAGTGTTTTCGTATGGGCAGGTATTTTCCATAAAACATTCGAACGAACATGAGAAGAATATTTCGCGCGAGTGGGTGTTTCACGTCATTGGGGACAATGATCCGATTTACGATGTCGAAATCATTCACGCGACACTTGAAGTGATGAAGACACTGAAAATAAAAGACGTGTCGCTCCATATCAACATTAACGGATGTCGAACGTGCCGTGGCGCATATCGCGAAAAAATCAAATCGTTCGCGGGATCAAAAAAAGGTGAATTATGCGGACAATGTGTTCGCGGTCACGAAAAAGATCCGTTTCTCTTTCTTGAGTGTGTTTCGGAGAAGTGTATCGGGGCGAAAAAAGACGCTCCCACGGTACTCGATTTTCTTTGTCAAAGTTGCAACAATTATTTCAAGAATCTTCTCGAACTCATTGAGGACAACGGTATTTTATATGAACTCACCCCGTCACTTATACGAAAAAGCGAAGGAAGTAATCGACTTGCATTCAGTGTGCGTTCGGGTGGCGTTGAACTTGCTCTCGGAGGACGATACGACTATCTTTCCGAAATCGCGTTTAAAAAACAAATTGCCGCCGCGGGGGTCTCACTCTATGTCGATCGCATCATACCGCTCATTCAAGCGCAGGGGAATCAAATACTCGCAAAACAAAAACATAAGGTATTTTTTATTGTCGTGGGGGATCAGGCAAAAAAGGCGAGTGTGCGTCTCATGCATCAGTTGCGGTCGAGCGGAATTGTAACCATGGAAGCGCTCGGAAAAAAATCGCTCAAAATGCAGTTGAAGGCCGCCGAAAAAGCGAAGGCTCCCGTTTCGGTGTTACTTGGGCAAAAAGAAGTGTTTGAGGAAACGGCAATTGTCCGCGATATGGATACCGGAGCGCAGGAAACGGTGACGTTCGACGGGCTTGTGGAGGGAGTCAGAAAAAAACTAAAGTCATAATATGGAGTGCATTTTTTGTAAAATCGGGAAAAAAGAAATTCGGACAAATACGGTATATGAAGATGACGACACGGTCGGAATTCTCGACATTCATCCCCGTGCCCCCGGACATGTTGTCTTATTCCCAAAAGATCATATACACTCTATATTGGATATGTCGGAAGAACGGATCGGATCGTTTTTCTCGAGTGTTCAGCGCGTCACGGGTCTTTTGAAGGAAAAGATAGCCCCGGAGGGGTTTACGATCGGGATCAACCACGGAGAAGCGGCGGGACAGGAAATCGCCCATCTTCATGTCCATGTGATCCCGCGCTGGAAAAATGACGGAGGTTCGTGTATACAGAGTATTGTGGAACATACATCAAAAGAGTCGCTTGATGACATATATAAAAAAATAATTTCTTAAATTATGATAGAAGCAAGAAAAAAAGAGGGGGAGAATGTCGGTGCATTTATTTTTCGTTTCAACAAGAAAGTGAAACAGAGCGGTATTATGAAGGAGGTAAAGAAGAGAAAATTTACCACCAGGAACGTGAATCGCAATAAACGCAAATCGGCGGCATTGTATCGCGTTTCGAAAATGAAGTCGCTTTCACAGTTGAAAAAATATGGAAACACCCCTGGAAGTAAACATTCACAACGATCTTGAGGTATCGATGAAACAAAAGGATGAGTTGCGCACCGGCACGCTTCGGATGCTTCTTTCGAGCATTCATTCGCGCCTTATCGAACAACGAGGTCACGGGAAAACCGAGCTCACCGAGGAAGAAGTGAGAGATGTGATTATTAAGGAGGCAAAAAAAAGACGGGAAGCCGCGGAGTTATTTACCTCCGGCGGACGAACCGATCTCGCGGAGAAAGAAAAAAAAGAACTTGCGATTGTCGAACACTATCTTCCCGCGCAGGCAAGCGACGAAGAAGTCGAAAAAATCGTAAAACAGGCGGTTGCAAAAATAAATCCGGGAAGTCAAAAAGATTTCGGAAAGGTGATGGCGGAAGCGATGAAAGAATTGAAAGGAAAAGCCGATGGCACCCGAGTGAGCGAGTGGATTAAAAAATCACTCCCGTTTTAAATTTTTATGAGTTATTCGCGGGTTGTTCGGAAAAAAGGAAATAGGGTTGTGCTTTACGCGGATACGAAAAAATTCGAGACTGACGTTCAAAGAGTGGGGGACATTGTTGCCACCACTCTTTTTTTGGAAAAACAAAAAAACAAGACAGTGGAGATATACTTCCTTGTGGATGATTCGATGAGACGCATTAACAGGGAATTCAGGGGAAAAGATGTGCCGACGAACGTATTGAGTTTTGAGTTTCCCCGCGAGGTGGCAATCGTATCGAACACATCGGCAAAAACACCGATTTCACTCGGCGAAGTCTATCTCGCCCCCTCCTTTATCGGGCGAAAAGAGGAGGATATATCATTTCTTTCCATTCATGGAGTACTCCATCTTTTGGGGTATGATCACAAAAAAAAGACGGACGAAAAACGGATGGAGAAGCGCGAGGAGGAAATATATGCACGGCTCACACGGGGACAATAGTCCCCGTTTTTTTCTTTTCGTAAATTAGGTATAATGAATGCATATTTTTCCATTCATTATGTCTTTCATTATCACCGGACTCGATATCGGCTCTTCCCAAATCAAAGGAGTGGTTTGTGAAAAAAGAAAAGACGGACAGTTGTCTGTGCTTGCGGTGGTGAAACAACCTTCATCCGGATTTCGAAAAGGAGTGCTTGTCGATCGTGAAGAGGCGACGCGCGTGCTTCGGGAGCTTGTGTTGGATTTACAGCGCATTTCAAAAAAGACAACGCAAAATGTTTTTGTGAATGCAAACAGCGCATACGTTCGGGTTCGGAATTCTCGGGGAATCGCCGCTGTTGCCCGCGCGGATCGCGAAATACAGCAGGATGATATCGATCGCGTGATTCAGGCATCGCAAGCGGTGAAACTACAGCCGAATTATATGGTGCTTCATAACATCACTCGGGAGTATTTTGTCGATGATGTGGGAGATATCTATGATCCACTCGGAATGACGGGACATCGACTGGAGGTGAGTACGCTTGTCGTTGAGGCATTCGCCCCGCAGGTCACATTACTTCTAAAAACACTTGAAAGCGTCGGCATGCATGTTGGGGGTTTGATTTTCAATCCTCTCGCTTCCGCGCGGTCGGTGCTCACAAAATCCCAGCGCGAGCTCGGAGTGTTGCTTATCGATTTCGGATTCGATTCCACTTCATTCGTCATTTATGAGGAAAATAAAGTTTCATACGCAAAAACGATTCCCATCGGAACACGTCACATCACGAATGATATCGCGATGGGATTAAAAATTTCTTTCGAGTCCGCAGAAAAATTGAAACTGACACATGGATATGCGTTTGCAAAAGACATATCGCGAAAGGATATCATAAAGCTTTCCGAATTTGATCCGACGAATAAAAGCGAGGTGCCGAAACGATTTATCGCCGAAATTATCGAGGTACGGCTTGCCGAAATACTTGAACTTGTGAATAATGAATTGAAAGTCTTGGGGAGAAGTATTCAATTGCCCGCGGGTGCGGTGATTACGGGAGGGGGAACAAAACTTCCCGGAATGACCGAGCTTGTGAAACAGGAACTGAAATTTCATGTGCAGGTCGGGTTTCCCGATTTGGGTGCGTTTGAGATTATGAATCCGACACACAAAGAACTTCTCGATGATCCGGAATTTTCCACCGCATTGGGACTCGCACTGTTCGGAGATGATGAGGGAGTGGGACCGAAAGATCCGAAAGATTGGGTGAAACAGTTTATAAAAAATCTTTTCCCGTAATATATACCACACATTATGTCAAAAAAGAAAAAGAAAAATACAAAAACAATAAAACAGAATCCGCCTTCAACGTCGCACGTTATAAAACCGAAAGCGATTATCACCCGCATTAAAGTGGTGGGAGTCGGCGGATGCGGAGGAAATGTGGTGAGCCGTATGATGGAGGGAGATCGTATGCGCGGAGTGGAATTTATCGCCATCAACACCGATGCGCAGGATTTGGATCGGGTGATGGCACACAGAAAAATTTATGTGGGAAAGGCGCTTACCCGAGGACTCGGGGCGGGAATGAATCCTGAAATCGGAAAGCAGGCCGCGGAAGAAAATCGATCGGAAATCGGAGAGGTGTTGAACGGCGCCGATATTGTGTTTGTGGTTGCGGGAATGGGAGGGGGAACCGGAACACTTGGCTCATCGGTTGTCGCCGAAATCGCGAAAGAAAAAGGAATTTTGACCGTAGCAATGGTAACAAAACCATTTGCGTTTGAGGGATCGCAACGCATGGCACTCGCACAGGACGGGTTGAACAGGTTGAAAGATAAAGTGGATTCTCTCATTGTAATTCCGAACGATCGGGTGTTTACGCTTGTGGATAAGGATACTCCGTTACTCAAAGCGTTTGGGTTTGTTGATGGGGTGTTGAAACAGGCCGTGAGCGCGATTTCCGATTTGGTGAATGCACCCGGAATCATTAATGTTGATTTTGCGGATATCAAGGCGATTTTGAAGGACGCGGGAATGACGCTTATCGGTATCGGTGAAGCGTCGGGACAGGATAGGAGTATGAAGTCGGTAAACACGGCGGTGAATTCTCCGCTTCTTGAAATTTCGGTTGATGGAGCGAAGGGAGTGCTTTTCAGTGTTGCGGGCGGAAAAGATTTGAAGATGTCCGAGGTAAACGATGTCGCGAAGGCGGTGACCGCAAATCTCGATCCGAATGCGAAAGTGATTTTTGGAGCGTACCAGGACAGGGGATTGAAAGAAAAAAGTATGCGGGTAACCGTTATCGCAACCGGATTCAGCGGAGTGCTTTCAGGATCGCGTTTGAACACCCCAACCCTCTTTTTCAACAGCGAATCGCCGAGGGCGATTACGGTTGAAGAACCGATTGGAAAAAAAGAAAAACCGGCGACGCAGAGCAAAGAAGACCGCGAGCGGGAGAAGGTGCGCGACGCGCGCGAAGATCGGGAACGAAAACAGGAAATTGGAGAACAGGAACCGTGGGAAATCCCCGCATTTTTGAGAAAAAAGAAAAAATAAATTAATCCCGCCCCTCCATGGAGGGGCGGGATTTTGATTCATGCGGAGTCATTGAATTGTTCTTTATATTCAAGTATTATTTTTTTGTTGCCACCTTAGCTCAGCGGTAGAGCAACGCTTTTGTAAAGCGTGGGTCCTCGGTTCAAATCCGAGAGGTGGCTCCAAATTGCACCGCACTATTTTTTCCTGTATTGTGATAAAGTTCTTTTCAAAGAATTATTGCCAATGTAGCTCAGCTGGTAGAGCAACTCCATGGTAAGGAGTAGGTCGTCGGTTCAAATCCGACCATTGGCTCAAAGTAGGTGAAAGCGAAGGAGTAGGTCGTCGGTTCTCCGCCAAAGGCGGATCCGCCTTGGGCGGAAAATCCGACCATTGG
>JAKANR010000001.1 GCA_021823645.1 bacterium
AAAATAAAAATACCGAAAAACAGAAACCTCGCGCTTATTGTGGGAAATGAAGTGAAGGGGTTGTCAAAAAACGTATTGGAACTTTCCGACACAATTATGGAAATTCCGATGAATGGGGGGAAAGAGTCATTGAATGTTTCCGTGGCGTTCGGTATCGCGGTGTATGCACTGACTAAAGACTGAAGACAAAAGACTAAAAACCAACAACATGAACAAAAAGAAAAAGATTTTTTTTATTTTTTTTGCGGTGGTGATTGTCGGAATTATTTTCTTTTTTGAAAAAGGAAAGGATCCGAATATCGTGCGTCCGTATTTGAGTGTTGGAGGGGAAAAGATTTTTGTCGAAATTGCGGATACGGAACAAAAAAGGGAACAGGGGCTTTCAGGACGGGATTCGATCGGAGAAAACGAAGGAATGATGTTTCTTTTTTCAGAAAAAGGGAAATACGGATTTTGGATGAAGGGAATGAGTTTTCCTATCGATATCATTTGGATCAATGGAAATAGTGTTGTCGGTGTGGAAAAAAACGTCGATCCGCAGGTTGGGGCATTGGAAGAGGAATTGAAAGTATATTCTCTCCCCGAGGATGTAGATAAAGTTTTGGAAGTAAAGGGAGGGAAGACGGACAAAATCGGAATAAATACCGGGGATGTGATTGATGCGGTTCTGTATTATAATTAGTGCATGAAGAATATAGCAATTAACGGATTCGGGAGGATTGGGAGACTTTTTTTCAGAAAAGCATTCGACGAAAAAAGGTTAAATATTGTCGCCATCAACGATTTGGGTGACGTGGCGAATCTCGCGTATCTTTTAAAGTTCGATTCGGTATACGGAAAATACGGACGTGATGTTCGCGTGGAAGAAAAAAACGGAAAGAAATATTTGGTAGTGGGAGATGCATCGATTCTTTTTCTTCAGGAAAAAGATCCGCTGAAACTTCCATGGAAAGAATTGGAAGTTGATGTGGTCGTGGAGTCAACGGGCGTATTCGAATCGTATGAAAAAGCAAAGGTGCATTGTGATGCCGGAGCAAAACGCGTGGTGATTACCGCTCCCGCAAAAGATCCCGCACCAGAACCAGTTCGGTGCGGGACAAGCGCCGACGGGAGTAATATTTTTGGCAGAACCATTTTGATGGGGATTAACGATGAAGAAATGAAAAAAGTTACGATTACTTCAAACGGATCGTGTACCACAAACGCAACATCTCCGGTTATACAAATACTCCATGAGGCAATCGGTGTCGAAAAAGCGGCGTTGAGTACGGTCCATGCATATACCGCAACGCAATCGATTGTCGACAGTCCTGTGAAGGGAAATGATTTTCGTCGCGGGCGCGCGGCGGCACAGAATATTGTTCCTTCAACAACGGGAGCGGCGATTGCGGTGACGCGTGTTCTTCCGGAACTTGAGGGAAAATTCGACGGAATCGCCATGCGGGTTCCCGTCGTAAGTGGATCGGTTGTTGATCTCACTCTTGTGATGAAAAGAAAAACAACCGTGGAAGAAATCAACAATGAATTTCTTAAAGCGACGAACGATAAGCGGTGGAACGGGATTTTTACGGTAAGTAACGAGCAAATTGTTTCGTCCGATATTGTGGGAGAACCGTATGGGGCGATTGTCGATTTGATGTTTACGAAAGTAATCGACGGTGATTTGGTGAAGGTGCTTTCGTGGTATGACAATGAGGCGGGATATGTGGCAACGCTTTTACGTCATGTGCTTTTATCTTCAGAGTGTGCGAGCTAAGTAAAAAAATGAAGAAAGAAAAAATGAGCCACCAAGAACAGTATTTTTGGCGATCTTTTGTGATATAATATAAACATATAAAACAAGTCGCGGTATATATAACGATATGAAAAAATTATTTGTTTCTCTCTTTTGTTCTTTGTTACTGCTGGGGGGCACATTTTCAGTTGCTGAGGCAATGACTGCACAGGATCCGAATTCGACAGGAGTTGATTATTCAGCGCTTTATAGTCAGTTACAAGCACTTCAGCAACAGATATATGGGTGGCAGTGGCGGAATAATGTGAATACAGGAGGAGGTGTGGGTTCTTCAGTCGGTACCGGTTCATCGGGTGGGGCGGGGACGAGTCCGAATTATTGGGTTCCACTGAGCGTTGTACCGACCGATAATAGTGCCCAAGCTACCGTTGCTGATGAAAATGGAACCATCGCCCTTATTACTCCCGATGGAAACACACTAAAACCCGGAGATTCTTTGAATATTCGGTGGAGAACTTCAGGATTTACAAGTGGAATAAAAACGCTCGGTATATATAAAATAAATACACTTATACAAACTATTTCCAGAAATATTCCGGAAACAGCGAACTCATATAGTTGGACTATTCCATCGGATTTCGCGACCGGGGACTATCGTGTCGCATTGAAGGATAATGTAACGGGAGTGACGAGTGCGTTTAATGATGGGATGTTTACGGTAGATACAACCGTTGTTTCTCCTCCTTCGATGCCAGAACAGCCAACGGGAAAATCTCTTTCTCTTATTTCCCCCGACGGAAATTCATACAAAGTAGGTTCGGGTGCCACTGTCTATGTCAAATGGACATCGTCGGGTCTTAATGGAGACGTGACCCTCAGTGTATATAAGGGAACATCATTAATACAAAAAATTTCCGGCGATATTCCGGTAACCCAAAAGACATATTCATGGACACTTCCCAATAATCTTGCTGTGGGTGATTATCGTGTTGTGATAAAAAATAATACCACTGGTATAAATAGTGTGGGCGATGAAGGAATATTCACGGTTATAAGTGAGTCAACAGATGTTACACCAAAGATTACCGTTCTCTCCCCAAAAGGAGGAGAGAAATATAAAATTGGAGGCACAGTTACAATAAAATGGAGCGCGAAAAATTTACCATCACTCGCAAAAGATACGGTTTCAGTTGCCTTGGGAAGGTTTGAAAATGGAAATCTTGTTGAAAATATGGGCGTGTGGCCGTCAGACGGAAGTGGATATGGAGAAAAAAATACGGGATCAAAATCATGGACGATTCCAGCCAACTTAAAACCCGGTCTCTATAAAATTAGAATAAATCCTGCATGTCCCGGGGGTTCTTTTGTGGTTACAAATGATGCCCCATGTATGCAACTTGGAGAAAGTGCAAATACATTTGAAATAATGGCAAATTTGTACACCGGTACCCCCGTTAAGCTTACTTATCCAAATGGAAAAGAAAAACTTGAAATCGGGAAGGTATATACAATTCGCTGGACGGCACGATCGTTCAAAACAATGGCGGATGTTCAACTCGGTATCATCGATACACGGTATTCCAGTGAGGGAGGTGACCGATCGGAAAGAGCCATTGCAAATACGAAAAATACGGGAAGTTATAAATGGACGGTTCCGGCAAATATTGGAACCCTGGATTTTTCCGACACTTCCGATCCCGTGTACAGAATCAAGTTATATGTGGGAAACCAGGAGGTGAACGATTTTGACCAAAGCGACAATACGTTTTCAATCATTGATGCGCGAGCAAAAAATGTAAAAGTTTCACTTTCCGCAAGTACGCCGAAGAGCCGTAATGTAAAACTTGGAGAGCAAAATGCTGAATTTCTTAAATTTGATGTTAAAAATAACGGGAAAGAAGACATTGTAATTACCGGAGTAAAGTTAAATGGAGCATTTAGTTCGGATGATCTGCAGAATATCTATGTGTATAATGACTCGGTGTTGGTGGGAAGCGGAATGGTTCCCAGTAATATCAATGGGTTACAACTATCTATTAATTCTCCGGTAACTATCGATTCGGGAATATCCAAAACACTTACCGTAAAAGCGGATCTCGGAATGAATACCGGAGGTATCAAACAGGAGACCAATATTGGTGTAGAAAAAATTAATATCCGCATAGGCGACAAAACTTTTGAAATTCCGGTTACAAATGTGCAGGGAAAGAAAATGACGATTGTGAGCGAAGGTATTGTTTCTTCTGTAACCCCCGGAGCTCCCACGGGTGTCTCCGCTACTGCAACAGGACAAACAACCGCTTCTCTCTCATGGACAAGAAATGCTCCGTTCACCGATTCGTGGTGGGAAGTTTCCGGAGTTGGTAATGTAGGAGGTGCGGGTGTCACTTCAGGAAATATATCCGGATTGGCGTGTGGCACACAGTATCTATTCAACCTGCGTTCAGCTGTAACTTCCAACGGAAGGACATATTATTCATCATATGCGCAAAGCAATTATATAACCACCGATCCGTGTTCTCTCTCTGCTCTCGGTACTCCAACTGGTCTCACTGCCACGGTAAGCGGAAAAAATGTCGTTCTTTCATGGAGCGCGGTATCGGGCGCAACCGCATATAATATTTATCGCGCTCTTCCCACAATATCACGAACAAGTGCTCAATATCTCGATTGGGCGAATGGTGTTGCCACATATACGGATGCCAGTATTTGTTCCGGAAAGACCGGACAAATAACGTATATGTATTATATTGACGCATATGCAGGAACTAGCGCCTCTGGTGCTACGCAACGATCAGCACGGTCACAGGGAGTAAATGCGACAATAAATTGTGGTACCGGCTCTCTTTCCGCTCCGACAAATCTTACGGTTTCGGGAACTTCCCAAACACAAATCAATCTCTCGTGGGATGCGGTTCAGGGTGCAACGTCATATAATGTCTATCGTAGATTTGTAACGGGAAATTATGTGCGCGTCACACACAGTGTATCGGGAACAAATTATTCCGATAAAAGTCTCTCCTGTTCCGCTCCGCTTACACTCGATACGTTTTATGAATATTATGTTGTCGCAGTGAATGCCACGGGAATTTCCGGCGAATCAAATCATGTTCATGGAAATACGCAAAATTGTTCTTCTTCCACTTCACTTTCGGCTCCCGCGGGTCTTACGGGAACGGCGGTGTCTCCGACAAGTGTTAAATTGACATGGAGCGCGGTAACGGGAGCGGACGGATATAATATATATAGAGACGGAAATTTGGTTGCACGTGAACGGGGACAGGCGTTTCATTATGACGAAGGACTTTCAGTGAGTACAAGTTATGTGTATAAGGTTGAGGCATATAAATATGACTCAAATTGGAACATACTTGCGTCAAATAACTTTTCTGATTCGATCACGGTAAAAACTGCCGCAGTGTCTCCAACAACAAGGGTTATTTCACCAAATGGGGGAGAGACGTATAAGATAGGTGATACGGTAAGTATAAAATGGATGGTGACGGGTATGGGGAATAGTAATAGCGTTGCGGTGAGTGTCTATAAATATCGTTCCGATAATAATTACTACGGTATACGACCGGATTTTGGCGTCACGTGGTACAACGACTATACGTCGAGCGGAACCCTAGATACCGGGTCGTATAATTGGACAGTTCCCACAACCCTTGCACTCGGTCAATATGTTGTGTTTGTTGCGGGATCGACGGCAATTTCGGACACGAGTGACGGACCGTTTACCATTGTGTCAAAAAATGTGTCCGCGACACTTCTCGATACGATACAGGTTCAATTGGATGAGTTACGACAGACACTTCTGAACTTGCGATAAAATCGATTTTTCTCAGCCCCTTCCGGGGGCTGAGTTTTTGTGATGTATAATAAAAGATATGGATGAATCTCCACAAAAACGGAAATTCATATATGGGGTATATGCATGTATCGGATTTTTCCTTTTTTGTATTTTTTTGTTTTATGTCCGCACCGAAGTACAGAACAGTTTTTTTGTTTCGATACAGGGATCACTGAAACTTCGCGAGGTTTCCGATCAATTCCATCAGTCGATACGGGAAAAAATTTTGAAACGCATCGAGACTGCCGAGACGGTACACTTTGTTTTTGTCGGAGATATTATGCTTTCGCGGGGCGTTGATTTGAAGATGAGAAGAGCGGGTGATTACACGTTTCCGTTTTTGAATGTCGCAAGTACAACATGCGATGCCGACATTACATTCGGAAATTTGGAAGGACCGATTTCCGTTCGTGGAAAAAATCAGGGAAGCATCTATTCGTTTCGGGCACATCCGAATTCGGTGAAAGGTCTCGTGTTCGCGGGATTCGATGTTGTTTCTTTGGCAAACAACCATATATGGGATTGGGGGAGTGATGCGCTGATCGATACGATCGATATATTAAAACAAAATTCCATTCACCCCATCGGAGCGGGAAGGAATGAAGACGAGGCGAATGCTCCGATATCAATAATGAAGGGGGATCAAAAAATCATATTTTTTGCATATTCCACACTGTATCCTCCGAGTCTCAATGCGCAAGGGGAGAATCCCGGAGTAAGTACATTTGACGAAAAAAAGATAATCCAACTGATTTCGGAACAGACAAAGCCGGAAGATATTGTGGTAATTTCAATTCATTGGGGAGACGAATACAAAACGGAATCGAATGACGAGCAAAAAAGGATTGCGCATGCGTTTATCGATGCGGGAGCGGATTTGGTGATCGGTCATCATCCGCACGTTTCGGAAGAGATTGAACATTATAAAGACGGGTGGATTGCGTATAGTCTCGGAAATTTCGTATTCGATCAAAATTTTTCCGAAGAAACAATGAAGGGAATTTTACTTGAGGTAACCACAAAAAGCGGTGCGGTGCGCAGTGTCGAGCAAAGGGAGATAAAGATAAATAATAATTTTCAGCCGACCTTTTAAACAAAAATCCACATAAATAAAAATGTCGAAATTCGATGTTTTTCTCCTTGTGGAAGAATTTGGTGTATAATACATATATCTATGATTATTTATATCGGAGCGGATCATCGAGGGTTTAATTTGAAGGAGGCAGTGAAAAATTTTCTCCGGGAGCGGGGATATCAGGTGATTGATGTGGGGGATGAGGTATATAACGAGCAGGATGATTATCCGAATTTTGCGGTACAAGTGGCGAAAAAAGTGGGAAGCGATTATGAGAACAGCAGGGGGATTTTGATTTGCGGATCGGGAGTGGGAATGAGTATTGTCGCAAATAAATTCAGGCGTATTCGCGCGGGACTTATCATGAATGCCGATCATGCATTCGATGCACGAACGGAAGATGATATTAATGTACTCGTTTTGCCGGCGGATTTTTTGACGTCGGACGTAGTGAGGAAAGTGCTCATCGCCTGGCTTGAAACACCGTTTTCCCGCGAGCCACGGTATCTTCGTCGCATTGAAGAAATTACTCGCATTGAGGCGGAGCAGGCCATTTCCTCGTTTAAGGACGAGATTCCCCAATAAGCGAATATGGAAATAATTCCGGTAATAAATTGTAGTGACACACATTGTGTCGAAAAACGGATGCGTATTATTTCCGCACTCGGTGCGTCGTGGGTGCAGATTGACGTTTCGGATGGTATATTCTCCCCGGTTGAATTATGGAACGAGAAATCTCAAATCTCAAATCTCAAATCTCAAATCTCAAAATTTCCGGGGATAAACATGGAGGTGCACTTGATGGTACGGCACCCGCTGGATGTCGTTCGTGAGTGGATTGATTTTGGCGCCAAAAGAATTATTTTTCATGCGGAGACAATCACCCCGGAAGAAATAGAGGTGATAAAAGAAAAAGTTCAAATTGGAATTGCCCTGCTTCCCGATACTCCCGCACACGTATTTGATAAATTTTCCGACATAATCAATTTTATTCAGGTGCTCGCGGTGCATCAAGGGTTTTCGGGGCAGATATTCAACGATGAAATGATTCAAAAAATAAAAAGTCTTCGGGATAAATATCCGCATATTGAAATTGAAGTCGATGGGGGGGTGACTCAACATGTGGCGGAAAAGATAAAACATGCGGGGGCGACCATTGCCACGGCGGGATCATTTATTTTCGATTCAAAAGATCCGAATGGCGCATATAAAAAACTTCGCGAAGCGGAATAGGATATAATATATATACCATGTCGGATTTACATGAGGAAAAAATAAAATACTTGGAAGGAATGGCAAATCGGATTCGGGAGAGAATCATCGAAACACTGCTCGAAGCGGGATCGGGTCATTCCGCGGGACCGCTCGGAATGGCGGACATTTTTACCGCTCTTTATTTTCATATACTGAACCACAATCCAAAAAAACCGAATTGGCCGGATCGCGATCGACTGGTACTTTCGTGTGGACATATTTGCCCCGTGCAATATGTAACGCTTGCGTATGCTGGATATTTTCCGTTGGAAGAATTGAAAACATTGAGAAAACTGAATTCCCGTTTACAAGGACATCCGCATCGTACGGCATTGCCGGGAGTTGAAACCACATCGGGACCGCTCGGATCCGGTCTTTCCCAGGCGATAGGATTGGCGCTTGCCGCGCGACTCGACGGGAAAAAATACAGAATTTACTGTGTCGCATCGGATGGGGAACATGATGAGGGAAATTTCTGGGAGGCGGTGATGTTCGCGGGGAAATATAAATTGAACAATCTTACACTCATTGTCGATCGAAACAACATTCAAATCGACGGGTATACCGAACAAGTGATGCCACTCGAACCGCTTCGGGAAAAATATGAAGCATTTCGGTGGAATGTGCTTGGTGTCGACGGACATAATATTCACGATTTTGTCGATGCGGTAAACGAAGCGAAAGCGATTTATGAAAAGCCGACGGTGATTATCGCACATACGATTCCGGGAAAAGGAGTGAGTTTCATGGAGGGAGAATATACGTGGCACGGGAAGCCACCGAATAAAGAAGAGGCAAAAAAAGCACTTCATGAACTCCGCACGCTTGGTCGTCACATAGAGTCTGAACATGAGTAAGACTAATTTTAAATTTTGAGTTTCGAATTTTGAATAAATATCTGAATTCAAAAATTAAGTAAATAAAAATTCAATCGAAATTCATAAGTCGTTATTCGAAATTAAATTATTATGTTGAATGAACAATTAAAACTGAACCAAAAGATTTTCGAGAAAGACGTAGAAATGAAACCTGCAAGAGATGGGTATGGTGAGGGACTTGTGATACTCGGCGAAGAAAATCAAAGTGTGGTGGTTTTATCCGCGGATCTCACTGAATCGACGCGCGCTGAAGGATTTGCGAAAAAATTCCCTGAACGATTTTTTGAAATCGGCGTCGCCGAACAAAATATGGCGACCATTGCGGCGGGACTGGGCATATCGGGAAAAATTCCGTTTATTTCTTCGTACGCGGTTTTTTCTCCGGGAAGAAACTATGAACAAATTCGCACGACGATCGCATACAACGATTCAAACGTAAAAATCGCGGGAGCGCATGCGGGGATTTCCGTCGGTCCCGATGGAGCGACCCATCAGGCAACCGAGGATATGGCGATTATGCGAGTGATTCCGAATATGAGGGTGATATGTCCCTGCGATTCGATAGAAACGCGAAAAGCGACACTTGCCGCGGGGAACATGTGGGGTCCTGTCTATATTCGTTTTGGACGCGAAAAAAGTCCCATGATCACCTCAAACGAGACTCCGTTTATTCCCGGACGAGCGGAAATTTTATGGAACTCTTCCGTGAACGGGAAAAAACCCGATGTTGCGATTATCGGATGCGGAATGCTTCTTTATAATGCGCTTATCGCGGCGAAAGAACTCGAAAATGAAAAAATCAGTGTCATTGTGGTAAACAGTCATACCATAAAACCACTTGACGAAAAGACAATTCTTGCAGTTGTGGATAAAACGAAAGCGGTGGTAACGGTTGAGGAACATCAAATTGCCGGTGGACTGGGAAGTGCGGTTGCGGAACTTCTTGCACAAAGATTTCCCGTGCCGATGGAATTTGTCGGAATGCATGATACATTCGGAGAATCGGGAAAACCGAGTGAACTCATAGAAAAATATGGAATGGGAGTGAAAGATATAAAAGAAGCGGTAAGGAGAGTGTTGAAGAGAAAAAATAATTAAAGATAGGAATTTATGGGGATTTTATATATTGTCGGAACTCCGATTGGAAATTTGAAAGACATTACGCTTCGCGCACTCGAAGTGTTGAAAACGTGCGATATCGTACTCGCCGAAGATACACGGGTCACAAAAAAACTTTTGAATCATTACGAAATAAAAAAAACCATATGGAGATACGATGAGTACGCGGGAGAAAAGATGTATAAAGACATAGGAAATTTTTTGAAGGAAGGGAAAAATATTGCACTCGTAACCGATGCGGGAACTCCGGGAATTGCGGATCCGGGATGGAAGATGGTGAAATATATTCGCGACAATCAAAGCGATGTTTCTATTGTTCCGATTCCCGGCGCGTCATCGGTGGTGACGATCCTTTCCGCTTCCGGAATAAACGGAGATGCGTTCACATTTGTCGGATACCCGCCGCATAAAAAAGGAAGAAATAAGTTTTTTGACGAGTTCAAAAACATCCGGATTACTCCGATTGTTTTTTTTGAATCGCCGTATCGTGTGCAAAAATCATTTGATGATATTTTGCGTGTTTTCGGGGCGGATATCCGGATTATCGTCGGAAAGGAACTGACCAAAGTATTTGAAGAAGTGTGGAGCGGAACCGCGGAAGAGGCGAAAAAATATTTTGTGGGAAGTAAATTGAAAGGGGAATTTGTGGTTGCTATAGATATATGAATTCAGAGACAAAAATCTGTCAGAACTGTAAACAGAACTTTGTAATAGAAAGTGAAGATTTCCAATTCTACAAAAGAATTGAAGTACCACCACCGACACTTTGTCCGGAGTGTAGACTTAGACGAAGGATGTTGTGGCGAAATGAGAGATTACTTCACAAAAGAAAATCCAGTCTTTCCGGCGAAGAGATAATCAGTCAGTTTTCCGATGCAGTGGTCTTCCCCGTATATTCTCCAAAAGAATATTTTTCCAGAATGTGGATGTCGCCTGAGTTGGAATACAATTCGGAGCGAAGTTTTTTCGATCAGTTTCACGAATTGTTGAATAAGACTCCACAATGTGCCCTTCTCACAGATTTACAATCTCTTGAGCATGGAAGTATTTATCAGAATGGCGCGAGTAGAAATAAAGGGTGTTATATGGTGAGCGCGTCCGGAGATAATGAGGATTGTATGTACAGCAACAATCTTGATTATTCAAAATCTTCTCTCGACTCTTTGTGGTGTCGACGGATTGAGTTTTCATACGATAATATTGACTCTCTCGATTCAAATAAATTGTTTTTTTCACAAGAGTGTGAGCAGTGTGTCGATTGTTGGTTTTCTTATAACTGTAAGAATTGCATAAACTGTTTCGGGTGTGTTGGACTTCGCAATAAATCATATTGCCTATGGAACAAACAACTTCCAAAGGAGGAATACGAAAAAGAAATAAAAACCATCCTTGCGGATTTGACGCCAGACAAGATTTCTTATTTTCGTTCAAAACTTGATCAACTTGCGCTCCTTTTCCCACGTAAATATATGCACATCGATTTTGTGAGTAGTGCCACATGTACAGGGGATTATATTGTGAATTCAAAAAATATCTTTCGTGGGTTTACGATACACGAGAGTCAGAATTCCCGTTATTGTTCGAAGCTTATCGCCGGAAAAGAATGTTTTGATATGACCGATTGGGGCGACCCTGCCGAACTCTGTTATGAGTGTATCACCGTGGGGAAAAGTGCCTACAAGGTTCTCTTTTCAAATAATTGTTGGCCCGAGTGCAGAGAAATATCGTATTGCGATTCCTGTGTAAACTCACATCATCTTTTCGGGTGTGTTGGATTAAAAGATGCGTCTTTTTGTATTTTAAATAAAAAATATTCCGAGGATGAATATTACAAGATGACAAAAAATATAATTATAGATATGGTGCAACGGGGAGAGTATGGAGAATTTTTTCCGAAAGAACTTTCACCATTTTTGTATAATGAGGCGATTGTGCAAGAATATTTTCCATGTAGTAGAAAGGAGGCGGAATCAAGAGGGTATGCATGGGCTGTCCCAGAAGAGCGTGATTATAAAATTACAAAAAAAATAAGTGACCTTCCAGGGAATATAAAAGACATTGATGATTGTATTTTGAATGAGGTGATTGAGTGTGCTCATGCGGGAAAATGTACTCATGGGTGTTCGACTGCTTTCAAAATAATCAAAGAAGAATTGATATTTTATAAACGGTTTGGATTGCCGATACCTCGGCTATGTTTTAACTGCAGACATGGAGAAAGATTTGCAAAGCGAAATCCAATGAGACTTTGGCATAGGAAATGTATGAATGGAGGATGTATTAATGAGTTTGAGACAAGCTATTCACCCGAAAGAAAGGAGATTATTTACTGTGAGCAATGTTATCAAGCGGAAGTAATATAAACTTAAAGTCATTTTTATGTATTATCCATTATGGAAGCGGATGTTTGATATTGCGGGTTCTTTCATAGGACTTATTTTTTTTGCTCTTTTCTTTCCGTTTATCGGATTTGCGATTGTGATTGAAAGCGGATTTCCGATACTCGTCCGTCTTGATCGGGTGAGTGAGGGAAAACTAACGAGTGTATACAAGTTTCGGACGATGGTAAAAAACGCAAAAGACATGAAGAAATCACTTTTTCCGATGAATGAGCGAACGGATGGTCCGTTGTTTAAAATGAAAAACGATCCGCGAGTAACGAGGGTTGGAAGAGTGGTCCGAAAACTTCGTCTTGATGAATTACCCCAATTTATCGATGTATTTATGGGAAGACTTGCGCTTGTGGGACCCCGTCCGCACGAACCGGAGGAGGTGGAAAAATATCCGGAAGGATACAAAAAAGTGACTTTTGCGCGCGCGGGACTTACCGGTTTATCGCAGGTGAGCGGCGCATCGTCTTTATCGTTCCAAAAAGAAATTGAACTCGACACCTATTATATGGAACACCAATCTTTTTTTCTCGACTGCAAAATTGTCATGAAAACCGCACTCATTCTTTTTTTCGATCCAACCGGCGTTTAACTTTCAGTTAGAAATAACGGGAAAAATGCGGTAAAATTAAGATACTCGTCCCGTTAGAGATAACGATCACGGGAACGCGTATTTGTTTATGAAAGACATTGTTGGAAATATAGTCGAATATTTAAAAAATATAGATTGCGCATTGATTGCGATCTATCTCTAACGGGATGAAAGTCGCCGTATTCCACGATTATCTCAATCAATTCGGAGGAGCGGAACGGGTGTTGCGGGTGATTCTCGATATGTTTCCGGATGCCGATTTGTATACGCTTCTTTATGACGAAAAAAAGACCTTTGGATTGTTTCAGAAGAATATAAAAAAAACGAGTTTTATCGATATTCCGATAGTGCGCAAAAAACACAGAGCATTTATTCCACTTATGCCGTTTGCCGCGGGATTTTTAAAGTTGGAGGGGGAATATGATCTTATTATTTCAAGTTCTGCCGGGTATGCAAAAGGATTCGGAATGTATAGGAAAAAAAATAACGCATATCATATTTGTTATTGCCATAGCCCGCTTCGATATGCGTGGGAAATAGATTATCTGAAAAATTTATCTTTTTCTCCCGCCTCAATGTCGAAAGATATTCTTCGTCCCATAGCCCGGTGGTTGCAACGATGGGATAAAAAAGCCTCCAAGCGCGTGAATCTGTTTGTCGCAAATTCGCATTTTATCGCGGAAAAAATAAAATCATATTACGAACGGGAGGCAGAGGTGATTTATCCGCCGGTAAATTTCAAAAAATTTTTCTATGAACCGAAAGAACATGAAGAAGATTTCTATCTCATGGTGGGACGGCTTCTTTATTACAAAGGATTCGATTTGGGAATTCAGGCGTTCAACAAAATGAAAAAACGGCTGAAGATAATAGGAAGGGGACCGGAAGAAAAAAAACTGCGCCAACTCGCAAATCCCGCATATATTGAATTTCTCAATTCGGTGAGTGATAAGGATTTGACGGAATACTACAATACCGCTCAAGCGTTTATTTTTCCCCAAATCGAAGATTTCGGTCTCGTTGCCGCGGAGGCCCAGGCATGCGGAACTCCGGTGCTCGCATTTCGGGTGGGTGGTGGCGGAGAAATCGTTGAGCATGGAAAAACGGGACTCCTATTTAATGAACAAACCCCGGAGGCGATTATCGGCGCCGTGCGGGATTTCGAAACACGCACATTCAACAGAAAACAGATTGGGGAATCGGCATATCGTTTCTCCGAAGATGAATTCAAAAGAAGATTATTCGAGGTGGTGCGGGGAGCCGGATTTCACGTGTGATGTTCTATGATTAAGGAAGGGGAGGATTTGCCCCGTTGATGATAGTTTTTATTCATATTTTTAAATTGATAAATAAAATTGTGTGTTACATAAACGAAAATAAAAGGACGATGAGTATAGAAAAAACGTACGAAAACGTAAACGTTTTCTATCATTAACGGGATGAAAATACTATTTGACGGTCGGGTGCTCGCAAAAGGAGAGGTTTCGGGAATTCCGGAATATGCACGGTTGCTTTTTACTTATCTTCTGAAAATTGATCTTGCGAACGAATATTCGCTTTTCCTGAATTCGTTTCTGGGGATTACTCCTCCCATCAATATTCGTCATCACGCAAACGCATCGATGGTGAACACGCATATTCCCAATCGTCTCCTCGATTTCTCGTTTAAATTTTTTCACCAGCCGAAAGTGGATTTTTTTGTACGTCCCGACGTCATATTCAGTCCGCATTTCAATATTCTCGCGAAAAGAAAAAGCACCCCGCGCATTATTACGTTTCACGATCTTTCGTTTGAACGGTTTCCCGAATTTCATTCTCCGCGGGAAAAACTTTGGCACTGGAGGCAGAATCCGAAAAAACAAGCGGAAGACGCCGACGAGATTATTGCAATATCGAATTCCACAAAAGTTGATCTCGTGGAACTGTACAAAATTTCTCCCAAGAAAATTTCGGTGGTATATTCCGGCATCAATCCGTATTATTTGCTTCCCGTTCTTCCGAGTCAGCTCTATGCATTCCGACAGGATCGTGCACTCCCGAAAAATTTTATTTTTACTCTAAGCACCCTTGAGCCGAGAAAAAATATTTCCGGTGTCGTACGCGCATTCAATATTCTCAAAGAGAAAAAAGAATGCAGGGATTTTAAACTTGTGATCGCCGGGAAAGAGGGGTGGCTATGCGATGATATGTATAAAACAATAAACGATTCTCCGTGGCGGGACGATATTATTCTATGGGGTCCCGCATCGTATGAAGAAGCGAGGAATCTCTATCATCTTGCCTCGGTGTTTGTCTGTGCGTCGTTTTTCGAAGGATTCGGATTTCCTCCTCTTGAGGCGCAATCGTGCGGAACGCCGGTCGTTTCTTCAAACACGGGATCGCTTCCCGAGGTGCTCGGACGTTCGGCTTTGTTGTACGATCCGCGCGATGAAGAAGGGATGGCGTCGGGCGTGTGTTCATTGATAGACAACGAAGAATTGCGAAACGACATGATTGCCCGCGGATTCGAAAATATTCAGAGATTCGAGTGGGAAAAAACAGCTGCCGAAACGTTGAATATATTCAAAAAATATACAAAAGGAAGAACGGATATAGAGGCAACGGAAATCTGAACTTTCAATTGCGGAGAAGAAGAGGCGCGTTTACAATAAGAGAAGAGATTTTTCCATGTCAAAAAAAGTACCAAAAAAGAACATATCTTCCGTACTCGTTGATATCAAAAAGCCCGATTACGATTATGAACGTCTTCCGAAATTCGAGACGGTGAATCTCGCGCATATTCCGCAGGCACCGGTGGAAGAATTCAAAAAAACAAAAAAAATTTTTTGGACCGTATTCGGCGCCTGTATGGCGCTCATATTTATGTTTCTTGCAGTGACATTTTTTAATTTAAATGAGGTGAAGGTGATTTTTGCCGAAGGTGCGGAGGGGATAGTGAAAAACTTTTCTTCCTCGGTGGAAGCATTAAAGGAATTTCGTCCGGACAAGGCGGAGATATCGCTGAAGAAAAATAACGAGGAACTTGTGTTTCTCCAAAAAACATTCGACAAGAGTTATGTGCAAACATTCTTTAATCTTATCGGAGGAGTGGTTCCTCTCTTTAAGGACGCGGGCGATTTGATTGGTACCATCACCACACTCAACTCGGATTTATTGAGTCTTACCCAGACGATTGAGGGTTTAAAAACAAATGGATTTCGTTATTTTCAGAGCAATGGAGATATGCTTATTCGGAGCGTGTCCGAGGTGCGCGAACGAATCAGATCGGTGACCGGAGAAATCGAGTCGTTGCGAAATACTATTTCCGCATTGAAATCGGTCTCTCCGTTTTTTGAAAAATTCGATGCCGTTGTCAGTGACAATTATCTTAAATACAGTTCCGAACTCAGGGACTTGGATCGGTTTCTCGGCGGTACGATTGATCTTTTAAAAAGCGACGAACGGCATGTATTGATATTTTTCCAAAATATCGCGGAGATAAGACCGGGGGGCGGATTTATAGGAAGTTATGCGGATGTCACCGTCAAAAACGGACAACTTGCGAATATCGATGTGCGGGACATTTACGATCCGGACGGACAGCTCGATATGAAAGTGGTTCCTCCGCAGGAAATAAAAACAATGAGTCAGGACTGGGGTGCGCGGGATGCAAATTGGTTTTTTGATTTTCCAACCTCCGCGAAGACGATTGTATATTTTCTCGAACAATCGAAGATGTACTCGGAAAAACACATTACCTTTGACGCCGCGATTGGGTTGAATCTGAATGTGATGCGGAGTGTTCTCGATGTTATCGGTCCGGTGCCGTTGGAAGAGTACGGAGTGGTGATTGACAGTGAAAATTTTTTGAAGGAAATTCAACGGGAAGTGGAAACGGGAAAAGATAAAATGGCGGGTGAACCAAAAAGAATACTCAAAGTACTCGCCCCGATTGTTCTTGAGCGGATGAAGGTGCTCTCGGAACCGCAGTTGCAGGAATTGGTGAAGGCCATAGGAGTTCATTTCGCCGATAAGGACATTATGGTGTATGCAAAAGATCAAAACATACGGCATTTTATAGAGACCGCGAATATCGATGGGGGAGTATTTAAACTTCCGAACAGTTTTTGGGGTTCGTATTTGGCGGTGGTGAACGCAAATGTTGCGGGAGGGAAAACCGATGTGTTTATGGATGAATTTATCGAGGCGCGCATCGATGTGGATACGAGTGGAGGAACATTTACGGATCTTCAGGTAACCCGCTCGCATCTTGGGAAAAACGAGAAAGATCCGTGGTGGAAGGCGACAAACAAGAATTTTATTCAGATATATACAAACCCGAACGCAAGTCTTGTTTCATTGAAGGGGAATGATATAAAAAATTTAGTATCCGATTTCAATTATGAGGCGAACGGATATGTCACACTCCCGCAACTTGATTCAATCGAAAAATCAAAAATATTTGTGAACACCTACAACACATGGACTCTCGAAGCGTTCGGAAAAGCGGGGTTCGGAACATGGTTTAACGTGCCGGCGGGAATTTCAAAAACACTCAGTGTTCGCTATCAAACACCCGAGGACACCCAAACGGCGACGATTACCGGAAGGGTATTCATGTTCGTTTTTGACAAACAATCGGGGGTGAATACGCGTCTTCGCATTTCCATAAGCGCTCCGCTCGGATATACATGGAAGGAGTCGGAGGGTCCGATTTTTACGTACGAAAACGAAAATCCGGAATCGCGAGTCACTCTTCACCTTACCCTTAAAAAGCAGTAGTCTGTAGTGGGTGACATAACCGCATGGAATCACATATAAGAAATTTTTGCATTATCGCTCATATTGATCATGGGAAATCGACGCTTGCCGATCGGTTTCTTGAATGCACCCACGCGATTGAAGAACGTCGCATGAAGGCTCAATATCTCGATCAACTTGAACTCGAACGTGAGCGCGGTATCACCATTAAAATGGCTCCCGTGCGGATGAAATACGATTATGCCGGCGAAAAATATATTCTGAATTTAATCGATACGCCGGGTCACAGTGATTTTTCCTATGAAGTGTCTCGAGCGCTGGAAGCGGTTGAGGGGGCGATTCTCTTGGTTGATGTGACGCAAGGAATACAAGCACAGACGCTTGCGAATTTTCATTCCGCAGAAAAAGCGGGATTGAAAATTATCGGTGCGTTGAACAAAGTCGACGTGTTTCAAAAACCGGGAGAAGAGAGTGAGGTGTTTCTTTCTCATCCGGAAGTGGCGCGGATGCGCGAAGAACTTGCAATACTGTTACATCAAACTCCGGATGACATTTATCTTGTTTCCGGAAAGACCGGATACGGAATTCGCACCGTGCTTGATGCGGTGATAGAAAAAGTGCCGATTCCAAAAAAAGAAGAGTCGTTACAGACGATAAAAGGGAGGGCGCTTGTGTTCGATTCGTTTTATGACAATCACAAGGGAGTGATTGCTTCCATCAGGGTGGTTGACGGATTTTTCGAGGCCACACAAAGCGTTTTTCTCGCCGCTGAAAATACCGTTTCAAAAATGAAAGAAATCGGTTATTTTATGCCCGAATTGAAAACGACGGAACGTCTCTCCGCGGGAGAAATCGGGTATATCGCGACAGGAGTGAAAGATCCGGGAAAAATAAAAATTGGCGACACCGTATTCGGTTTTGATAATATACAGACATTTTCGAAGGATGTTGCCCGACACCACATGCTTTTGGGATACGAAGAACCGAAGCCGGTGATATTTGTTTCTTTTTATCCGGAACAGAGTGACGAATACGATTTATTGAGACAAAGTCTCGAAAAATTGAAATTGAACGATTCGGCGCTTGCGATCGATCCCGATCAAAACGAGGTGTTGGGAAGAGGTTTTAAAATAGGATGTTTAGGGCGGTTACACTTTGAAATCACGGCGGAACGTTTACGGAGGGAATTCGGGGTGAATATTGTGAACACATTTCCTTCGGTGGAATATAAGGTCAAGACAAAAAACGGATGGATGACGATTGTAAAACCCGAAGAACTCCCTCTGGATTATTTTGAAATTTGGGAGCCGATGATTCTTATCGATATTATTTTTCCCACAAAATATCTTTCGAGCGCTCTCTCCATCCAACAAAAATTTCGTGTTGCGGAGATGCACACGGAAACAATAGGGGAACGAATAAGACTTTCGGCGAAAATGCCACTCGTGGAATTGGTGAGTGACTTCGATGATTATCTGAAATCGGTGACCGAGGGGTATGCGTCGTTCAGTTATACGCTTGGTGAATATGAAAAAGCGGAAGTGATGCGAGTTGATTTGCTTGTTTCGGGAAACAGTATCCCGGGACTCAGTCGCTTTCTCCCGAAAGAATCACTGGAGCGCGAGGCGCGAAAAATGGTAGAGAAATTAAAAACACTGCTCCCGCGACAGCAATACAGCCAGCCGATACAAGCGAGTACCGGGGGGAGAATAGTGGCGCGCGCGGATATCCCGGCGATGCGGAAAGAACTCGGGATATTCGGGAAAAACGGAGGAGACAGGACGAGAAAAATGAAATTGTGGAAAAAGCAAAAACGTGGGAAAGAACGTCTTAAGGAGAGGAGTGAGGCAACCATTTCTCCCAGTGTTTTCAAGGAGTTATTGAAGAAAGAATAATAGGACTTTTCTATGCTATTGATTTTTTGTGGTTCGTTGAACTATGCTGATTTCAGTAGATTTAATAAAGGAGAAATCAGTTGATAGTAACTGAAACACAAACTAAAAAAATTATTTCAGTCGCTCTTTCATACCTTGGGCACAAATATGAACATGGGTTTGATTGTATTGGTTTTGTAAGAAATGTGTATAAGCACGCTGGAATTGACATTCCACTTATTTCAGGAACAACATTTCCTCCGGAAGAATTTAATATTATGGAGGATCAGTTGTCTAATTCACCAATTGGACATCTTATTTTTCTCAAAGACAGGTATGATCCAAGGAAAGAGAGAGTATGGACTCACGTTGTTCTTACCCTTTCGGAAAATGAGTGTATCCATTCTTCCATCTTTTATGGGGAGAAAGTCTCTATTTCTAATCTCCAAGAAATAATGGAAAAACGGTATGATTTTGTGCCAAGTAAGCCGCCAAATGAATGAAATTGGCGGTTTTTTTGTCCACAGAATTCGGCTTTCTTGACCCTGTGGTGAAAATTTAATATCACAATTTATGATATTGGTTTTTAAGATCGGGTGTATAAAATATAAGAAAATACCTACCTTTTTCGACATCTGTATTGTGCACAATTGAATTTCTACTGCAGGGTTGACATTATCCATGATATCAATAAGAATTATACTTACTATTAGTATCAATAGGTCGAATCATTTTGCTCGAAACAAAAATATAAAAATAAACTCATTTTATTATGGCAGAAAAACAAAAATTTGAGCGTAACAAGCCACATGTAAATGTGGGAACAATCGGGCACGTTGACCACGGGAAGACAACTCTTACCGCGGCGATTACGCACGTGCTTTTCATGAAAGGTCTTATTAAGAAGGAAGAAGGAGTAAATCAGATTGATAATGCTCCAGAAGAGAAAGCGCGCGGTATTACGATCGCGTTGCACCACTCGGAGTATGAGTCGGAAAAGCGTCACTACGCGCATATTGATGCGCCGGGTCACGCCGATTACATCAAGAACATGATTACCGGTGCGGCACAGATGGACGGTGCGGTGCTTGTGGTTGCGGCAACCGATGGTCCAATGCCTCAAACTCGAGAACATATTTTGCTCGCACACCAAGTCGGTGTTCCCCGCATTATTGTGTTTTTGAACAAATGTGACATGGTTGACGATCCGGAACTTATCGATCTTGTTGAATCGGAAGTGCGTGAACTCCTCAAAAAATATGAATTTGACGGAGATAATGCGCCGGTTATTCGCGGGTCGGCATTGAAAGCGCTCGAATCGAAAACCGCAGATGATCCGAATGCAAAGTGCATTCTCGATCTCGTAAACGCATTGGATACTTATATTGAAGATCCGGTTCGTGAAACCGAAAAGCCATTCCTTATGCCAATTGAAGATATTTTCTCGATTGAAGGACGTGGAACGGTGGTAACCGGCCGTATTGAAAGAGGAGCGGTAAATGTGAACGAAGAAATCGAAATTATCGGTCTTCGCCCAACACAGAAAACCGTGGTAACCGGAGTTGAAATGTTCCAAAAAACACTCGACAAGGGAATCGCGGGAGACAACGTCGGTATTCTTCTCCGTGGATTGAAGAAGGAAGACGTGGAGCGCGGACAAGTACTTGCAAAACCGGGTTCCGTTACCCCACATACCGAATTTAGCGCCGAGGTATATATCTTGAGTAAGGAGGAAGGAGGACGTCATACTCCATTCTTCAAGGGATATAAACCGCAATTCTACATTCGTACCACCGATGTTACCGGAGAAGTATTTCTCCCCGAAGGAACCGAAATGGTTATGCCTGGAGATACCGTAAGCATCACTGTGAAATTGATTTCGCCGGTTGCACTCGAAGAGAAACAGAGATTCGCTATCCGAGAAGGAGGAAAGACTGTCGGTGCGGGAGCGGTAACGAAGATTTCGAAATAGGAAAATTAACATACGATTCCCATGGCAAAAAAAGAAGATCAAATTCAAAAAGAGCGATTACGATTGCGAGTGAAGGCATACGATGCGAAACTTATCGATTCATCGGTGCGTCAAATTATTGAGACAATTCGCGTGCAAGGTGGAGAGGTGGTCGGTCCGATCCCTCTTCCCACCGAGTTCAAGCGATATGCGGTCAACCGCTCGACGTTTGTGCACAAAAAATCAGGCGAACATTTCGAGCTTCGCGTGCATAAGCGACTTATTGATATCTTAAATCCTCAACAGAAGATTATCGAATCGTTATCGGGTTTGAATTTGCCCGCGGGAGTGGATGTTGAAATAAAAATGGGTTAGAAAAAATCATCCCGACATATGTTGGGATGATTTTTTATTTATGGAGAAATAGGGGAGTTAGGTTTTGAAAAAATAAAAACGCCGGATTTTTTCCGGCATTTTTTTAATTTTTAAACGTTGCAGTTATTTTGCCTCTAGTCTTTTGAGGGTCTTGGGATCATCATTTTCAATTTCCCATCTTTTAACAAAAACGGGAAATGTATATTTCGAAAGTGGTTTTCCGTTTTTGTCATACGCGACTTCCCCCCGACGTTTTGTTTTCCAGCCGATATTATTTATAAAACCATTTTCGTCGCTGTTTCCGATGAAAACTTCATCCAGTATTTGTTCTGGATGTTTTTTTCCGACATCTGGGAAAAAGAAAGTCAGCAGAAAAATGATGAAAATAGAGAAAAGATAGGTCAAATCCCAATTGGTAAAGCCCTTAGAGGAACTAACATGAGAGGCAGAAATAAAGAACAATATGAGACTAAGAGCACCTATAAAAAGAAATAATTTGCGAGACATAGCATCTCCCTTTCTATTGAAATTATTGATTTGCTATTTGTGATTACAGCATATAAAAATGTCTCGGTCAATACTTTGTCAAAGTGGCTTAAAATCAGGGGAAAACGGTTGACTAAAATAATGGGGTAGGTTACGATAATACGGGTTAGCCATTACTTTTAATAGGAAAACAGGGCTTTCTCCTGTTGTTTTCTTATCGAAAACATATTAGGATATTTTGGCGTAGTATGAATCCCGTTAAGGTATTAACGGGGATGGAATGTGCGAATAATAATGCGGGACACTACTTTTAAACATAATGAACAAGATTTTCGCAAAAAAGATAAAAATGACTCAATTCTGGAAGGACGATTCAGTCGTTCCCGTCACCGTTCTTGAGTTGAAGAAAAAAAATGAAACCGACACACTCGAGATTTTTTCCGTTGGAGAAAAAGTTTCGGTTGCGGGGCTCAGTAAGGGAAGGGGATTTCAGGGAGTGGTCAAGCGCCATGGATTTCACGGAGGTCCCGCAACGCACGGACAAAAAAATCGATTGAGAGCTCCGGGATCACTCGGTGCGACCGCTCCTCAGCGTGTTATTAAGGGAAGGAAAATGGCGGGACACATGGGTATGGAGCGCATACACGTGAAAAATCTCGTGGTTGCCGACATTGATAAAGAAAAAGGATTTATGATGGTTCGCGGAGCGGTTCCCGGAATGCGCGGAACGGTTGTCGAAGTGATAAAGAAATAAAATCGCACACAGTATGAAACAAACAGTTGAAAAAAAATCAAAAAGTGTTCGCACCACCAAACCAAAAACTTCGGATCGCGATGTGCTTTCAAAGGAGATGAAAACCGATATCATCAACAAAGAAAACAAGAAAGTGGGAACACTCGAGCTTCCCGCGGGAGTTTTTTCGGTGAAATGGAATCCCGAATTGGTGCATCAGATGGTAACCGCGCATCTCGCAAACAAGAGAAATACGGTTGCACATGCAAAGACGCGGGGTGAAGTTGCGGGAGGAGGGAGAAAGCCATGGCGTCAGAAACACACGGGACGCGCGCGTCACGGATCAACCCGTTCACCAATTTGGATAGGAGGCGGAGTGACCCACGGACCGAGGAACGATCGTGATTTTTCAAAAAAGACAAATAAAAAAATGAGACGTGCCGCGCTCTATTCGGCACTGTCGAAGAAATTTACGGACGGACAGTTGATTGTGGTTGATACTTTTAATTTTGGGGCGCCAAAAACAAAAGAGTACGCTGCATTTTTCAAATATTTTTTCAAAAAGCAGGCAAGCGCACTCGTCGTAGTGGAAAAAGAAACAAAAAATACATTTTTGGGAGCGCGGAATATTCCGGGTGTTTTGGTTGTCGCCACTCCGGCGGTGAATACCTACGACTGTATGGCGCATAAGTTTATTTTCATCGAGAAAGATGCCGTTGCGGGTATTAAAAAAGCAGACGAATAAATAGGAGTATATGGAAACGATTAAAAACAAAACAAAAGAAAAGAAGGTGAAAGCTCCCGCAAAAAAGGAGGAAAACCGCACGTCCGCGATGGCTATTCGGAATATCATTAAAAAACCGTGGATAAGCGAAAAAGCCCAGCGTTTATACGGCGAAGACCGCTATACGTTTTTGGTAAGTCCCGACGCAAACAAAAGAATGGTAAAAGAAGAAGTGGAGCGTCGCTATGGAGTGAATGTCGTTTCCATGACCATGACAAGCATTAAGGGAAAAGTAAAAAGGTTTCGCTACTCGACACAACGCCGAGAGGGAGTGAAAAAGGCCGCGGTGAAAATCAAAAAGGGGCAAAAAATAGAAATCATTTAATTATATGAAACAGTATAAGCCAACAACTCCATCGCGGAGGCACTATACATCAGTTGATTATCGCGCACACATCACCGCAACGAAGCCGTTAAAAAAACTTACCCAGAAATTAAAACAGAACGCGGGAAGAAACAGTCAGGGGAGAATTACCATGCGCCATCAGGGAGGGGGGAATAAGATCGTGTATCGTACCATTGATTTCAAACAAAATAAAATTGGCGTTCCGGGAGTTGTTGAAACAATCGAATATGATCCGTATCGCACCGCATTTATCGCACTTGTGAAATACAAAGACGGAGACAAGCGATATATTCTCGCCGCTCACGGATTAAAAGTTGGAATGTCCGTGATCACTTCGGGGGATGCTCCATTTGAAGTGGGAAATCGAACACAGTTGAAAAGAATTCCTGTGGGAACATTTGTACATAATATTGAAATGACGCCGGGGAAAGGGGGACAAATAGCGCGTTCCGCCGGATCTTCTGTACAGGTGCTTGCACATGAAGCGGGATACACTCATTTGAAGATGTCTTCGGGAGAGGTGCGAAAAGTATTATCGGAGGGTTATGCTTCAATCGGTCAGGTTTCAAATATTGAATATAATCTCGTGAATATCGGAAAGGCGGGTCGTTCTCGTGCGCTTGGAATACGTCCAACCGTTCGCGGATCCGTAATGAATCCACGCGATCATCCATACGGAGGAGGAGAGGGAAGAACCCAGCGGGGTACCCGAAGACCAAAGACAAAATGGGGAAAGATTACCGGAGGACGAAAAACCCGGGATAGGAAAAAGTGGTCGAGTAAACTTATTGTGAAACGAAGAAAATAACAGTCATCGAATTTTATTGACTGCAAGCGGTGTTATCACGTAGTATAGTTAAGCAAAAACATGAGTAGATCATCAAAAAAAGGCCCATATATCGATCCGAAACTATTGAAAAAGATAGTGGGGGTAAAGACGGACGGAAAGACCGTGATAAAAACATGGTCGCGTGCGTCCGAAATTTCTCCCGAAATGGTGGGGCATACGTTTGCCGTCCATAACGGAAAGATATTTATCGAAGTGACCATCTCGGAGGATATGATTGGACATCGACTTGGAGAATTTTCTCCTACGAGAAAATTTGTGAGACATGGCGGAAAAATACAAAAAGAACTCGAACAAAAAGCAAAAGCGACCGCAGCAGCAAAATAGTTTATGAAAGAATCAAACGCAACAGCCATATTACGATATTTGAAGATAGCTCCCCGAAAGGTGCGGTTTGTTGCCGACATGATTCGCGGATTATCGCTGAAAGAAGCACAGGCTCAGCTTATGCTTTCGCCCCGAAGGCCGAGTGAAGATTTATTGAAATTGATTCATTCCGCCCGAGCGAATGCGGTGTTCCAAAAAATGGATCCCGAATCGCTTTATATAAAAGAAATCAGAGTTGATCAGGGACCGAAACAAAAACGATGGATGGCGCGTGCACGCGGATCTTCGGCATTTATCGAAAGAAAAACAAGTCATATTATCTTGGTGTTGGGAGTGAAGGCGGGGGTGAAAAAGGTGAAATATACCATTCCCGAAAAACCGAAGAAAAAGGTTTCCGAAAAGAAAGGAAAAAAAGGTGCGGCGAAGAAAAAAGAAGAAAACATTTCCGAAGGCGGAAAGAGAACTTCGGAGCCCACCGGTTTCAGAAAAGTGTTCCGAAGAAAATCAATTTAACGTATGGCACAAAAAATCAAACCAACAACATTACGTCTCGGCATAACTCTTCCGTGGGGAAGCAGGTGGTTTTATAAAAAATCACTCGCGTTTTTCCTTGAGGAAGATCATCTTATCAGAGAGATTGTGAGGGAAAAGATTTTAGCCGCAGGAATTGCGAGTATTGAAATCGAGCGCATCGGTACCACAATCCGGGTGCTTGTTCGCGCAAGCCGTCCGGGATTGATTATCGGTCGTGGGGGAAAGGGAATTGAAGACTTGAAGGATGTGGTAACGAAAGGAATTCGCAAACTGAGAATAAAAAACAAAAAACCGGGGGCATTTTCGTTGCATATTAATATTGAAGAGTTAAAAAGATCGGAAGTTTCCGCCGCCGTGACCGCGCAGCAAATCGCATTTGATATCGAAAAGCGGAGACCGTATCGCACCGTCTTGAAACGAAACCTTGAACTTATGAAGCAAAACAGGGAGATTCAGGGAGCAAAAATAAAAGTTGGAGGTCGTTTGAATGGAGCCGAAATTTCAAGGAGCGATTGGATGATTTTCGGAAGAATGCCGTTACAGACACTTCGCGCAAACATCGATTATGGAGAGGCGACCGCATTCAACACCTATGGAACAATCGGGATAAAAGTATGGATTTATAAAGGGGAAATATTCGAAGAGGCCCCGAAACAGACGCCTCCACAGCGTTTTCCACAACGGGCAAAATAGTTTAAAGAAATATGTTACAGCCAAAGAAACAAAAACATAGAAAAATGCAGAAGGGACGTTCACGAAAACGCATGAAAGAAACCCGCGGACTCACGGTGAGTTACGGCGAATTTGGATTGCAGGCGCTTTCAAGTTCGTGGATTACCGCACGTCAAATCGAGGCTGTACG
The DNA here is from genome assembly GCA_021823645.1 of bacterium. Taxonomy (GTDB): domain Bacteria; phylum Patescibacteriota; class Minisyncoccia; order UBA6257; family GWB1-50-10; genus JAKANR01. The sequence continues at coordinate 26,756 of JAKANR010000001.1, forward strand.
AAAGACGATTGCTCATTCATTAAAACGTGAAGGAAAGATATGGATTCGCGTATTTCCGGATAAGCCGGTGACAAAACTTCCTCCCGAGGTTACTCTTGGAGGAGGAAAGGGAAATGTCGATCATTTTGTCGTTCCCGTAAAACCCGGACGGATTCTCTTTGAAATCGGGGGAGTACCGAAAGCAAGCGCTATCGAAGCGTTTCGTCTCGCCGGACACAAGTTACCCATAAAGACAAAAACAGCATTTAGAAACTAAACCTATGAAAAAGAAAGTATTTCAAGAATATATGGGTAAGCCGACCCCGGAACTCGAAAAAGAATTAAAAACTCTGAAAGAGCGTATGGTAAATTTGAAAATAGACTTGGCAACTGGTAAGGTGAAGAGCCTGAAAGAAATGAAAGAAATGAAGAAATCGATTGCCCAATTCGAAACCCTCTTGAATGCACGGGATGGGAAAAAACAATCATAATTATGACCATCACAAAAAAGACACAAAAAAGAAAATTACAGGGAGTAATTGTTTCCGATAAAATGAATAAAACTCGGGTGGTTGCGGTTACAAGAATGAAAAAACATCCCCGATACCACAAGTTTTACAAAACAACGGAACGATATAAAGCGCACGATGAATTAAATACATATAAAACCGGAACAAAAGTAATTATCGAAGAAACGCGACCTCTTTCAAAAGAGAAGCGCTGGAATATTGTCGAGGCAATTGATATAAAGGAAAAAATCAGCGAATAGTTTATGATACAGGAACGTTCAATATTAAAAGTTGCGGATAACTCGGGAGCAAAATTTGTGCGTTGCTTTCGCGTACTTGGAGGAAGCCGGAAGCGATATGCGTGCGTTGGCGATATTATTATTGCGTCGGTACAGACGGCAGAGCCGAGAAAAGCGGTAAAAAAGAAAGATATTGTTCACGGATTGATTGTTCGCCAACGAAAGGCGCTTCGCAGAAAGGATGGTTCATATGTTCGTTTTGACGATAATGCGGTGGTTATTCTTGATAAAGGGAAGGAGCCGAAAGCAACCAGAATTTTCGGTCCGATACCGAGAGAAATAAAAGAAAAGGGATACGATACCATCGCGTCGCTTGCGGAAGAACTTGTGTAATTATATGAATCCCGTTAATAATAGTTTTTACCATTTATTAAAAAAACAAGAAAATAAAATTATGTTTTATATACAGACAAAAAAAGGACGAAATTCATGCAAAAAAACATACGGAAACGTTTGTGTTTCCTATTATTAACGGGATGAAAATCAAGAAAGGAGACACAGTAAAAATAATTTCAGGGAAAAACCAGGGAAAAACCGGGAAGGTACTTCGGGTTGATTCGAAAATCGAAAAAATCACCGTTGAGGGGATAAATGTGTATAAAAAACATGTTCGCCCAAAACGACAGGGAGAAAAGGGAGAGGTTGTTTCGGTAACCCGCCCACTTCCGCTTTCAAACGCCATGGTCGTATGTCCTTCATGCGGAAAACCGATTCGCGTTGGATTTAAGGCTGAAGGAGACGCAAAGAAAGTACGATACTGCAGGAAATGTCACGCAACATTTTAAATAATCGAGTATGGAAATAAAAAAACACATAGAAAAAATCGTAATAAACATCGGAATAGGAAAACTCACTCAGCGTGCGCACTTTAAGGATAAGGTGTTTCCTGATGTGATAAAAGAACTTTCCGTGATTACCGGACAAAAACCCGCAGTACGCCAAGCAAAGAAAGCAATCGCGAATTTTAAAACACGTACGGGAGATCCGGTGGGGCTTCAGGTGACACTTCGCGGAACACGCATGGAAGATTTTTTTGGAAGACTGGTGAATCTTGCATTGCCTCGCGTGAAAGATTTTCGCGGTATTGCGCTTACCAATATCGATCAACACGGAAATTTGAATATCGGATTTCGGGAACAATATGTTTTCCCGGAGATTAATATCGATCATTCAACGGTAAATTTCGGATTGCAGGTCACCATTGTTCCGAAAAATAAAAACAGAGAGAAGGCAATTGATTTCTATAAGTCGGCGGGGGTACCATTAAAGAAATAAAAATATGGCGAAAACATCCACCATTGCACGGGCGAATAAAAAACCAAAATTTTCCACACGAATAGTTCGAAGGTGTTTTCGATGCGGTCGCAAGCGGGGATATATGGGAGATTTTAACATGTGTAGAATTTGTTTCCGTGAGCTTGCGAGTAAAGGCGAAATTCCCGGAGTGAAAAAATCAAGTTGGTAATTATATGTATATAGACTTTCTTATAAAAATTAAAAATGCGGAACAGGCGGAAAAGAAGAACGTGAAATCGGCATTTTCGAAAATGGATTATGCGGTCGCGGAAGAATTGGTGCGATACGGTTTTTTGAAACGTGTTGAGATAAAAGGAAGAGCTCCCAAAAAGACGCTGGAGGTGGCATTGAATCCGGAAAAACCGATTATCGGAGTAAAATTTTTGAGTCGCCCATCATTAAAGAGATATTCGGGATATGATGAATTCAAGCCGATAAAGGGAGGACATGGACTTCTTATGGTTTCGACTTCAAAGGGAGTGATGTCCGGAGTTCGCGCAAAAAAGGAACAAGTCGGAGGACAAGTGTTGTTTGAAGTGTGGTAATTGAAATATGAGTCCCGTTAGAAACCGCGATCGCATGAATGCAATAACAATAATTATGAAATATATAACAAAACAATCAGTCGTTATAAGGCCTTATATAGGTCGCTTAGTCGCGATCTGTTTCTAACGGGATGAGTAAAATAGGAAAAAAACCAATAAACGTTCCACAAGGAATTACCGTTGAAGTTTCGGATAACGGGGTCATTGTGAAGAATTTGAAGGAATCTCTCCATGTTCCGGCCCTTTATGGCGTGAAACCCGTTCTTACCGGAACGGAACTTTCATTCGAAGTTTTGAATAACACGAAGCAGGCGCGGAGTAACTGGGGGACGATGCGATCGCTTGTGAATAACGCCGTAGGGGGACTTCTCAAAGAATACGAAAAGACCCTTATTCTTGAAGGGGTGGGATATCGTGTGACCAAAGAAGGAAATGATTTGACCTTAAATCTCGGTTTTTCGCATCCGGTTCGCTATACGGCGGTTCCCAATATCACTTTTGAAGTTGAAAAGAACTCGATTTTAAAAATACGCGGAGCTGATAAAATGATTGTAGGGAAAATCGCCGCCGAAATTCGTGCATTGAAAAAGCCGGAGCCGTATAAGGGAAAGGGATTTCACTACAATGATGAAGTTATTCGTCGTAAGGCGGGAAAGAAGGGAGGAAGTTCGTCCTCGTAAAATAATATTTCCATGAGTATAAGAGAAAACGTATTACAAAAAAGAAAAGGAAGAAGAATTGCCCGAATTCGCAAATCAATTTCACGGGGTACCGCCGAGCGTCCGCGTCTTTCGGTTTTTCGAAGCAATACGCATATTTATGCCCAGCTTATTGACGACACGGTGGGAAAGACGCTTGTTTCGGCTTCATCCGTTTCGGTGAAAAAATCAAAAGAGAAAAAACAGGATATTTCAAAAGAAATCGGAAAACTTTTGGCAAAGAAAGCGAAAGAAAAAGAAATTACACAAGCGGTTTTTGATCGCGGAAGTTATCGCTATCATGGACGCGTGAAAGCAGTCGCGGACGGCGCGCGGGAAGGAGGACTTACTTTTTAATATATGATACACATGCAACGAAAAATGGAGCAGAAGAAAAGTGAATTTGACGACAAAGTGCTCGAAGTGCGTCGCGTGACCCGTGTGGTCGCGGGAGGAAAACGTTTTAGTTTCCGCGCCACGATTGTTATCGGAGACCGAAGAGGGAGGGTCGGGGTCGGGGTTGCAAAAGGTCTTGATGTTGCCGCGGCGGTACAAAAGGCGAAACATCAGGCGATAAAAAATATTGTTCATGTTGAATTGAAGGATAAGCGCACCATTATTTATGATGTGGAGGCGAAATACAGTGCGGCGCGCGTGTTGTTGAAGCCGGCACGTCCGGGAAACGGATTGATCGCGGGGGGATCTTGTCGCGCAATTCTTGAACTTGCCGGAGTAAAAGATATTTCCGCAAAAATTCTCGGAAGAACAACCAATAAACTTACAAACGCAATGGCAACGATTGAGGCATTAAAAAAGTTGAAAAAATCGGTTCCGAAAGAAAAGAAAGTAATTAACGAATAAATTTTATGCAAATTCACGAATTACGCTCAAAATATAAGACAATAAAAGAGAAAAGGGTTGGACGCGGAGGAAAACGCGGTACCACTTCCGGACGCGGTCAAAAAGGACAGGGTGCGCGTGCGGGAAGAAAACTTCGTCCCGCGGAACGAGATATTCTTCTTAAGTTTCCGAAACTTCGTGGTATAAAAAATCCGGCGAAGCGAGTGAAGGCACGTGTTGTCGAATTCAAACTTTCGAATTTGGAAAAGGTGTTTCACGGCGAAAAGGTGATTACGAAAGAATCATTTGTGAAGAAAAGACTTATTTCGCGTGCGACGGACAAAGTGAAGATAATCGGAAATAACGAGTTAAAGACGGCATTTTCCATTCATGGAATTGCAGTTTCCGAGGGTGCAAAGAAAATGATTGAAAAAGCCGGAGGAGAAGTAAAATAAACGGGATGAATCCCGTTAAAGACCGCGATCGTGCGCATATTCAATAGATTTAAAAACATGAATACTTTCGTCGAATATACAAAACATACATACACATCGCATCTTTTGATCGCGATCTGTCTCTAACGGGATGAATAAATTTCTTCAAATTTTTAAGATTCCAGACTTGAGAAAAAAGGTGCTCATGGTACTCTTTCTCCTTTTGGTATTTCGTCTTCTCGCCGCAATTCCCGTTCCGGGAGTCGATCCCCAACGTCTTAAGGAATTTTTTGGTTCAAACCAACTATTGGGGTTTCTTGATTTATTTTCCGGTGGAGGGCTTAGTAATCTTTCCGTAGTGATGCTCGGAGTCGGTCCTTATATTACCGCGACGATTATCATGCAACTTCTGACCATTATTTTCCCGAATCTCAAAAAGGCATATTACGAAGAAGGTGCGGAAGGACGCGCTAAATTCAACAGAATTTCAAGATATATCACAGTACCCCTCGCAATGATGCAGGCGTATGGATTTATCAATCTTCTTACCTCTCGCGGTGTTATTCCGCCGTTGGGCATCAATCAGCTCCTCATCAATGTCATTATTATCACCGCAGGGAGCTTGTTTCTCATGTGGATCGGTGAACTTATCTCCGAATATAAAATCGGAAACGGAGTGTCACTCATCATCTTCGCGGGTATTGTCAGTGCGCTTCCACAAAAAATCGGACAGAGCCTTTTGAATTTTTCTCCGGAGATGATTCCGACATATATCATGTTTGTTGTTTTGAGTATTGTGGTTATTGCGGGAGTCGTATATGTAAGTGAGGGAGAGCGAAAGGTTCCCGTTTCGTACGCAAAACAGGTGCGGGGAAATAAAATGTACGGAGGGGTTTCGACATATCTTCCCCTTAAGGTGAACCAGGCCGGGGTGATTCCGATTATTTTCGCAATTTCACTTCTTTTGTTTCCGCAGTTTTTCGCTCAGGCGATTTCAATCGTTTCGAAAGAGTGGTCGCTTACGTTGAATCAATTCGTATCCACACTTTTCAATAATCTGTTTATCTACAGCGGAATATATTTTGTTTTGGTTGTACTCTTCACTTATTTTTACACCGCGATTACGTTCGATCCGGAGGAGATATCAAAAAATCTTCAAAAAAGCGGCGGATTTATTCCCGGTATTCGTCCCGGACAGGCCACTTCGGCAATGATTGGAAAAATCGTGCATCGGACGACACTTTTTGGAGCGCTTTTTCTCGGTATTATCGCGATACTTCCGAATGTCACTCAAATGATAACCGGAATTAAGGCGTTTTCACTCGGAGGAACAAGTTTGCTTATTGTGGTATCCGTGGTGCTTGAAGTGATGAAACAAATCGAATCTCAGCTGACCGTGAGAGAGTACGAGGGAATACTGTAGTGAAAAGCTTGTAAAGTTTTATAAAGTTGAAAGAAAGTTAAACCCCCCGATGTACATCGGGGAGTTGTTGATAGATAAAGCACATTGGTTTAGAATTGAATCAGTTATTTTCAACATGAAAATGGAGATGTATAATGAAAAACATGAAAGCAATAATTATTTGGGGACCTCCCGGATCCGGAAAGGGAACACAGGCGGAATTACTTGCACGTAATTTCGGTTTTGTTCATTTTGATACGGGACGATTTCTGGAGCGTTTTTATCTCGATAAAAACGCATTGAAAGATCCGACAATAAGAGAGGAAAAGAAACTTTTTGATGCAGGATTTTTGAATACTCCATCTTTTGTTTTAAAAATTGTTTCGGACGCTATAAAAAAAATCGGAAGAGGTGGTTTGGGTGTTGTTTATAGTGGTTCTCCGAGAACTATTTTTGAGGCATATGGAGATAAAAAAAACAAGGGACTGCTCGAAACATTAAAGGAATTATATGGAAAGGAAAATGTGCATGTAATCCGACTTCTTGTAAAAGATGATGTGGTGACAAAAAGGAATGTTGCGAGAAAGGTATGCTCTTTGTGTGGTCTTCCGAAACTTGCTCATGCCCACGGCGATCGTTGTGTATTTTGTGATGCACCTCTTCGCACGCGGTCCTTGGATGATCCGACGGTAATGAAAAAAAGGTTGGAAGAATACAAAGGAAGAACATTCCCGATTATCGAAAAAATGAAAAAGGAAAAGTATCACATCCACAAGATAAACGGAGAACCGATGCCATTTGAAGTATTTGCTTCCGTAAGGAAAGCTCTTAAACTCTAATTTGTATGATTCGATTGAAAACAAAAGAAGATATAAAAAATCTTCGCATCTCCGGAAAGATTCTTAGTGACGTGTTACACGCACTCCAACAAAATACAAGGGAGGGGACTTATGTTTCCTCCCTTGATTCGTTTGCACGCGAGCTTTTGAAGCGATATAAGGCAAATTCGGCGTTTTTGGGATATCGCCCGGAGGGAGGGGCAAAAGCCTATCCTGCGGCGATTTGCGCGTCCTTAAACGACGTGGTGGTGCATGGGGTGCCTTCTCGGAAGTTGCTGAAGGAGGGGGATTTATTGAAGATTGACATAGGGGTGAATTATAGGGGATATATCACCGATGGCGCCATTACCATTCCGGTGGGAAAAATTTCAAAGGACGCAAAGAGGGTTATGGAAACGACAAAACGCGCCCTCGCCGAAGCGGTGAATGAATGTAAGGCGGGAAAACATCTCGGGGATATCGGGAATGTAATAGAGACAATCGCAAGGAAAAACAAATGCTCGGTTGTTCGAGGACTCACGGGGCATGGGGTTGGATTTGAGCTTCATGAAGATCCGGTAGTGTATAATTCCGGAAAAAAAGGAGCCGGAATGAAAATTGAGGAGGGATTGGTGATAGCGGTCGAGCCGATGTTGAGTATTGGATCTCCCGACATCATTCAGCTTTCCGATGAAAGTTATGCGACGAGCGACGGGAGTTTGAGTGCTCACTTTGAACACACGATTGCGGTTACCGAAAACGGACCGGAAGTGCTCACGAGATAATTGTAGAATTGACATAAATAAAATGGATCGTCAGTTTTTAACGATCCATTTTTAAAATAATTCTATGGCATGCGAGAGATTAAAAATGCTATTAATAGGAAAAAAGAACACATTGGAATATAGCCGAGGGCATTCATAAAACCTCTGACAAACGGCTTTGTGGGTTCTTGATCTCTAACTCTAAACGGAGTGCCAAGTAAGGTTGATTCCATGTGTGTTTCACCATTTTTTGATGAGATGGCTGTGCCTATTGCACCGGAAAAGAAAAGAACAAAAAATATGATTCCGCAAAATAACGAGATATCATATCCTCCAATTGTTCCGATATAAACCCCAAGAGCCGAGATTATAAGCAATAGGGTTCCAAATGCAAACCCTTTCCAATATTGAGACATTCTTATTTTCATTTCACTCTCCAAATGATTTAATTTTCTGTTTTGTATTCTAGCATTATTTTATAAAAAAGTCAATATTTAAAATCCCCCTCCTTAAGAGGGTTTTTAAATATTACCAATCGCTGATTACTCGTTACTTATCTTTGTTAATTTTATGTGGATTATGCATTTTACATCCTTTATTACTGCATCGCTCCGGTATTTTTTTCGTCCCT
>JAKANR010000002.1 GCA_021823645.1 bacterium
TGGTATGATAGACGGCGTGTGCTTGGCGGAAATACTCCATGTCTTTATGATACTCCACGAGAAGATTGTGAAGATGCCTTCATCCACGGGCTTACGCCCGTGGTTTTCTCGGAATGGCATATAAAAACGCTCTTGAATAATTACAGAGCGTTTTTGATACATAAAAATTAAAAAGGAGAAAGAATTGCAACAAGCTTGATTGACTCCCCTATTCCTATTTCAATTCCCTCATTGGGATCCTTAAGGATCGGCTCAACACAGAAATATTTTTCAGGGTTGTTTGTCCAAAGAACCGCCTTTGATAACTTGGAAAAATCCCCCTCAAGCAACATCGCAATCTTTTTATCTGACCTTTCAATTACAAGTCCCCTGCCCCCAATCTCACATACTTTTGCATTATCGGAAAATCCAGAAAAGTTTCCGGAATTTGATATTACAACCGTATCTTCAGCTCTCCCCAAAAAATAGGGATGAAAACCCGGATTGACAAACGCCCGACTGGACAACCTGTCATCAAGACGTTTTATTTCGAGACCGATACGTAGTCCGTGATGCATAATTTCCACCCTTACCTTCTGGAATAACGTCCACGGGTATTGAGATGTTCCGGGACAATTGAAAACGAATTCCATCGCATTGGGTCCTCTTTCCACAATGTCCGTTGCCCTCATTGTTCGTATATATCCGTGTCTTTCCTTACCAAGTTCAGGTATTGATCCGAACCAGGGGGAACATATCGGACACCCACCCCTTGCTTTTTTATCCTTTCCTACAAAATATGGAAAAAATATATCCTCGCCGTCCATCTTAAATTCCTTTATCATCGCCCCAATATCTGAGACAACTACAACATTTTTCCCACTTTTTAATGTATAGTCCACCTCTTCCTCCTTTATATTCAATTAATTAAATGCGCTGAAAATACAATACAATAAGAAAGATTATGGGTCAAATATAATACTACGCAAACCGTTGTGTAGTATTATCGACAGAGAAAAATCTTGTAAATTAAATCTAATTTGGTACTATTACTTTGTTATCTTTTTTAGAGATAATACATTGAAAATTGAATAGATTCCGGAGTAGCTCAGCGGTAGAGCAAGTGACTGTTAATCACTGGGTCGTAGGTTCGAATCCTACCTCCGGAGCAATCAAGTAAAAAAGACACATATTTTGTGTCTTTTTTCCGAACGTAGCCCAGAGGAAATTTTATATTTTACCTCCGGAGCATATAAAAATTAAGAACGGCTTTATGTCGTTCTTAATTTTTATTTTCCAGTAGGATTCGAACGGGAAAGGGGTTCCGCCGAAGGCGGACAGGCGGGAAAAATTTATCTGCCTTTGGCAGACGGAAGTTTTCCCAAGGCGGAGATAATAGCCAAGCTCCCCTTGCCAAACATGGTAGCATGTTTTATAATACAAACAGCACATCACAAATCCATTACAGGGAGAGTATCATGAAAAAATACCAAGGGTATATCGCATATTTTCTATATGTATCGATTTCTTGTCTCATTTTCGTCACTACAATTTTCCCCGCCCTCCAGAAAGAATTCGGTAACGAGGATTTCATTTCCAGAATCGCTTATGCTATTTCCATCGTAGTTTTCCTTCTCCTCTGGTTGTGCGTGCCTCCATTTGTTTTCTTCTGGTTTTATTCAAAAAAACAGGATGAAAAAAAAGGAGAGATGCGTGCGGAGGAAGACGAAAAAAATTCTGAAAATCTATCCGACTTCATTCGATCCCTTTCTGAAAAATATTCTTTTAAAATTTTTCAACAACACAAAGGATATTTTGAAACGGAATTCGCGCTGAACGAATTCGATGATTATACACATAATAATCTTACTAAGGCGATCATCGGTGCTGTAACTTTAGGAAAAAGTTATGAGAATAATGCAATCATATATGAATTCCTTAAGAATTTCCTAAAGGAAATGATTAAAGTTTCGGAAAACTTCAGCAAAAACGAGCAATGGGAAAAACTCCGGGAATCGAGAAAAGATATGGAGGATTTCATGGCCCTCTGCAAGAAGTGCGGATTTGGATTCAAGGATTGGGAACAAAAAGATTCAATCCCAAAAATTTCCTACGCAAATATATGAAGAAAAACCCCGATTGATTTCGGGGTTTTTGCTGTTTTTATCCCCCATTAGTGAGTTAAACACTAACTTACATACTTATATTCCCCTCCCTCAATGGTTATTCCCGCTTTTTGATCGCCGGATCGTTTTGCTTTAACTGCCGTAATTAAGGCGGGCAACGCCCTCTCCATTTCCCCCAATACCTCAACTTGTCGTTTTGCACCTTCCATAATTTTTTTTACTTTTTCGGATTCTTTGTCGCTGTTTTCGTTGAACCCCGCCATTTTATCGGCTTTATTTAAGGCAAAAACAATCTTCATTTTTTCGGTCAAATCCATATCTCCGGGGATTTCTTCAACTTTTTTCATAAATTCATCGTAAGATTTCAAATCTCTTCCTTTTGGTTGATTGTTTTTTTCAAAATTATTCACCAAATTTAATGCCGACGCATGAAGTCCCGCCAAGCGTGCAACAAATTCAAAATCGGTTTCGGACAGCTCAAAGTGTTTTGGCAATATTTCCCTTATTACTCTCTCACTTTCCTTCTCGTGCCCAATATACTGTCGCTTTTCGGGATCTTTTGGGTGTATTTGTTGACCTTCCGGAGTTACCTTTCCGAGATCATGGAGTTCACCGGCGAGTATAATAAGGGTTTTTTCTTGTTCCGATAACGTGGATATATAATTATCACTTTAAAGCCGGAAAACCAATTCCTTCGTGTGTTCATCAAGTGTCAGGTCATGAAAATCGTTTCGTTGATCAAATCCCTTCATGGCCATTACCTCGGGTATCTCCTGTTCCAGTTTTTCGTACGAAACGTCTATTGGTAGTTTTATCCGCTCATTGACCGGAATGGTCTCGGAAAAATTTTGTGGTTGTTCAAAACTCATATTTTAATATTATATTCCCAATCCTATTGTTCACAATATGGAGCACACACATTGACAAATAGCACATTTCTGTGCTATTCTGTTTTTAGTATTCAATTTGCCTTAACATTTTAATCAACCACAAGAAGGAGGACATGATGTCATTTTCCAAACAAACCGAATTAACATTCGAAGAGGTTTCTGAAATGCTTGATTCCGGTATTTCAAGTTACCCTCGCTGTTTACTTATTAGCGAATTAGGTGTGATGGCACAGGAAAACAAAAATGCGGAGATTAAACTCCGAGGATTACTTCTTACCGAAAAGGGAGAAAATGAAAAATGCGGAGCATACGGATTCTTATCCCGCATAAAAGAACCGGACTTTGAAACAAAACGAGCAATCGAACAATTCAAAGCGAATCCCGAAAATAATGGCATTGTAAGATTTGCCGATGCAAAGAACGCAAATATTTAATCCTTTCAAATTAAACCCCGAATTGAATCGGGGTTTTTGTTTCCCATCGCCCCCCGTTGACCCAAGTTATGTTTTCCACTATCGTAATCTTAGAATATTAAACATGTGCGGAGGTATTATGTTAAATCATTTTTTTGCCGTAACGATGACCTCAATATATGAGATTGTTGCGAAAGGGATACGCGACGGACTTCCTTCGGTTCAAAAAATTGCGACTGATGGCTCAAGCAATATTTTACTTGGCCAGGAATTACAAAAAGGAACAATGGTTATGATTGGCAAACTTATTGTCTCCTGTATTCCCGAAGGTGGCGGTATTACTTCTTTTGAACGCCGGGTCGAATTGGTAAACACTAAATATTGGGTTGGAAATACCTCCCATGTGGTTGCTCTTTTCGAAACTGCGGAAGAAGCAAGAGAATGTTTTAAATATAAAGACCGTCAGATTACCGACAAACGATGGGTAGATAAAACAAAGGGCGTCATTGATGCAATCGGTCCGAATCATCCTGTTTTTTATATTTGTGAACACCCAGACCTTCAACTGTTATAACCAAAACCCCGATTCAATTCGGGGTTTTTTCTTTAAAACACTGAGCAAGATTGACAATAGCATAAAAATATGCTATCTTGTTTTTGCTCGGTGATTACTGGGTGTTACTTAATAATTTCAAAAACCTGAAGCAAGTGGGATATTTGCTTCGTAAATTGTGACGGGATGTCACAAGGAGAATGCAATGAAAAATGCGATGTATGCACGAACCAAATCTTTTTTTAAGGAATTTCCATTTCTTAAAAAGTATATTGAAGTTAACTTACTGGGAGAAAAACCGAGAGTTGAAAGAGTAGATCTCGAACTCTTGGATTCATATCCATATACAGCCAAATGGTATATGAAGTATGAATCATCGGTTAGTGTGGGATCAGAACGTTTTTTTCTCTTCGATTCTGAAGGAAGAAACCTTGGTAAAGTAGAGCAAAAGGATTTTAAGAAATTTTATTTTTTTAAAACCGGAAACATCTCAGGGGAGACAGTGTATCAGGCCTTACAAAGATTAGAAAATCCTGAGAAAGTTAAGTATATAGTTGGAATAAAAGATTTTCTCGATCCCGATAAATGGAAAGACACAATTATAAAAACATATATGATTGTGTACAAAACTCCTGCGGGCATACCTTTTTCTCAATGGCTTTCTCAAATAAAAGGATAAAAAAAAATATTTCGCATATTAAACCCCGATCTATTTTGGGGTTTTTCTTTAGAACACTGAGCAAGATTGACAATAGCACATTTCTGTGCTATTTTTTTTATTAGCTAAAATTAACAACCAATCAGCGGAGGAACTGAAATGAAAAGAACATTAATTTTCTTGTTATGTTTATCTCTAATTGCTCAAGTGGAAGTTTCTAATGGCCAGCGCATTGGAATGCGTAGTATAAGCCCAAGGATTAGCGTTCGTAGTATAGGTCCAAGGATTAGTGGCACTAAAATTGGCACCACTAACAGGATTAGTACTCGAAGTTCTACAAAAATTGGAGGAGGATCAAGGGGTATTAGAAGTTTTAGTAAAACTTCTACACCAAGATCAGTCAGCAAATATCTAGGAAAATCTTTTGCCAAACCGAGAACCATTCAAACATCCCGACTTGCAAGACATCAGGTAAGTTTCAAATATACGCGCCCAGTACGATTTTACAATCCATATCTCGCCTATTTTCTACTCATGAGTACTTATGTGGGCGCAGCTGCTGATACTAATGCTTTTCCCGGATTTGGAATGGGTAAATCGGGCGGCGCCGGCGCCTCTTATCACTTTACTGATTCATTAAAAAATGAACACGGTAAGGATACGTTAGAGGTTACAGAGTTAGCGCCAATTAATTTCTTATCCGATTATGCAGCAATCGTGCTTGATAAAGACGAACCAAACATCAACTCTATTATACGTCGATACAAAAAGACGACCGGTGTTGAAATTGCTATTCTTACAATTCCAACACTTGGTGAAGAAATTGACCTCGAAGAATACGCCCAGGTTCTATTTGATACGTGGGGCGTAGGAGAAAGAGGCGCCAATAACGGCATCTTAATCATTATTTCAACAGAGGATGAGATGTTAAGAGTTCAGCCGGGTTATGGCGTGGAAGAACTACTCCCCGATGCCACTTGCAGAGAGATTGAAGATAAAATCATGATCCCAAACTGTAAGGAAAAAAAATGGGAAGAAGCGATAATCGGCGGAGTTCATGACATCATTAAAAGGTTAGGAAATAAACCAATTGAGATGATGAAAAGGGAGCTAGCCGAAAGAAAGGAAAAAGAACGACAAGAACTAATGAATAAAATTTACACCACTCTAGTCATCGCTGTTATAGTATTGATAGGATTTGTCTTTTTCCTCTTCAAAAGGAAAAGATATTACAACGAATGTGATTAAAATTAAACCCCGATAATTCTCGGGGTTTTTCTTATCTTTTATCTCCTGCTTTATCCCGATATCGCCTACATGCAAGCACTAAAATTTTTTGGTATAATTTATACATGAAAGACAAACATAGGTATTTAGGGTTTCTTGGATTCCTTGGCTTTCTGGGGCTCTTAGGACAATACAACCCCTGGCAATATCTATTATTTTTAAATTTTCTTTATTTTATCCACTTCTTAAAATTTTTTAAAAAATCAGAATAATAAACTGGAGATTTTATTTTAATTAAAATATGGAAATTTCAATCTATTTGGCAAAATTTTGGGGCAGTCTCTTTATGATTCTCGGCGCAATGTCTATCGGTGCAAAGTTATTGGGCAGGATTATAGAATATACGGAGGATAAAACCATCACCATCTCTACCGGTTACATAACGTTTTTATTGGGATTGGTTACCGTAACGTTGCACAACGTTTGGGTTGCCGACTGGAGGGTCGCTGTTACTATTTTGGGATGGACTACATTATTGAAAGGAATCGAAAAAATCGGATTTCCCGATCGCGTCAACAAAAAAGCGCAGATGTTCAAGGGCGGACAGATATTGTGGGGTGGCGTTATATTTCTTATCGGCGCATGGTTTTTCTGGATGAGTCTTTAAATAACGAACTCGAGGGTTTCGAAAATCAGTTATTGGCAATTTTTCAGAATCCATTTTTGGTATACTGAGCTCATGATTCTTGTTTTTATTATTGTTCTCTCTATCGCAATCGGTATTGTGGCATATATCGCGGTCAAAAACGAGGACTAATCCTCCAATATTCCATGGAAACAGAACTCAAAAAATTCGGATACGACGTATTCTTTGAAACCAACCGTAAAAAATTGGGATTGGAAAATTTTTCCGTGGCACGGGTTATCGCCGAATACAAAAGCATCTACCGGATAAAAAACGCGACGGGCGAATATTCGGCAAAGATAACCGGAAAACAAATGTTTCGCGCGTCTTCGAGAGAAGATTATCCGGCGGTTGGAGATTGGGTGGCGATTACGGAACTCAATACGGAACAGGCCGTGATTCACGAAATATTGCCGAGAAAAACCGTGATGAAAAGAACATACGGAGAAAAAAACAAAACAGGCGACAAAACCGAAATACAAATTATCGGAGCAAATATCGATACGGCATTCGTTGTCGAATCAATCGATCGAGACTATAACTTAAATCGTTTCGAAAGATATTTTGCCATAGCAAGAGCCGGAGGTATTACGCCCGCAATCATATTGAATAAAATAGACCTCATTTCAAAAGAAGAATTGGATTCAACGTTGATGGATATAAAAAACAGATTCGGAGAAATCGCCGTCATCCCGACAAGTGTCGTAACGGAAAGGGGTTTGGAGGAATTAAATACACATATTGAGAAGGGGAAAACATATTGTTTTTTGGGTTCGTCGGGGGTCGGAAAATCTTCTCTCATCAACACACTGCTCGGAAAAAATATCATAAAAACCGAAAGTATAAGTACCCACACCGGCAGAGGGAAACATTCCACCACACACAGGGAAATGTATTTTTTGAAAGGCGGAGGCATTGTCATAGACAACCCGGGAATACGAGGAGTGGGAATGACGGACACGAATGCGGGCATCGACAGTTTGTTCGAGAACATCACCGCTCTCGCAAAGAAATGTAAATATGCCGATTGCACCCACATACACGAGCCAGGGTGCGAAGTGGTGCGCGCAGTAAAATCCGGTGAACTCGACGAAGGAGAATATTCAAATTATATCAACCTGAAAAAGGAAGTCGGGTATTATGAGATGACCGAGTTTGAAAAGAGAAAAAAGGATCGCCAATTCGGAAAATTCATCAAAAATGCAAAGAAAGATTTGAAAAAATACAAAAATTGAAGATATTGGATACACTCACCGTAGCGTCGGGAATCATTGCCATAATTTTTTTCGAAAATTCAAAATATATTGACAAATAGCACCAGTATGTGTTACGATTGAGCCAGTATTTTTCAACTTAAATTGGAGGAATGTATGATCAAAGAAGCGACTTGTGAAAAATGTCATATTGTTTTTTTAATAGAGTGCGATCACTATGACGGCGGGCAATTGGAAGGACTTTGCGAAAAGTGTCTTCTTGAGAATATCTTTCCAAAAGCACCAATTCCCATCCAAAAAGAAAAAGTTGGTGCGTTCTGTGCAAAAAAAGGGAGTCCGCTTTGCACATTTCTCAGTGCTTCATGTCGCGGATTTTTCTGCCTCAAGGGAAGTTCTTTTATATCCCCAGAGCGTCTCAAGATAGCGCACGAATGCAACGGAGGAAAAGGAAATTGTTCGGAGATTCCTTTCCTCCCGTAAATCAATTTTATAAAAACCCCTTTCGCTCGTCGGCGAATTGGGGTTTTTTATTTTGACCGAACATATTTTCTTCATTATGCTACCGGTTCAAACAATCGGGAAAATCAATTATTTTTTCACCAAATTCACACGCGGAGGTTCCCGCAACATATCCGGTTGTCCAGCACAATTGGAGACTGTATCCGCCCGACGGACGATCGATATTCAAAATATCGCCGGCAAAGTAGAGATTCGAAAACAGACGCGAGCGCATCGTTTTCGAATCGACTTCGGTGAGCGGTACTCCTCCGCTCGTCACAATCGATTTTTCCACCCCGAGAAGTTTTTCCACATGCATGGGAATATTTTTCAAAAACGCGATGAGTGCAAGACGCTCTTCACGCGTCACACTATGACAAAATTTATCCGGATCTATGCCGGAACGGCTCAACACGATCGGTTCAAACGACGCAACGGGAATGAGCGCACCGATTACATTTTTTATTTTTTTATTATTTTCCTTCTTCAATACTTCCTGAATTTTTTTATTCAAATCTCCGTGCCCGTGCGAAGGAAACATATCGATTGAAAGAATGACCTCCCCATACTTCAACAATTCCCCTATCTCTCCGCTCATATTCAGAATAGTGGGACCACTCACTCCAAAGTGCGTAAAAAGAATATTTCCTTTTTTTGTCATCCGCTTTTCCCCGTTCTGCAATGCGGAAATTTTTATATCCGAAAGTACCACCCCTTGCATACTTTTTACCCATTTTTCTTTTATTGCGAGGGGCACGAGCGAAGGTTTTGGAGGAATAACGGTGTGCCCAAGCTCTTCAAGCCACAAAAATCCGTCACCCGTCGATCCGGTCTCCGGATGGGATTTTCCTCCCGTTGCGAGTATAATCGCGCGCGCATACATTTCTTTTCCGTCTTTCAAACGGACCGATGTTATCGTATTTCCGTTCCGGAACATTTTTTTCACCGGATTTCCCGAGAACACCGTCACCCTCCCCTCCTGCATATATTTTCCAAGAACATCAAACACCGAAGACGCTTTATCGTTCAGAGGAAATACACGACCCCCTTCTTCCGTTTTTGTTTCCAATTTTCGCGCATGAAAAAAAATCAATGTTTCTTTCACTCCATACTGCGAAAATGCCGAGAAGAGAAATTTTCCGTGTTCTTTGAATTTTTCGAGAAATTTCCGCGTATTCAATTTGTGATTTGTGAGATTACATCGTCCTCCGCCGGTCAAAAGAAGTTTTTTCCCGAGCGATTTGTTTTTCTCGATAAGCCCGACCCGCGCCCCGCACTCGGCGGCACGTCCCGCCGCCATCATTCCCGCGGGTCCCCCTCCAATCACCAAAACATCAAAAATATTTTTTTCGTCCATAGATAATGTATTTATCCTACCACACCTTTTCTCATCGCGTTTTTTTGCACTTTTCCCGAAAATGAGTCAATATGAGACCCTATGTCACGCGATGAAGTTATATTGCGGTTTGATGCCGTGTCGTTCGAATACGGTCACCATATTCCCATTTTGAGTGAGACGGATTTTTCGTTGCGGAACGGATGGAAAGTCGCCCTCATGGGTCAAAACGGCGCAGGAAAAAGCACCATTCTCCAGCTCATTACGGGAATGCTTCATCCTGAATCGGGCAGTATCCACATCGCGGACGGACTTACCATCGCCACCGCACGCCAGGTGATTCCCCGCGCCCAAATGCATCTCACCGTCCGAGCGTTTTTCGAAGCGTGTTTCAAAAAAAAGATATATAACATCGATCCGCTCATCGACGAAATTCTCGATATCGTAAATCTTCATGCTCCGCACGACCGCATCATACAGTCCTTCTCCGGCGGTCAACAGGCGCGTCTCCTCCTTGCCTCCGCACTCATCCAAAAACCCGACATTCTTCTTCTCGACGAACCCACCAATAATCTCGACAAAGCGGGCATCGCACATCTTACCCAATTTCTCGTCGATTACAAAAAAACATGCATTGTTATTTCACATGATGCGGAATTTTTGAATGCATTCACCGAAGGAGTGCTCTATCTCGATATCCATACAAAAAAGATAGACCAGTATGTCGGAAACTATCGGGATGTCGTCGAAGAAATTTCGCGACGTATCGAAGCGGAAAACAGAAAAAACGCGCATCTCGCGAAAAAGATTCAGGAAAACAAAGATAAGGCGAATTTTTTTGCACACAAAGGAGGACAGATGAGATTGGTCGCAAAAAAAATGAGAGAACAGGCGGAAGAAATGGAAGAGGCAAAGGTGGACATACGAAAGGAGGATAAAACAATTCGCCCGTTTATTATTCCCTCCCAGCCCGAGGCGACGGGAACCGTACTCACCGTTTCATCGGTTACCGTGTTTCACAATCATACGCCGAAAACGAGAAAGGTTGCGCTGACGGTGAAAAAAAATGAGCATGTATTACTTGCCGGTCCAAACGGCATCGGGAAGAGCACGTTTCTCGAATCACTCACCAAAAAAGATCACAAAGGCGCAACACTTGCTCCCGGAGTACGAGTCGGCTATTACCGACAGGATTTTTCCACACTCAATTTCGACGATACGGTGTATCAGGCACTCTCGTCGACTGATGTGATCACCGAAATGCAACTTCGATCGACTGCCTCCGGGTTTTTGATAAACGAAAATATGATGCGCGCGAAAATCGGAACATTATCGGAGGGGCAAAAAGGACTCGTGGCGCTCGCGCAACTTGTGCTTCTCCATCCGGGTCTCCTTATTCTCGATGAACCGACAAACCATATTAACTTCCGACACATTCCCATCATTGCAACGGCACTCAACAAATACGACGGGGCGATGATTCTCGTGAGCCACATTCCCGAATTTATACACCAGATTCGCATTGATGAAGTGTTTGATCTCGAAAAAGAGGCATAACTTTTCAATGTCGGGATTCACACTATAATGAACGGGTGAACACATCAAAATATTCCGCAAAACACAATACCGACCTCTATGATTTATTTTTCCGTATCGGAATGACATGGAGAATATGCTATGGCATTCTCCGTATTTTTCTCGCTTTTATTCTCCTTCGTTTTATCGGCGCCCCGCTCTCGGGTATATTCTATCGTGCGATGCAACACGAACTTATCGAAGATCCGAATGATTTTCTTATACAATTGGCACATCCGTTCATTCAACATCTTTCCTTCCCGATAACCTACTTTCTTGCCGTCTATCTCATATTTTGGGGTATCATCGATATTCTGCTTTCCATAAATCTCCTGAAACAAAAAACATGGGCGTTTCCCGTAAGTATGTACCTCATCGGAATATTCGTACTTTATGAGATATACCGATTTTTGCACACTCATTCGTTTATACTTGCCTGTGTTATCGTTATAGATCTGATTTTAATTTGGCTCATCGGAAAGGAATATCGCAAACTCATCGGACGCAATCAAAAGATTGCGTCATAGCGGTGACATTTCATCCCCCGATACGCCGACTTTTGCACTAGGCATGGGGGACATCCTCCATCTGGCAAATTGAAGTGAAATCTTGTATAGTAAACGTATGCCAAAAACCAATTCGGCATTCATGAAACCCATGAATGTCAGCGAGGAACTCGCGGCGGTAGTCGGAAAAGGGCCAATGCCACGGTCCGAGGTCGTCAAAAAGCTCTGGGTCTACATCAAGGAGAAGGATCTCCAGGATCCAAAGAACAAGCGTAACATCAATGCCGACGAAAACTTGAAGAAAGTGTTCGGTGGCAAGGCGGTGGTGAATATGTTTGAAATGACGAAACTCGTTTCCAAGCATCTTTCCTAATTCCGGCGTCACGCAGAAAACGGCGTTCATCATTATGGGCGCTGTTTTTTATTACAACGACCAATTGCGGAATTGACACGTTATCCGTATGAGCGGTATCCTGACTTCAGTTGACCACATTAAAAACAAAATATTCGGAGGATGGAATGAAAATCCCCTACCGCGAAGCCGAGTTGCGCAGAACACTCATCGCGCTCGCTCAGGACGAACAGAGACTCCGCCGAATGAACAAAAAGGTGGATGAACTAAAAAACAGAAAAATAAAGATTTGGGATCCCCCGGTAAAAAACAGGCGGGAATTCAACAAAAAGACCGCGGGATTTCACGGCATTACCCTCGAAACACTTATACACAGTAAAAACTATACGACACTGTGCGATGAATATCACACCCACCTCTATGAGGAGATGGTTCGAAAAATCATGCATGTATTCGGACTTACCCACAAAGAGGTATGGGCGATCATAGCGGAACGAGAATGGTTCTTAAATTGATTTTTTCATCACAAAAAGAGAAGGAGTCCCCATGAGTATCTTCAGCGAAGTAAAAGAAAAAACAACAAAATGGAGAGAAGACGGGATAAAAATCTTCAAAGAACAATGCGCCCTCATCAGACAATATCCCATCGCGTGCATGTACTGCAAGAAAGAAAATCCCATCTCATCATGGATATTTATCCAAATAAAACACTATGTGCGTCCCCACGGATGTACGGAAGGTGATTATTGGATAAACGGGAAAACGGAAACATGCACTATCACCTGTCCGGAGTGTAAACAGGAAAATTATCTCTATAACCACCCGCAAAAAACGGAAATAGTGGAACTTGCGGATTCATCCCCTTTCGACAAAAAAATGATCTTCAGCGACGTCAAAGAGCGGTACGATTGAATCATCAAAAAGAACGAATACAATTCGTTCTTTTTTTATACCCCTACCAAATTCCCCGTATATAAAGAAACCTCTTTATTGGCTCGCAAAATATTTCGCTGCGACCTCATTTTCAATCGTCATCGTCTTTCCTCCCGATGATTTCACTTTCACATATGCGTCGGTTATTTCGAGTATCTCGAATCCTCTTTTTTCGAAATGTTCCCGGATTACCTCTTCGGTATGCGCATCCAGAGGGAACGGTTTCATTTTTTCGAGTCCGCCGATTTCATTTACCGCCGTTTCACTCTTCACCTCTTCGGCAAAATCGCTTCCCTCTTTCTTTTTGACTTCTCCTATTTCCTTTTTTTGAATTAATTCTTCAAACATAACACTATGATCCCAACAGTACGTAAATCGCGCATTTTACGATTTGCGGATATGTTCCTCCGACAATAACTTCATTTATTTTTTCAAGGTCAATTTTTTCTTCATCGCCTCTCCCGTACGAATAGAGATGATTTCCGTCGATATGCGCAAGTTTATGTCCCCCAATATCATACACAAACTCACCCGAAAAATATCCGAGTTTTTTTCCATCATGCGTAACCACGTGATTTTCATATATATATCCCGCCTTCTCGCCTCCCCGCCATAATTCGTGACCCATAATCTTTATCATAGGTTCATTGTAACAAAAAAAATAAGCCGTCCGCAATCGGGATTATTTTGACATAATTCATGTTCTATGGTACCTTATCCATAAGAGATTTCGTCGGATTTCTAAAGCCAAAAAAAACAAACGTTATGACAGGAACTATTAAAACCCTAACGGATCGAGGATTTGGATTCATCGCTCGCGAAGGCGAAGCAAAGGATCTTTTCTTTCATTCAAAGGAATTGAATGGTGTGACATTCGACGAACTTAAAGTCGGCGATGTTGTTACTTTCGAAGTTGTACAGGGCGATAAAGGCCCGAGTGCGACAAACGTATCACGCGCCTAACACGCTGATTCTGAAAACACCGTCCCGACACGATTATCGGGACGGTGTTTTGTTTCCCATCAGAAACTTCCCCGGAAGAGTTGTAATTTTCTTAATGTTGTGTTATTCTCACTCATAGGAGTTATGTAAGGGACGCGATCTCTGCACCACACAGAGATTTTTTATTGAATAAAACAAGGAGAATACTTCGCGTTCTCTACGGGACGAGTCATCTTCCTTCATTGCGTCATATAAAAATAAACTCTCAACACTATGGAAATTAGAAATATCGCAATCATCGCACATGTAGACCATGGGAAAACAAAACTCACGGATGCATTGATGCGCGAAACGGGAATGGTGAAAGAAGGATTCAGTATGGATTCGAACGCCATTGAACTTGAGCGCGGAATTACGATTTATTCGAAAAATGCATCGCTGTTTTACAAGGGAGTAAAAATCAATATTGTGGATACACCCGGACATGCCGACTTCGGATCGGAAGTCGAACGCGTGCTCCGCTCCATCGATTCCGTACTTCTTGTTGTTGACGCACAGGAAGGACCAATGCCACAAACGCGATTCGTACTAAAAAAATCACTTGAGCTCGGATTAAAACCGATTGTGGTCATCAATAAAATAGATAAGCCGGCGGCGCGCCCGGAATGGACGCACGATGAGGTGCTCGCACTCTTCATGGATCTCGGCGCAAGCAACGAACAACTCGATTTCATTACGGTCTTTGCGATTGCGAAAGACGGAATCGCAAAACTCCATCTCTCCGACGAATCCGACAACCTTGTACCTCTGCTTGATGTTATTTTGAAAGAAGTCCCCCCCGCATCTTCAGACGCACTTACCGCGCTCCCGCTCCGCATACAACCGTTCAATCTCGCATATGACAATTTTCTTGGACGGCTTGCGATCGGACGCATCTATGAAGGATCGGTGGCGCCAGCGGAAACAATTTACATAAAAAAACCAACCGGTGAAACACGGCAGGCAAAAATAACAAAAATATTCACATTCGAGGGAATGGAGCGAAAAGAAACCGCACGCGCGGAAGCCGGCGACATCGTCATGATTGCGGGACTTCCCGATATTTACATCGGGGAAACCATTTGTAAAACCGCGGACCAGAAACCGCTCCCCGCAATCGCAATCGACGAACCGACCATTTGCCTGAATTTCCTCGTGAACAATTCACCGTTTGCGGGACGTGAAGGAAAGTTTGTTACCACGAGACAATTGAAGGAACGGCTCGAACGTGAACTTGAAGTAAATGTCGGGCTCAAAATCGATTTTGCTCCCTCATCAAACTTGGGACAAACTCCCTCGACCGAATCAAAACAAGCTCCTTCGACAAACGGAGGACAAGGAGGAAGTGATTCATATAAAGTATACGGACGGGGCGAACTTCATATCGCCATACTGCTCGAGAATATGCGTAGGGAAGGATATGAAATGCAGGTTTCCCAGCCACAGGTTATTTTTAAGGAAGAGAATGGAGTAACACTGGAACCGTTCGAGGAAGTGGTTGCCGATGTTCCCGATGAAGTTGCGGGAAGTGTCATTGAAAAACTTTCCAAGCGAAAAGGTATTATGACCACCATGCATCCCGAACACGGACATACGCGCATCCTTTTTGATATTCCAACACGTGGATTTTTGGGATACCGCGGAGAATTCATTATCGACACGCGCGGAGAAGGAATACTTTCGAGCAGGGTGACGGGATTCCGTCCTTATGCGGGAACGATTCAAAAGCGAACGGTGGGATCGATGACCTCTATGGCATCGGGAAAGGCGCTCGGATTTTCACTTGCAAACCTGCAGGAACGCGGGGTGTTATATATCGGTCCCGCAACCGAAGTGTATGAGGGAATGGTTATCGGAAATGTTTCGAAAGGAGACGAAATGACGGTGAACCCCACAAAAGGAAAAGAACTTTCAAACATGCGCGCAAGCGGATCGGATGATGCGATTATGCTCACCCCTCCGTTTTCTCTCACACTCGAACGCGGACTTGAAATCATGCATGAAGACGAATATCTCGAAGTGACGCCGAAAAGCGTACGTCTCCGAAAACAATATCTCACCGAAAACGATCGGGTGCGCGCAAAACGCGCCGGGGGAAAAAGTTAATTCAAGGAAAACCGCTTTCTAGCGGTTTTTATTTTATTAAACATCAATATCATCGAGGTACTTTTCTACTACCTCAAGCATATTTTTATAAGATGCGTCATTTAGTTTGTCCATAAAGTCCTCATGACCCCCATCGCGAATATTAGTTCCTGCATCATAGACTGAGTAGATCTTTTTTATATCACTGAGCGATGTAGTGAAGGAACCACTAGGGCGAGCTGCTTTCCTAAATGCAAGACAGGCTTTTTTCAACGAACCACCATGTTTCAAAATCCAATTCTCCACACCAATTCCACCAATTCCACCATCAATCTTTTTGTAGCACCCCGCGTCTGACAACATTTTCTTTGCAAGAATAATATTTGCAATCACTTCTTTCTTTGTATCCTCTCCATAGGTCTCTTCTACTGAATCGAGTTTTTCAGTTACTGCACTGTGGGAGCCAAATACTTGATCATCTGCTTTTTTACCAAACCCAATATCGAGATCTACCGGAGACAAAAATTCTTTTGTTCCTATTTTTGTAATTCCGATTGCGCGAAACTGCACATATCCATTCGATTGAGGAAACACCACCACTTCTTTTGCACGAACGATTTGTGCAAGTGCGTCAGCATATTGCTTTGCATTTCCAAACTGTGCAGTATCAAGACGAACACCAAAATCAAAGTCGTATTCTCTCAATTTATTTGTTCCACGAGAAGTTGAACCAGTATCGTGGAACTCTGCACCAGAAATACTCGTTTCATATTTGTCACGAATAGTTACTCCCTGCTCACGAAGTACTGAGAAGATAGTATTCTTTAATTCATTTGAAACACCCACCACTTCTTTTCGTTCCTTTTCGTATGTATTCACTATTTCACTCACTAACTCATCTTCTTTTTCAGTACGATCTTCTTTTGAAACTAGCAGCGGATCTCCGCCATATTCTTTTACTCCACTAAATATCTCGCGGAGTTTTTCGTATTCCTCAATTGAAAATAAAATCTTTCCATTATCATCCACCAACGGAATATAGTATCCATTCTTTGCGATATCAAACGAGTTGTATTTTGTCCTTCCAGAACGATCAATAATACAATCTATTTCAGTGAGTGGAAAACCAGTGCGAATGCCATAATGACGATCACCCAGAGTTTGGAACAACTCATATTTATTTGGATCGTAAGAGGCATCTTTTATTTCAGTCGTATCTTGAAACTGACCACGATCTTTTATTACAAACAACATATTTCCATACCCTTTCGCCAAGGTCACTCCAAGCTCATTACAAATAGTTCCCGCATCCTTCACTCGACTTAAATCAGTATCAAGTGGAGTTGAATCAGAGCTTGCACTGCCACCCAAAAACTCTTTTGCCACCGAACCATTTTGTAAAATATTTGAGAAAAAATTTTCTTCAATTCCTTTCATTAAGTCGCCCGGAGTGAGAGAAAAATTATCCTCCCTTAACATCTGTGCATTTTTTATGTTTCGTTCATGCGCACGCTCTTTTTCTTTCTTCATTACCTCTCTCATCTCTCCAAATGAGTTAATTCCAATTGGGCGGAGGAAAAGTTCAGCGATTCGGTCTTCAACGTTTTGTCCCTCTTTTATCTGAAGATCAGAACGAAGTTTTTTATAAAGCTCCGGGATTGGAAGTTCTTCAGAGAGACCGTCGGATTTTTGCCCAAACTGGGTTTGCTCGTAGAGTGTCTGCAATTTCCTGAAAAGGTATCCCACATGGAGAAGATCATCAAAGGAGAGTGTATTCCATCCATTAGTTTCTGCCTTTGTGAGCACTACCTGACCCCGCCCAATGATCTCAGCATATTTTGCGAGTGAAGAATTGCCACCTTTTACGTGGATGTTCATCATGTCCCTATAAAGGATATTCTGGCGCATCCGAGGAGAACTCTCCTTCAATACACGACTTCCATTTCCCGAGATTAAGTTTTGTGATATTGTTTCATCTTTATGAAGTTGATTGAAGATGCGTAAAATTTTCCCAACAAACGGGATATTGTTTTCAATAAAAACTGATTCAATTTTTTTGTATGTTATTTCCGGATCTTCGGTTGCAACAATCTGGTTTATTATTTCATCTCTAATTCGACGAAGTTCTTGAGACTGACACTCTTCAATTCCTGCAAGGATTTTAAGGTAACGCTCTTGTAGTTCTGGAGACACTTCTGAGAGTCGATCAAAAATTACTGAGAAATGTTTTCCTGATATATCCTGCTTCATTGTCTCACCAATTTTCTTGGTGAGTATTATTACTTTTGTCCGTTCTTCATTTGATGCATTTATATATTTTTCAAAAATCGAGTTCCAATTACTTCTTAGAATTCCACCTGGAATTGCTTCGGTAAGTGCGATTATTTCTTTTGCGGTACATTTTTCGCCCATTACTGCTTGCAAGGCACGAGAAGAAACAAGAAGATCATCATATTCTTTTTGTTTTATTGCATGTCCAAACAATATTCCCAACTGTTCCTTCTTTTGTTCGTTATTCTCTGTAAGTATGTTCACAAGGTCTTCGTTAAAATATCGTTTTGCTTTTAGACCGTTAAAGACGCCCTTGAGCATAGGAATTGCAGTGGTTGAGAGACCGTCATATTTTTTCGCATATTCCTCGTGAATTTCTTTTGGAGCAAATTGGAAGGAAACGCTATGGGTGACCGCATCCCAATTATCTTCCGTAAGAGCTCGATATGCCTTGATTTGCATTTCTTCCGGAAGATGTATAAAAATATTATTCTCAGAATTAAAAAGGTTGATAAGTATATTTGAAATACTCGTATCTTTCCTTTTTACATGGGAAAGTACGTCAATCAAGACCTCAATGTGCGCATCTTTTATTTCGGCATAACGGTTTTGATTTGTTTCCACAAGACATTCAAGAGCAAACATCCGAACGCTGTAAGATTTCGTTGAGTCCAAAAGGTTTGCATATTGTGCCTCAAGAAGCTCATTCACCTTATCCTTCATTTCCTCACAATGACCAAGTTTATAAAGCTCGCTCCAATGCTTATTTTTTAATGCGTCCACCACCTCCTGTTCGCCAATACGCATAAGGTTTTCATGGCGTTCCTTTTCCACATCAATATCCGGAAACACTCGCTTTACTCTTCCTGAAATTTCCCAACCCGATTTCCTTCCGCGAATCCTTTCCAAGATAATTTCTTTTATCTTTTCTCTATCTATCGCGAAGTAATCGATAATATATTCAGGAGTGCTGTAGTTATCAGATGAGGAGAGAATTTCACGAATAAGATAGTCTTCTGCAGATTTAAGCACCTCCGGAGTTCTGAGAAACATCATTTTATGAGTCTCGGGATATTCGCTGTCTATAAAGTTTTTGATTTTGTGGAAATCATTTTGAAAAAAAGTTCTACTTGAAAACTCAGAGGTTAGTAAGTAGTGAATTGCTTCTTTACGTTTCCATTTTTCGTCTGGAGACCAATCAATACTAAATTCATGATTAAACACATAGAGTCGGTCAAGATTTCCATGGGCCATAAGCTCAAAATATATCTCCCGGGCTGCGGATTGAAGTTCTTTATTTTTTGTATCAAACTTTACGCCAAATCGCTCCTTTCTTTCTTTTATATCGCGGTCGTATACATCTCCATAGGTAATTCCATTCAAGATTCCCGCACTTACCCCAGCTTCATAGGCATCGTCAGAAAGGTTTAACAATTCACGAGCACTTTGGATCAAAGCGCTATTATCGGCATCTTTGTCACGAAGTAGATTTTTAAGAATTTCCTCACCCACTTTGTTTTTTATTTCTTGGGACGGATTAATCCAATTGAGAAAATCCGCCATCTTTGTGACATTCCACGAGTGAAGTTCAGCGGTAAGTTTTTTAACAACTTGATGTTTATTCTCGCGATCAAAAAGAGCCTCATTCACCTCTTGAGGAGTTAGCAATTTTTCGATTCCATCAAAACGATAGAGAGAAATTGATTTGCTTTTCTTTAGTGAGTCCTCAATTCCCTCTCTAAATGAATCCAAAAATTCTTCGTGGGAAATTTCGGAATCAATATCAAGTTCTCTTGCTCGATTTGTCGCAGCTTCAAGATCGTACTGTGCTTTTTTAAGTACTCCCGTTTTGTACGCATTTTTTAGTTCTTTTGAATTGAGAAATTCGTCCTGGAAGGGAAATTTTAATTTTATTGCAGAGACTTTATCGAATGCATCATTTTGGGCACATTGAATTATTATTGATTCAGCGGCAGTTTGAACTTCTGTTTCTGATATTCCAAATTTTGAAGTATATTCAGAAATGTCGTCTCCACCACTCATCAAATGCTTGATTCCTTCAATTCCCGCTTTATGCACTTCTTCACTCTTTAAGAATTCTTCAGTGAGAATTGGTGGAAGTGATTCTTCGAACTTCTTATCTTCATCATCTTCTGGATATTCAAATTTTGGTTTAAAAACTCCCTGTTTTATGTGGTACAGTTCTTCGCGACGTCTGTCGTTTGTTATTTCTTCACGTGCACAAAATTCGGTAGTTAACCCATATTGAACCGTAATACCCCTAAGGTTGTGAGTGCAGCCACGTTCTTTCTCATGGGAGATACCCTGGATAATCATTTCTTCAACCCAATGTTTTGTTGAAGGGAGTTTTATAAATTCAGGTGGAATTCGTTCATAGTATGCGTTAAGCGCATAGAGTGGATTTCCTTTTAATGCGAGTTCTTCAACATTTTTCTGAAATTTTTCGATCTCGTTGAAATCTTCGGGAGAGAGTTCATCTTCTAGTTGTTCAACACCCTTTCTGAATTCCAAAAAAACATCGCCTTGTTCTATTAATTTTTCTGACTTCCTTATCTCATTAGGAAGTGGCGGGGATTCGTTCATTATGTTCTGAGTATAACCCCAAAATAGTGGAAAGAAAACCTTTTTTGTTCTATTATCAATAACAGAAATTTAAAAAGGAGAAATAGAAATGAAAGAGAAAATCACCCCCTACCTTCAAAAACTTATCGACGGCGGAAATGCCGCAATCGCTTTTCAATTCAAAAAGAGAAAGCAAAAGAAACTAAAACCGAAATTTAAAAATCCCGATCCGCTTGGTGAAGACGAAAAATACAGTCCAGTTAAAGGATTGGTTCACAAATTTCGCAACAGGGTATTATGGAAACTCACCTATGATTGCGCGGCATATTGCAGATTCTGTACGCGAATTCGCCAGATCGGATCACCCGAAGGAGATCTTTCCTACGAAGAAATTGACGCAGGAGCGGAATATATCCGGACACATCCCGAAATATATGAAGTAATTTTGAGCGGAGGTGATGGAATATATCGTGTACACTACTCGATGTATGTGCTCGATACGCTCATGAAAATCGATTCGGTGAAAGTCATACGTATTGGCACGCGAATGCCTCTTCACTCACCGGATAGTTTCAAAACGAAACTGTTCAAAGAATTGCTCAAAAAAATGAGATATATCGCAAAACGAAAACAATTACTTGTGCTCATCCACATCAATCATCCGGAAGAACTCACAAAAAAGGTGATGAATGTGATACGCACAATAAAAAAAACCGGAGCAAGCATCCTTACGCAAACTGTTTTGGTAAAAAATCTGAATGATAACGTTGATATACTCGAAAAATTATTCACCACACTCTACCAAAATGGCATACGTCCGTATTATCTCTACCGGTGCGATTATGAAGAGGACCTCCGACCGTATATATGTTCATACGCGGAAGAGAAAAAAATCGCCACAGAACTTCGCAGACGTCTTCCGGGACCGGCATACCCGATGTACGTTGTCGATCTTCCCGAAGGACGAGGAAAGATTCCTCCCCCGCTCAATTTTTGGAAAAATACCGGAAGTTCACGAGCTTGTTTCGATTTCGACGGAAAGAAAATCAAGATATAACCGTCATCCCCCAAACAACATGTTGGGGGGATTTTTATTGACTTATGTACCGAAATCGACGTATGATATGTTCAGTTCAATCACAACAAAAGAGGTGCAGTAATGGAAGAACAGAAAAACGAAACACCCAAAGAAACCACGCTTCATTTCTATGATACATTTGGAAATGAAGAGAAGGAAATTCTGAAGGACACCATAGTTATTTCGGAAACGGAACTCACCGAACAAATTTCCGATCTTCCGAACACTCCGATTTACATCGGCGGAATATCGAGGGATTTAAACCCCGGAGAAGTCATTAATCTGATTCTCGAGGAAAATTATCTATGCAGAAACGTTACGGTGCTCGATTACAAAGAAAACCCCATTCCCTCGTCTCTAACTCACAAAATAGAAAATCCGGAGGTATACCCCACACTTGAAGCGTTACTCACAGATAACGAGAGTGAAGATGTGCGCGTCGTCCGCACGGAAGACGGGCATCGGATATGGTTCGACAGAGCATTCGGATGTCTTCTCGAGGACATGGAAAATCAAAAAGAAACGGAGCCCGCAGAGAAAGAAGAAGCACCATTGTGG
Source organism: bacterium (assembly GCA_021823645.1). Taxonomy (GTDB): domain Bacteria; phylum Patescibacteriota; class Minisyncoccia; order UBA6257; family GWB1-50-10; genus JAKANR01. Next base: position 22,502 of record JAKANR010000002.1, read on the forward strand.
CGCGAGAGAATATGGTTCTGGTTATTCGTTCTTGCCATAGCCGGCATCATGGCATGGAGTCTCATTGTCAACAATTAAAAACAATCCCCTGATTTTTATCGGGGGATTTTTGCGATTTGATATACTAAAGTATATGGAACAAATAACGTGAAGATCGGATTACAGCGTCAACGTAAAGGAGATCGACGAACAACATCGAAACTTCGTTTCCATCATGGATACGCTCTATAATGCAATTCAAAAGAGAGAAACCGAAAAAGTGCTCGGCGACACATTCGCTCAACTGATGCACTACAAAGAATTTCATTTCGCGACCGAAGAGAAATACTTCGATAAATTCAATTACGACGGCGCGGAAGAACACAAAAAAGCACACCAGGGATTCAGAGACAGGGTGACCGAGCTCCAAAAGAGGAGCAACGAGGATCATCTTGTGGTGTCGATTGAGACACTCGATTTTATGGAAAATTGGCTCGTTGACCACCTCGCTCTGATGGATAAAAAATATACAAAGTGTTTCAACGAACACGGATTGTATTAAAAGAAATACATGATACACATATGACACAACTCAACGAAATCACAGAAAAAGCAAAGGCGATCATGCAACAATACAAAGAAGAATACCCGAGTGTGGTAGTCGACAGAGATTATTTTCCGTTCAAAATCACCGAGGAATGGGGAGAGTGTCTTCAAACCTATCTTATGCTCACCGACCGCGGGAGACAGAAAGGAAAAAATAAAGATGAAATCAAAAAAGAATTTGCCGAAGAATTTGCGGACGTTTTCGCGTTTCTCCTCCTTTTTGCCGAAGGGGAAAATATTGATTTGGTGGAAAGCATTGAAAAAAAATGGTTTTCCCGCCTCAAAGACAAGAAAACCATCATTGAAAACTGAATAGAACCAACAAGGTGTTATGCTATAGCATAACACCTTGTGAAATAGGAATGAAAGACATCGGGACCCATGAAAATGAGTCCATTTTTATTACCACCAAAAACAGTGTGTTTATTCAAAATCTATTTCAAAATTATACATCCCCATACTACAGAGACCGCGGAGTGTTCCCTTCGCATCGGATGCGGGAATTTCTATATTCTCCACTCCGGATGAGGGAAGTAGTTTGTGATAATTCAATTGCGGGATAAGAAGCGAAGACGAACAATCGAATGTTCCGTTTGTCCTCACGCGAATGGTTGTCGGAATTCCCGCCTTCGCAACGGTTCTTCTCGGCGCATATCCCCCCTTCGCCGTTATTTCGATAATTTGTACTCCATCAATAACCTCGGGACGAATCCCCTCAATTTTTTTATCGACGGACGGCGCACTGCACGCACCTCCCCTGCACTGCGTGTTTGAGATATACGCGATTGATCCTCCGATAAGGAGAATTGCAACACCGAGAGAAACGGTAACTGATTTATTCATAATTAAAAATTAAATACGGGGTTTATAATTCCCATAACGACCAATATATTTATGACATTGAAAAGTGCAAGCGCAATCACCACAAGTCCCGCGGTTTTGAAAAAGATTCCACTCCACGATTTTTCACTCACATTTGCCGAACCGAAGGACAAAGCGCCCAATACCGGCAACGTTCCCAGTGCAAACACAAGCATAATAAACGCGCCACGAATAAGACTTCCCGTCGAAAGCGCATAAAGTTGCATGGATTGAGTAAACCCGCAGGGAAGAAAAAATGTTCCCGCACCGATTAAAAACGGAGTGATACCATTCACTAATTTCCGTTCCTTTACGATGTTTCTCCCGATAATTTTCGGCATTGTGAACTGTAATTTTTTCGCGCCGTGAAATACATCAAGAAGATTTATTCCCAATATAAGCATCACGAGTGCAACAACCACTCCCACAATCACGCTTCCCGTCTGTCCCATGTGGAACGATCCGCCCAAAAAACCGATTGCGCCCCCAAGGACAAAGAACCCGATAAGACGCCCCCCGTGAAATAATGCCTGCGGTTTCCATCCACTTCCCCCCTTCGCATAGTTTGCGGAAAGCGAAAGCGCAAGACCCCCCACGACCGCAAGACACGTCGAAACCGACGCGACAAGCCCGATCAAAAATGCCGTTCCGTAGTTTATTTCTCCTCCCGCAATCATATTTACAAGTCCCAATTTCTGCAAAAGTACAAAACCGAGAACAAAAAAAACGGCAATGGGAAACGCATAGGAAAATTCATTCCATTTTTTTTCCTTTTGTTCTTTCTCGAGGGAAAGTGTGTATCCGTTCTTTTTTACGAAAGAAGTGAGTAATTCCGCCACCTCATCCGGAGTTTTTTCCCATTCTCCCATTACCTCCACAATACGTGCATGAAGATTCGCTTTTACCCCCTTTACTCCGGACACCGTCCGCAATATCTCTTCAATCAACAGCACACATGATGCACAGTGCATTCCGTGCACATGAAATATATATTTTCTTGTTTCCATGTGTTTATCCAGTTAGAAACAGACCGCGAATAAATGATACGGTCTATGATTCACAATTATTATTCGACTAATATTCATATAAATTAAGTTAAATAAATTTTCGTGGTCGCGGTTTCTAACGGGTCAAGTCCTTCTTTGTTTTCAAACGCAATGAGTTTCCCACGACCGATATGCTCGAAAATGCCATCGCAATCCCCGCGAAAATCGGATTCAAGAGAATACCGAAAAACGGATACAGCACACCGGCGGCGACCGGGATGAACGCGACGTTGTAAAAGAACGCCCAAAAGAGATTTTGTTTTATAACATTCATTGTGCGTTTCGAAATTTGTATCACTTCGGGAATAAGCATGAGATCTCCTCTCATGAGAGTGATGTTTGCGGACTCCATCGCGATGTCCGTACCCTCTCCCATTGCGATACCGATATTCGCCTGCGTGAGTGCGGGCGCATCGTTGATACCATCGCCAATCATCGCCACGATCTTTCCCTGCTTTTGGAGCTCGCGCACCTTTTCGGATTTTTTCTCGGGCAGAACTTCGCTCATCACATTGTCTATTCCGACTTCTTTTGCGATCGCGCGGGCGGTGCGATCATTATCTCCCGTCAGCATCCATACATCGATATTGTTTTTCTTGAGCGCACGCACCGCCACAATCGATTCTTTTTTCAACACATCCGCAACCGCAAGTGCTCCCATTATTTTTTTATCAACCGCAAGGAGCATCACCGTTTTTCCCTCGCCTTCGAGTTTTTGAATATCACGCTCATGAGAAGAAACATCGAGACCGATATCCCGCATCAACGCGCGATTTCCCAAATATGCCTCAACCTTTCGGGATTGAGTTTTCAAAAATCCACGCAATCCCTTTCCCGAAATGGCGCCGAAATCCTCAAGTGTATACAACTCGATTTTTTCTTTCGTCGCCTCGTCGATAATCGCCCCATCAAGCGGATGTGAAGATTTTTGATCGAGACTTGCGGCATGTTGTAAAATCGCCTGCGCCAAAGGATGTTCGGATCGCTGTTCAAGTGAAGCGGCGATATTCAAAATATCCGCCCTCTGTTCGTTATCGAATGCGACAATGTCGGTGAGCTGGGGTTTCCCCTGTGTCAATGTTCCGGTTTTATCCATAATCACCGCATTGATTTTATTTGCGATTTCGAGCGAAGTGGCATCCTTCACCAAAATTCCCCTCTGTGCCGCACTCCCCGAAGCCACCATAATCGCCATGGGAGTTGCAAGACCGAGTGCACATGGACACGCAATAATTAAGACCGCAACAAAATTTACGAGTGCAAACGTGAATGTGGGTTGAGGCCCGAAAACGAACCATGCAATAAATGACAGAACCGCAATTGCAAATACCACAGGAACAAAATACGAAGAAACGGTATCCGCGAGACGCTGAATCGGCGCCTTTGAACCCTGCGCCTCCTCCACCATTTTGATAATGTGCGACAATACGGTATCTTTCCCCACTTTCGTCGCCTGAAACGTGAATGTTCCGAATTTATTTATCGTACTCCCAATCACGAGACTTCCGGTTTTTTTATGCACCGGCATCGATTCGCCCGTCACCATCGATTCGTCGATTTCGGAATCCCCATCGATAATTTTTCCGTCGACGGGAATTCTCTCCCCTGGACGAACGACAATCGCATCCCCCACCACAACTTCGGAAATTGGTATTTCCGTTTCCTTCCCGTTTTTTATTATATTCGCCGTTTTCGGCTGTAACCCGATGAGTTTTTTTATCGCTTCCGACGCCCTTCCTTTCATGAGCGCTTCAAAATATTTTCCCAAAAGAATCAATACAATAATGATTGCCGAAGTATCAAAATAAATCGCCGGCATAATATCTCCATTCGTAAAAAATGAAGGAACTATGGTGACTGCGGCACTGTAGAAATATGCGGCAAGTGTGCCGATGGAAATCAACGTATTCATATCGGCGGTGCGGTATTTGAACAACAATTTCAGTCCCCCGTAAAATTGCGAACCGATCCAAAATTGTACGGGCGTCGTAAGAAGAAGCAGTATCCAATTGTTATTCAGGAATTTCGGAACAAAAGAGAACCATTCCGGAAAACTTCCCAAAAATATAAATATCGAAAGGATACCCCCGATTATAATTTTCATTTTGAGAGTGCGCGTGCTTTTTTCCCGTTCCGTTTTCTCCCTATCCAAAACCTCTTCCACGTCTCCGGTCTCCTCAATCGGCGTATATCCCGCATCGGTGATGACGCGGAATATTTCCTCTTTCGCGACTTTTTTTGGAGAAAAAACTATTTTTGCCCGCTGGTTTGAAAAATCAATGTCACTGTTTGCGATTCCATCCAACGTCTTCAACGCATTTTCCACCATCATCGCACAATGCGGAGAATCCATTCCCAATACTTTCAGTGAAATTATCCGCATCCCTTTTTCCGGAATAATCTCTTTTTTTCCATTCTGTGGCGCATGACGCATCGCCGGCATTTCCCCCGCACCCACTTCCATGTGATATCCCACCGATGCAACCGTTTTTGCAAGATCGGATTCGGACACAATCTTCTCGTCAAATTCGACAAGCGCCGACTCAGAGGCGAAGTTTGCGGACGCGGAATGCACTCCCGCCGTTTTCGAGAGCACCCGCTCGATAACCGCGACACAGCTCGCACAATGCATACCGTGAATTTTATACGTCTCTTTTTTCATAATTGATTTAATTATACTCACCTGCAACATCCCGCACGACCGAATGTTTTATGATTTCAAGGTTGCAACTTTTGTTCTCTCTGCACCATATTTCACATTTCTCTTTCCATTCTTCTTCCACGTACCATAACCCACATTCCGAGCATTGATACATTTGTTGTTCGGTATTCGAATTTTTGTCACTCATTGTATCCATAATAAAATGGAGAAAAATTATTTTCTCTTGAGTTGATAGACTTTTAACACTTCCTTTTTCGCCTTTTCAACCTGCCCGTGTGTCATCTGGTGCATCACGCAGGTTCCTAAATGATTTGCAAGAAGAATATCCTCGATGGTCGAAAGCGCGCGCTTCACCGCCGACGTCTGCGTGATGATATCGATGCAATACCGATCCTTCGCGATAAGTTCCTGCAATCCGCGCACTTGTCCCTCGACAATTTTCAGCCGGCGGATCAAAGCTGTTTTGTGGTCATGTGCCATGGTTCGACTATATACCCCTGGGGGGTATTGTCAAATATCAGTTATCCACACCTCCTGATATAATAAAGAAGTAAAAGGTCGGGATATATATTCGACTATTCCATGAAAGGATTTTTTAGTTTCATTCGCGAACAGGGGGTCGTGGGACTCGCGGTTGGATTCATTCTCGGGGGCGCGGTGTCGAAAGTGGTGAGCTCGCTCATCACTGATATCGTGAATCCCCTTCTCGGGGTTGCGCTCGGCGCGGCGGGAAATCTCAAGGACGCCGCCATTGCATTCGGACCGGTAAAAATATTGTGGGGAAGTTTCATAAATTCCGCGATTGATTTTATCGTTATCGCACTCGTCGTGTATTTCGGGGTCAAGGCGATCGGATTGGAAAAACTAGATAAGCCAAAACAATAAGTACCCCCATACGAAGAAAAATCCCCCGATGTATATCGGGGGATTTTTATATGCCATTCCGAGAAAACCACGGGCGTAAGCCCGTGGAGTTTCATTGTGTGTAGAGAAGTTTTTTACTCCGATAATCGGTGCCGGTTTTTCCTTCAAAAAATATCTTATAGTTCTTTTCACTAATCTCCGCATTCGTGTCATCGGCACATCGAGTAAACGAGAATGTTTCATTGGGACGGATAATTCTCCCCGCGGACTGTACATCGCCACTCGAGAAATCGAACGCCTCACCCGCGTTGTTCAAAAAGACTACGAATGCGCGAACATATCCGAGTGTTGTGGTGCTTATATTTTTCCCGACTCCCTCGACGCATACACGAGGGCCAACGCGATCGCTTTTCACGTCACTCACATTCAACACAAGCCCACTCGTTTCCAAAAACGGATCTTCGGTTATTCCCGTTGCTCCAAAAAATCCCCTCTGATCGCTCACGGGGAAATAACTGAAAAGAATAAACGCACCAATTACGAACACAATGATGAGTATCGGGAAAAAACAACATTTTGCCGTCTTTATACATCCCATACCTGTGATTTCATTATAGCATATACCAGAAACCTATATTTCCTCCGCAATATGAATGAGACGCGCAAGACGTTCTTTTGCAATTTCAAAAATATGCGGGTCTGTTTTATCCGAATCTCCCGATAACGTAACATGGGGGTCAAGAAAAACAAGTTTTTCTTTTTCCTCTTCGTTCTTTGCAAACACAACATTCTTTTTCCCCAAAAGATCGATAATATTCCCCTCCTCGTACATTTTCATATTTACCGAGGCGAATTTCTTTATATCACTTTTCAATTCTTTGTTTCTCCCGCACATTTCCCGAATATCCTCGAGTGGAGTTGAAAGAAAGTCTTTTATATCGCGCCCCATAAATTTCTGCACCGATGCCACAATACCACATCGATCTTTTTTCGGGTTTTCGGTGACAAGAAAATGTTCCTCCGGAATGAGATCCGGCATTTCGGAAAATTGTTCTTTCATCCATTCATATTCCCCCTTTCTTTCTTTTGCCACCCTCAATAAATCGTCCGCATCGCACGAATCCCTATAGTCCGCCTTAAACACAAACGAAGGAATGTCTTTTTCTCTCGACTCAAACAAAAACACGTAATTTTCTCCCCCCATACCGATCAGCCCCTCATAAGAAAATTCATCGAAGTTGAACGGAAGTTTTGAGGTGTCATACAGCGATTCACGATACTTTTCCTGAACCGAATCGGGTATTATTCCTTTTGCAATTCGAAGAAACGCGGTAAATTTTTGGAATTTATGTTCCTGAGGATCGACAAGAATCCCGATGTTTTTCCAGAGAGATTCTTCCGGCGGGATTTCGGTTCCAAAAACTTCCTCAACCCCCTGATTCGCCATTTCCCTATAATGATCGAATGACTTCATTTCTTCATTTTACCCCTCCCGTTTCCTACGAACAAGGTTCTTCACAATAACTTTCCCGTTATGTCCGACCTCAGGGCATCAAATGTTTTTGGTAATACAAAACGTCACCCCCACGCCACATCCATGTCCCGCGTCATTTTTATTACATTTTTTACGATTGGTGGAGCTACATACTAATATGTGGTTGCTCTACCAATCATCGGTTTTTTTGTTTTATGTAAAGACATTACCGTTTTTTATTGACATGATGAGCATTTTCCTTGTATTATAAGCACAGCAATAATTTACAATTTATTCATAAAAAGGAGATTTCCCAACGATGAAAAAAGTGCTGATTATCGACGATGACGAGACATGGCAAAAAGTTTGGAGTATGAGATTGGGGAAAAGAGTAACTCTTCTTCCCGCCCTCTCGATTCCGGAAGCGGAAAAGATTTTTTCCGAACACACCGATATCGATTTGATTGCCGTTGATGCATGCGTACCGGGTGATGAAATTAACACCCAACCGCTCATAAGAAAAATCAGGGAAACGTTCGCGGGACCCATGGTTGCCGTTTCCAAATCTTCCTTCAGCAGGGAATGTCTTGTGAGGGCAGGATGTGACCACGAATCGGAAAAAGAGTGGTTGCACGGAAAGGTCGTGAGAATTCTCAAATTGATTTAAAAAGAAAACCCCGAACATTTCGGGGTTTTTCTTTTGATTTGAATTATTCGTATATCTGTATTATTATAGTAACGTTCGTTTTTATTGATCATATATGCCCCTATAGCTTCCGCCAAAGGCGGACAAGCAGTTTTCAGAAGAAAATGCGGTACAAAAACGAATGTAATTTTTAAAAATATTTAAGCGCACATATGCCCCTATAGCTCAGTTGGTAGAGCAGTTGCCTTTTAAGCAATTGGTCGTAGGTTCGAGTCCTACTGGGGGCACTAAATAAAAAAATACGAACTTGTTTCGTTTTTTTTGTGCCCGGACTCGAACGGGAAAGGGGTTCCGCCAAAGGCGGACAGGCGGTAAAAATTTATCTGCCTTTGGCAGACGGAAGTTTTCCCGTGGCGGAACACACAAACCGCTGGGTTTGTGAGAGTTCTGAATTTATGAAGAACGATGTGAGATTCCTACTGGGGGCACAACAAAAGAAACACTGTTATGATTAATCATAACAGTGTTTCTTTTGCATAATACTTTCCACTTTCCGTCTTATTAGTGATTAGTTCTCATTTCGGGACGAGGGGGAATATTTTTTGTGGGAGTGAGAGCTTCTTTCGCGAAGTTCTCATCGTCGATCTTTTTACCTTTCTCGCGGAGATAGTCTTTCACAATGATGAGGGAGGAGAATAAGTCAAATGTTAAATAGGCATTACCTGTATTTTTTCCTTCTTTCTCGGAACCTTGTGTGGCACTGCCCTGTATGTATCGATATGCATTCTCGAGGAGAATGGGATTCTCGAAATATGAGTTGAAGTTGTTTTGTTGCTCGGGAGAGAGGCGGGAGAGTGAGTGGGTAGTGATGAGTGAGGAAAGGGTTTTAAATGCCGAATAGGCATAGCTTGTATCATTTCCTTGTTTTTGGGAACCTAGTGCGACACAGTATTGTACATATCTGTATGCATTCTCGAGGAGGATGGGATTTTCGAGATATGAGTTGATGTTGTTTTGTTGTTCAGGGGAGAGACGAGAGAGGGAATGTGTGGTGATGAGTGCGAAAAGAGAACGAAATGCCCAAAATACACCACTTGTATTTTTTCCTTCTTTTTGGGAACCTCGTGTAGCATTGTCTTGTAAATCTATATATGCATTCTCGAGGAGGATGGGATTTTCGAGATATGAGTTGATGTTGTTTTGTTGTTTGGAGGAGAGGCGGGAGAGTGAGTGGGTAGTGATGAGTGAGGAAAGAGCTTGAAATACCCAAAAGGCATTGACTATATTTTCTCCTTTTCTCGCGGAGCCTTGTGTGGCGTAGTCTCGTAAATATTGATATGCATTCTCAAGAAGAATAGGATTCTGCATCTTCTCTTTTGCTCCCTCGAATCTTTCTTCCATAATGTCCGCAAGGAGGGTTTCTTTGGAGTAGTGCTTCTCTTCTTGTGTCTCTCCACTCGGAAACTCAAAGTGAGGGAGAAGTCCTTCCTTTGATTTCAAGAAGCGTGCTTTATCTCCTTGTGCTTTCTCTACTTTTGAGTCTATGTCTTCGAATGAGGGGGGCATGGGAATATTTTTATTCTAGGACACCGACAAAAAAGCGCAACATTGTGGTGCGCTTATATTTAAAACAATTCATAAATTAATTTTCTTTTTCCACAATAAACGGAAGTTTGTTTAAATCTCTCACATCATCAACAATTTTTGTAAATCCCTGTTTATCTTCAATCGATTCTTCAATCTTTGCCAAAAATATCCCAAATTCAAAAGAAGAAATTTTTTTTCTATCTTTTATTAAGTCCTGCTCCAAAAGCAAAATCACTTCCGCTTTTGTGTTATAGGGAACGCTGGAAACGCATTCTATTGCATGAGTGATATCTTTTGAACTTAAATCAAACACCGGATCAATCGGATTTACACCCGACTCAAGAAAGATTTTTAACTTTTCTTTACTACTTCTATTGAACGGCAAACCATTTTCCATAATTTCCTCCTCTCCATTTATTAATGTGCCAATTATATGCTAAAAAGATAATACTATATTTTTGTATACTAGTCAATAGTTTATTGAAGAAACCGCAAAAACACGATAGAGTGAGGATATGCAAAAACGAATCTTGATTATTGAGGATACGGTAAACGATCTCCCCCACTATGCGCCACTCTTCGACGGAACGCGGGAAGTTTCGTTTTTATTTCTCACGCGTGATGCGGATTTTACGAAAGAAAAACTGGAAAATCTCGCCGAGCTTGTTTCCGAAGAACTGTTCAAAAAAACAAAAAGATTTTATATATCACAAAAAGAGCGTGCGGAAGATTTTTTGAAAGAACGGGAATTCGATTTTTATATCATCGATTCGCTCGGCGGATTCGGCGAATCCGTTGCGAAAAGTTTTCCCGACGGACATTTCGCCTTTTTCACAAGCACGAGCGCATTCAAGGATCAGATGGAACAAATCGGATTTCCCGCATATAAAAAGAACGAGATGGAAAAACTCATCGCAATCCACACCTTGTAGTTTTATCCGTTCGCGGGTATGCTGAAAGACAGTATTTTTCCCAATTTAGGGGAGGTACCCGATGAAGAAAAAGGTATCAAATAATCCAAGTCCACTCTGTCTTTCCTGTGGTGGCGTCGTAATCTCGAACATCGGAACAAGTGCACAGGGATATTTTGGATATGAGTGTTCCGCGTGCGGAATAAAATACATACTCCCTCCTCCGGTCAATAAAGAGCACTGGGATCGAATGAAAAAGATATTCGATAACGGCCTTGCCTATACCATAAACGAAAAAGGACTTCTCATTGCAAGTTTGTTGGAAAAAATAAAAACCCCTCCGATATAGGACGGGGTTTTTTATTGCGTTGTTTTTTATTCGGGAGTACTCTGAATGCAGAAACGTAACAACCGAATAGGAGCTGTTATGGACAAAGAGAAAAGAACCGTTGGCTTCGAGTGTCCATCCTGTAAGGGTCCCCTCTATAAAAAAATCAATCAAGACGCAAAATTTCCCTATAGATGCGCGCAATGCGGACTTGAGTACCTTACTCCCCCGCCTTCATCCGCAGATAATTCAATTTGGCGCATGATTGAAAAACTTTTGAACACAAAAAATGAGGACTAACATCCATGAAACCAAAAGACTTCAGACGACCGTGTCCTGATAAACTGTGCTTTACGAAAAACGGAACGAACACCGACATTATTCCCGTCATCTGCATCACCACTGGGTTCGGAGAAAAAGAATTTGAATATCCCCGATTTATCTGTCTCCCGTGCGCCACCGAATTTATCGACACAAAACTTCTCCACACGCTTATCGATGCCTACACCGATTCGGTTTCGATCCGAAAAAAGATGACCGCCGAAATACGAAACGGGATAAAAAAATCCGCGCGTGCATGCAAACGGAGTGTAAAAATAATTTATCGGCTCAAGAAAAAAGAAAACCCCACATAAGTGGGGTTTTTACTATTTTATATTTCGGTTGATATTGCAATATGCGGCGACATATATCCGCATGCCGTCACGGCACGTATCCCGTTTCAGAAACAGGAAAAATTTTCTTATCGTTCCACACACGGGTCGCGGTGTCCTCGTCGTTTCCATATTTTTTCCGTTTATAAAAAATACTAACTAGAATAATACTCCGTATTTTTTATGCGTCAATTAAAAACTCCCGAAATAATTCGGGAGTTTTTGTCTTACAAGATTTTACGAACATCCGCCCGAAGAATCACCGCATTGGAGACACGTGGAGCATGTTCCCGTGCGCACCATAATGCCACCGCATTTTCTACACACAATATCGGTC
>JAKANR010000039.1 GCA_021823645.1 bacterium
AGCATTATGGATATAGTGGAGTAGAGTGAGTGGGTATGCAGAAGTTATATAAAGACATTCCGGAGACTCCCGGTGTGTATATCATGAAAAACAGGAAAGGGGAGATCTTGTATATCGGAAAAGCGGCACATTTGAAGCGGCGGGTTTCGAGTTATTTTATGCATCCCCCCTCCTCCAATCAGAATTTACGGGCGGGCAAGCACGATACCCGCATCGAAAGGATGGTAAGTGAAATCACAAAAATAGAGACAAAGGAAACCGATTCCGCACTTGAGGCACTCATTCTTGAATCGGTGCTCATAAAAAAGTATCAGCCACCATTTAATGTACAGGAAAAAGACGACAAGAGTTTTTTGTATGTGGTAACCACAAAAGAAGAATTTCCGCGAATATTGTTGGTCCGTGGAAAAGATCTGAAGAAAAATGTTATGACGTCCGACGTCATAACATTTGGGAATGTGTTTGGACCGTTTGTATCCGCTTCAAGTGTTCGGGAGGCGCTTCGGATTATACGGAAAATTTTTCCGTGGAACGATCACCAGAAAGTAATCACGAATAGCACAAATAAAACAAATAATGCGAGTAAGCCGTGCTTTAACTATCAAATAGGGCTGTGTCCCGGAACGTGTGTGGGAGCAATATCAAAAAAAGAATATAAAAAAACAATCAAAAACATTGTTTTGTTTTTCGAGGGGAAAAAGGGGAGAATCGTGAAAAACCTTGAGAAAGAAATGAATATTGCGAGTAAAAAATTGGAATTCGAAAAAGCAGAGAAAATAAAGCGCCAACTATTTGCATTGAAACATATCAATGACACGGCTCTTTTTTCATCTGATTCATTGGAAATTGGAAATTCCCTGCCTGCCGGTAGGCGGGGAAAATTAGAAATTCCCGCTTGGCGGGTTGAGGGCTACGACATTTCGAATATATCGGGAACAAATTCGGTCGGAGTGATGGTGGTTTTTTCCAACAACACGCCGGAAAGGGGCGAATACAGAAAATTTAATATAAAGAGCGTTCAGGGACCAAACGACACGGGGATGTTAAAAGAGGTGATTGAACGGAGATTTCATAACGATTGGAAACATCCTGATCTTATTTTGGTGGATGGGGGCGTAGGGCAGGTGAATGCGACGGAAGAGACTCTTATGAAAATGAACATCCATATTCCGGTTATCGGGATGGCGAAAGGCGCGGAGAGAAAGAGAACCGATATTATAGGAGAAAAACCATTATGGGTGTCGCACGAGACACTGGTGCGGGTGAGAGATGAAGCACATCGTTTTGCGATCACATTCCATAGAAAAGTAAGAAAAAAGCGCATGTTTTTGTAGTATTGACATTTTTATATATGCATGCTATAATGAACACAGAAACTTAAATTGAGGCATAAAATGAAAAAAGAAGTAAAAAGTTATATTGCTCTGTCGGAAATGCGCTCGGCAAGAAACAAAGCTCTCATTTTCACATTTTTTTTCATTTGTGGTGTATATGTTGTCGGAGTTTTGGCGGGTGTTGCGTGGACAGATGTTTTCCCGGCACCAACAAAAAAAATCGGAGAATTAAGAAAGGAAATTTCAGTTTTATTTTCTTTTCTTATTGCATTTTTTCCGGTTATCATTTTCGACTACCGAAATCAGTGGTTGGAAATGAAGAAAAAGGCATTTGGAGAACCCCTTAAATAAGGGTTCTTTTTTTATTTTAGCGTGATAAAATGAATGCATGATGGAAAAAATAATAAAATTCTTTGACAGATTTGAAGATCGGGTGCGACACGTGTTGAGCCATAAACCGATTCTGTATGCATTTCTCGGGGGAGTCGGTATCGTGTTGTTTTGGAAGGGAGTTTGGGAAACGGCGGAATATTTTCCGATTCTCGACGGAATAGGATCCGTGGTTGCCAGTATTCTTCTCTTGCTTGCCATTGGGCTTTTCGTTTCTTCGTTTATCGGCGATTCGATTCTTATCACGGGGCTCAAGTCACAGAAAAAAATTACGGAAAAGACGGAGGCTGAGGTGTCCATGGAAGAAAGCGGAATCGTCAAAATGAACGAGAAAATAAATAAAATGGAAAGGGACATCGAAGAAATAAAAATGGCGGTTATTGAAAAAAATGGAACAGGAAAAAAAGCAAAATAAATCGTATATTTTGATTATCATTGCGCTTCTCGTTGTTGTCGCGGGAGGGATTTATTGGTATTTTTCTCCGTCCGTTTCAAACAGAGAAACCGAATATTCCAATGTTGTGGTATTCAGTCCGAAGCCCGAGGAAGAGATAAAAAGTCCGTTTCGGGTTACCGGTGAAGCGCGTGGAACGTGGTTTTTCGAAGCGAGTTTCCCCATACTTCTTGTTGGTGACGATGGGAGAATTATTGCGCAGGGAATTGCACAGGCGCAAAAAGATTGGATGACGCAAGATTTTGTTCCCTTCTTGGCCGATCTGGAATTTGATAATCCGGGCGTCTCGAGAGGGAAATTGGTTCTTAAAAAGGACAATCCGAGCGGACTTCCCGAGCATGATGCATCGGTGGAAATCCCCGTGAATTTTTCGCTTGAGACGACGACAATTCAATTGTTTTTCGGGGATATCAATAAAGATCCCGAAACAATGGAGTGCAGAAAAACATATCCGGTGTTCCGTACCGTTCCGAAGGTTTCGGGAATAGCACGAACGGCGATAGAAGAGTTATTGCGCGGGGTGACCACGGAAGAGAGTTTAAACGGAATAAAAACAAGCATTCCCAAGGGAGTGGTGTTACAAAGTCTTTCCATTGAAGGGGGCGTCGCGCGGGCTGATTTTAATCTTGCCATCGAGGCGGGAGGATCATGCAGAGTTGCCGCAATACGCTCACAAATTGCAAACACACTTCGGCAGTTTCCGACCGTCTCCGAGGTGGTGATATCCGTAAACGGGAATTCCGCCGAGGCGCTTCAGCCGTAATATTATTTGGCATGAAAAACAAAATTTCGTATATTGGTGGACATGTTTCGACTGCGGGGGGAATTTCGAATGCGATTGTAAACGGGAGTGCAATTGGCGCAACCGCGATACAGATTTTTGGAGCATCGCCACAAATGTGGGTGGCAAAAATTCCGTCGGATGGCGAAATAAAAAAATTTAAGGATGCAAAAAAAAATAGTGCCGTTGTATCGGTATATGTACACGCGGCATACCTCGTAAACCTTGCGAGCGCTTCCGATGAAATATACGAAAAATCAATAAAAAATCTTTCCGAACATCTGAAAATCACGGAATCAATCGGAGCGGAGGGGCTTATTTTTCATCTCGGATCACATAAGGGTATTTCGAAGGAAGAAGGACTTCAAAAAGAAATTTCGGGGATGAAGAAGGTATTAAAAAATACTCCGGGAAAATCGTTTCTCATCATGGAAAATTCCGCGGGAGGAGGAGATAAAATCGGTTCAAATATCGAGGATGTCCGATATTTATATGAACATATCGGTTCAAATCGGGTAAAAATATGTTTTGACACCGCACATGCATTCGAAGCGGGTCTTATAAAAGAATATACAAAAGAAAATGTGAAAAAACTTTTTGACGCGTGGGATGATGCAATCGGGTTGGAAAATATTGTGGCGCTTCATATAAATGATTCAAAAACCACACATGAATCACACCATGATCGACATGAAAATCTCGGTGAGGGATATATCGGTATTGGAGGGTTTAAGGTGCTTGCGAAGGAAAAACGATTGTATGATAAGGCGTGGCTTCTTGAGGTACCGGGATTTGATAATGAGGGACCGGATAAGAAGAATATGGAGATACTGCATTCACTCTTCGAGTAGTGATAAAGTCATTAAAGTTAGAAGTTTATAAAGTGAAAATATTTGTTACAGTAAAACCTAATTCGAAGCGGGAAAGTGTCGAAAAAATAGACGAGACACACTTTGTGGTACGCGCGAATGCGCCGGCAAAAGAGGGGAAAGCGAATAAAAGGGTTGAAGAATTGATCGCGGAATATTTGGATGTTTCGAAGAGTTCAGTGTTTTTGATTCAGGGGCACACATCGAAAGAAAAAATTTTTGAAATTTTTTAGGATATCAAGATGCTATGCTATAGCATAGCGCGGAGAAGAGGTACTATGACGCGTCATAGTACCTGAGAAGAAAAAAAGAAAAAATGAGAATTTTTAATAAAACAAAGAATAAATTAGTTGCAGAACATGTTGAGGTGGCAAAAACATTCAAGGAAAAATCGGAGGGATTGTTGAAATATGAAACGCCTCACGCGATGTACTTTGAGACGCAGTGGGGGACTTGCCCCGTACCATACGCGGAGCATAAAACTTTTGCAGAGAAACTAAAACATATCCTTCGGAATGCAATCCGTCCGGTTGTTGATTTTCCGTTGTTATGGTGCGGGGTGCACACGTGTGGGATGAAGTTCCCGATTGATGCGATTGTTCTCGGCGAACGGAATGTGGTAAAAAAAGTGAAAAGAGATATGCAGTCGGGGAGGTTTTTCTTTTGGAATCCAAAATATAAAAAAATATTGGAATTGCCGGCGGGGAGTAATATAGAAACCGGAGATGTATTGGAATTGACGAAATAGCTGTTTTCTCGTATTCTATCAGTAGCTTAATTCACATTTTTTACAATTATCTTCGGAGGAAGTCATGGCTTTTACAAAGAAAGAAAAGGCTATTTTATGGCGATGGCCGTTGGTTATGTTTATTGTCATTGGGATTACATTTCTCATCAATTATGTTTGCGGAGGAAGTTTCATGGATAGGGTTCAAAAAGTGGATGTGTTGTGGTGGAATATTCCGCTTGCGAATTTTCTTTCTTACGGATTAACCGGTTGGTGGAGTAATATTCTTTTTGCGCCGCTTGTATATTTTGTGTCCATACTTTTCCTTACGCATTTTGACAAATATATGGAAAAAATACTTTTGGTATTTTTGACCGTTGGAATGTTTTGTCTTTATGTTCCGTTTGGGAGAAGTATTGTTCTTGTGCTCCCCATATTCCTTTCCTTTCTATTGTCGTTTCTCTTCATGCTTGATGAAGAAAAACGAATTGACGTTTCCGAAGACACACAGAGATTTTTTGTATTCTTCGCATTTTCCAGTTCGCTTTCCGTTTGTCTTTTCTATCCATTTGGAATTGTTTTCCTTATATTCATTCTTGATATTATATCCGTTATTTTAGGAATTACACTCGCCTTTTTCCTCAATAAATGCGTTTCCGCTATTTATTTTGTTCCAAAATCGGGAGGAAAATTTGCGGGATGGACGAAGTGGATTATCACATGGACCGTTGCGTGGGTGTCTTTGAAAGATGTCCCGGAAGATGAATAAAATAAAATCCCTCACAATGTGGGGGATTTTTAGTTTATCACTTGCGGTTTTTTTCCTTCGTTTTGAATTTTTTTCAAAACAAGTTTATTGTCGCGTAATTCCGATTCAAGGAGTTTCATCCTCTTTTCTCCGCTGGTTGTCGGATTGAGTGTCCACGCGCCGGGTTCGGGGTTTAGTGCGCATATTTTTTTATGAATCCAAAACGCCTTTTCTCCCTTGAGTGCGGATTCCAAAACGTCCCGGGAAATAAATCCGTCTTTTGTTTCAAATTTCTTTGTGAGTGTCGCCTCTCCTTCATCCTGTTCTTTCGGGATAATTTTTCCGCCGATATGGTCGGGGAGTGTTTTTATGAGCAATTCCGCGCCCAACTTCGCCAATTTTTCTTCAAGTGAAAGATATGTTTCGTTTGTCGATATCATTGTCGTGTCTTCCGCAATAACCTTCCCGTGATCGACTTTTTCATCCACAAGAAAAAGGGATACGCCGGTTTCTTCGTCACCGTCCAGAATGGCGGTTTGTATCGGGCTTGCGCCACGATATTTCGGAAGAAGGGACGGATGTATTCCCAATGTGCCGAGTTTCGGGGTATTTAGTATTTCTTTGGGGATAATTTTTCCGTAAGCGGAAACTATGGCGAAATCAATTTCGCCAATTTCCAATTTCCAATTTCCAATTTCCAATTTTTCCGGTTGGGAGACGGGGATATTGTGTTTTCCCGCAAGAATTTTTGTCGGGGGAGGAGTGATTGTTTTTTTTCTTCCCACGGGGCGGTCGGGATTGCAAATAACCACGGAGGGGATGAGTCCGTGCGCAATAAGTTCTTCCAATACGATTTCGGCGAATCGAGGCGTGCCGAAGAATGCGAATTTATATTCCATCGTTCAAATTTTTTGTGTGTTTTCCACGGGGACAAATTTATGAACCTCTTTTGCGATATCGATAAATAGTCCTCCATCAAGATGACCCACTTCATGTTGAAAGACTCGCGCGAGAAGTCCCCACGCTTTTATTTTCAATTTTTTCCCGCGCTGATCGTATCCCGTAAGCGTTACTTCATAATGCCGTTCCGTTGGCCCGTACATTTCCGGTACGCTCAAACATCCTTCCTCCACCGTTTCTGTTTCCTTCGATTTTTTTATGATTTCCGGATTGAAGATTGCGTAAAATTTTTGGTGCCCCTGTCCGTCGGGAACTTGGGCGACGAAAAAACGCTCGGGAATGCCGATTTGATTTGCGGAAAGTCCGACTCCGTTCGCTTCTTTCATTGTTTCGCGCATCTTCCGTATGAGTTCGCGGACTTCTTTCGCTTGTTTTGAGTCCTTCAGTCTCGAGATGTCGAACTCCCTCGTTTTTTCGCGAAGAAATTTTTCGTCTTTTTTATGTTCTACGGTTACGATTGTTTGTTTCATAAAACGCTTATTTTTCCTTCATATAGAGCATGTGCATGAAATACGCACCCCTATTCTTTATATCTTTCCGCCCCGCGACATTTTTTGCAAGTGCCCGGAGTTTTTGCTCGCTGTGTTCTTTCGCGAGTTTTATATAGAGCGCCTTATGCCCCCTGTCTTCCAGCATATCGGCAATTTCAAGTCCAATCAGCTGATGATTTTTCGTTACGCGCTTATTTTCCCCGCGTTCTTTCAGGGAAGAAAGATATTCGTCCCGTTGTATTCCTCCTTTCATATCTCAATTGTATGGTATCATAGAATCAATGAAAAGAAGGCTTTTTATCGCAATTTCGCTTCCGGAAGACGTAAAAAAGGAAATACGCTATGCGCTCGACCGAATTGATCCGGAGATTTTTTTGACCGGGAGGGAAGTACGCGAAGAGCATTGGCACATCACATTGAACTTTTTAGGGGAGCAGGATGAAGAAAAAATTCCGCAAATCATTTCGATAGTGAAAGAGGTGGCGCGGGGAGGCGT
>JAKANR010000040.1 GCA_021823645.1 bacterium
CCACCATTTGCGTTCTGTGTATCAGATGCAGTGAGCGAATTACCCGATGCATCTTTTGCCTGCACTGATGCTCCCGTAGTTACCCCGCGCACCACGACATCATAGTCATTTTGCACGTAGACACGGAAGTAGTTGTTCGAACCATCCATGATGTCAGCTTTGACGGAGAAATCCTTCGTCAAACCCTTATCAATCATGTATGGAGTCGTGAGCGTGAAGGTCACATAACGATCCACTGGGGCATCTGCAGTCGCAACGACGTTTCCTTCTGGAGAATATAATTTCCAGTTCTTTACGTCTTTTGCTTCCTGGATGGTCCCTTCTACATACAACACAACTTTCTCGAGGTTAATTGCCTCCTTTGAGTTGTTCTGTATGAGGCGAAGTTTGAAGACTTCTTTTTGGGTGTCTCCTACTTCAAGATTTCCATCAGATGATGAAATTGTTGCATATGCTAATCCTGCAACTGACTGGTAATTAACATACACATCGCCGACCGATGCTGATCCATCAACAAGGGTCATTGTCGCACCAACCAATGGGAATGCTCCCGATGGCTGTGATGAGCCGCTCGCGACAGAAATTCCCGATACTGAATCAACCGAGAAATTTACTGTTCCGCTTGTAGCGGTCGAGTCGAGGTTAATTGCAACGGTCAAGTATTTGGTCTGACCTGCGGGAATAGCAAACGGAGTTCCTGTGAAGGAAATGGTTGCTTTTCCATCTGCAGTCAAGGCACTGATTATGTTTCCATAACGATTGCCATTGTCATCCCAAACGCTTACACCGGTGATTTTGGTATTCGCAACATATCCTCCACGAGTCACGGTTACACCAGTGACATTCTCTGCCTGTGATCCCGCTGTAAACTTCAGTTTTAACACTTTGTTATAGAGAGATCCGCTTGGCATCGAAACTGACGCCGGTCCCGCTGCTTCCACCTTGAGAAATGCTGATGTTGGAACTGGGGTTGGTGTTGGTCCTGGGGCCACCTTTCCCATCGCCGTTCTGGTTAATGGTCCGAAGTATCCGGATGCCGGACTTACTCCGTTAGCTTTTTGCCATGCGACAAGAGCCGCTTTGGTTGCTGGTCCAAAATACGCAGTCGGTGCGGAAACTTTCAAGTAGCCGCCGCTGATAAGCACCTGTTGAAGAGCAGTAACGTCAGCTCCCTTTGCACCAAGAGTGAGGTTCTTTGTGAAAGTGTATGATGACGCTGGCGCTCCTCCTTGCTGAGTTTGTAGCTGTGCTACCAATGCTTGTAATTGTGCAATCTGTGCGAGCAATGAATTGATATCAACGCTCTGCGCATTTGCTGCTGGGGTTCCAGTCATCGACAACGCTACAACGAGCGCAATCGCGACTGTTCCAAATTTTCTAAATCTACTCATTTTCTATTTTAATTTGATTTTATTGTATACGACACTAATTAAAGTGTTTTTCGATCTTTTCACTTTTCAAAATAGGTATTTTGAAAGTTTGAGACCGTCGACCTTTTCTTCCACCTGAGGCGGAAAAAGTTTCAGGACACCATTTGTTTTGTTTTCGACCCTCCTTCGCTTCCGCTTCGGCGGGCAAGCCCTCCTTCGATTTTATCTCGGGCTGGACATATCCCCCTCCACAGACTCAAACGAGGAAACAAGAAAGAAATGGTGGTTGATAATAATTTTGATTGAGACTTTGAAAGTGAATCTCAAATCTGATAAAGAGCTGGTCTACCCACGCACTATAATTTTCTTCGAAAATTAAATGCGGGGTTATTTATCTTTCACAAAAATTTCTTCACGTTCCGCTTGAAATTTTTGAAAGTATAAATAAAAAACTCGCTTGTTTGGAGCGAGATTACAATACTACTGCGCAAAACCCAAACGCACTACGAGAAAAATTCTCTGCTTTGAGTTTCTTAAACACGAGTAGATATTGCTTTAGCCTAGCCTCACTCCAAGCCCCGTACAAACCGCAATCGGCAATGCACGGACAGCAATTTGACTTATCTCCCATACACACCAGAGCATGGTTTTGTACGGGGCAAGTCATTAGAACATTTCTATTCTCCCCAGCACTTTGGATACCCCTATCCAAAATACTAGTAGCCTTATTATACCAAATTGTTTTAAAAATGCAAAACGCTTCTTTTCCTCCGTTCACACCTGTGGATAACTCTCTCAATCTCTCGCGTCTGTAGAATATAACGAAATCCGCTTCTCTGTGTTACGTGATGTGATACTTAGAGCGACCACTTTGAAACGGCGAAGATGATAAGCGTGAGAAACACAAAGATAGTAAGCTGCCGAAGAAGGAGTTTTCGAGTTAAATTCCCATGAAAATGGGCAATCAAGCTGTCCCGAAGGAGTAAAAAGAAAAGCGCAAGAAAAATACTTCCATTCAGTATCCCCAAGGGCAAAAATTTTGTGACCAACAAAAGTTCAGAGGTAAGCAGGGCAACGAGTGCACTGGTCACTCCAATTCTTCGTTTAAACTCCACGCCAAAAAAATAGAGAGATTCGCGGAAAAGTAAAAATACTATGATAAAAAATGGAAATATCCAAAAAAGCGACTTTTCAAAGAGAACAAAAAAGACCACAAACGAGGCAAGGAGCACTGCGGTATTAAATATGCCATATATAACAAATCTATTCTTGAAAAAGAAATGAGAAATTCCAATCAAAAGAAAAAAAGCAAAGGAAAAAAGCAAAAATAATCCAATAAAGAAAAGAACAATATAAGGAGAGGAAAATGAAAATGCGATATTTTGCGTAATCACCCAAAATCCAATAATAGTAACAAGCGGAAAAAGCCAAAATGATGAACGGAGAAGATTTCGTTCAGCAATTTGGCTTATATATACGCCCGCTATCGATCCAAAAAACAAAAAGAGTGACCACCACCGAAAATCGGATGCCAGTACGATCCATAAAAATATGGAAACAAGAAGCGTTCTAGATACCAACCTCAATAGCTCCTGACTTATTGAGGGTAACTGAAATTTTCTTTCCATGAGTAATTCCCTTTCGGACTATTTTATCCGCCAATACATCGACGATGACTTTTTGAATAAGACGCTTAATCGGACGCGCACCGTAGTTCGGATCAAATCCGTTTTTTGCCAGATACTCGCGCGCAGGATGGGTAATTGAAAGTGTAATTCCTTTCACTTTCAGACGCGTCTCCACTTCTTGGAGTTGGATATCAACGATTTTCCGAATATCGGCAGGAGAAAGCGCGTTGAAAATAATCACTTCATCCAGCCGATTCAAAAATTCCGGCTTGAATGTATCGTGAAGCGACTCCATCACACGTTCCCTGAATTTTTCTTCCGACTTCTTTCCTTCTTTTTCTTTCTCCTCATCAATATCAAACCCAATTGACGAAATCTGCCTGAAATATTCGCTCCCCACATTCGACGTCATAATGATCACTGTGTTTTTGAAATTCACCGTCTTCCCCTTCCCATCGGTAAGCCGTCCGTTATCAAGAATTTGGAGAAGAATGTTAAACACCTCAGGATGTGCTTTTTCAATTTCATCGAAAAGAATCAAACTGTATGGCCGATGACGTACAATTTCCGTAAGTTGTCCGCCCTCTTCGTGTCCCACATACCCAGGCGGAGAACCAATAAGCCGCGCCACTGTATGTTTTTCCATATATTCGGACATATCAATCCGCACCAACGCCTTTTCGTCATTAAACATAAATTCCGCCACTGCTCTTGCCAGTTCAGTTTTTCCAACACCCGTTGGACCAAGAAACATAAACGATCCTGCGGGACGGTTCTCGTCGGAAAGACCGGTGCGCGATCTGCGAAGCGCGCGTGCAATTGAACTGATTGCCTCCTTCTGCCCGATCACCCGTGTTTCAAGTTCTTCTTCGATACGCGTCAGTTTTTGCATTTCCGATTCGAGCATGCGCGTAATGGGAATTCCCGTCCATCGTGAAACCACTAATGCAATGTCTTCTTCGTCAATCGTTTCCTTCATAAACTTTTTCTCTTTTTTCTGTGAATTTTTTGTACGTTTCTTCTCCAACGTTATGCATTCTTTTTCCGCGGCAGGAAGTTCACCATAAAGAATTTTTGCAACCCGCTCAAAATTTCCTTCACGCTCCGCAACTTCCGCTTCATGCTTCAGTGATTCGATTTTTTGGCGGATCGTATGCACATTTTGGGAAGAATCTTTTTCTTTCTTCCATTCTCCCGAAAGCGCTTCATTTTCTCCTTTTAACGCTGCTAAGGATTTCTCAATTTCTTTCATCCGCACGCTTTTCTTCTTAGTTTTTTCTTGCGCGAGTGCAGAACGTTCGATTTCGAGGCGGGTAATTTCTTTGCGAATGCGTTCAATATCACTTGGCACGCTGTCACTTTCAAGACGTCGTGCGGCTGCCGCTTCATCAATAAGATCAACCGCTTTATCCGGCAAAAATCTGTCGGTGATATATCGCGCGCTTAGATTCACTGCTGAAATAATCGCCTCGTCCGAAATTTTAAGTCCATGATGGATTTCATACTTTTCTTTCAAACCGCGCAAAATTGCAATTGAATCTTCTATCGTCGGCTCTTCAACAATAATCGGCTGAAATCTCCGTTCAAGCGCTGCATCTTTTTCAATGTGTTTTTGATATTCCTTAAGCGTGGTCGCTCCAATCGCATGCAGTTCTCCGCGCGCCAGGGCCGGCTTTAACATATTTGAGGCGTCAATTGCACCCTCCGCCGCACCCGCTCCCACGATAGTATGTATCTCATCGATGAATAAAATATATTTCCCCGCGCTTTTCTCAAGTTCGCGTAAAAACGCTTTTAAGCGATCTTCAAACTCACCGCGGAATTTTGTCCCTGCGACAAGCGACCCCAAATCAAGTGAAAGCACTTCTTTTCCTTTGAGTGATTCCGGCACATCGCCTGATAAAATTTTTTGCGCGAGCCCTTCAACAATTGCCGTTTTTCCCACGCCTGGTTCGCCAATAAGTACCGGATTATTTTTTGTTCTCCGGGAAAGAATCTGCATCACGCGGCGCAATTCTTCTTCGCGTCCAACGACCGGGTCAAGTTTTCCTTCTCTCGCTTTTTTTGTGAGATTTATCGCGTATTTTTCAAACACTTGGAATTTCGTTTCCGGCGTTTCATCCGTTACGCGCGTTTCCCCGCGTAACTCTTGAAATTTTTTCAATAATTCTTCTTTTTTTCCGCCAAAACGCACAAGCATATCCTGCGCATATGATTGCACATCGGCAATCGCAA
Source organism: bacterium (assembly GCA_021823645.1). Taxonomy (GTDB): domain Bacteria; phylum Patescibacteriota; class Minisyncoccia; order UBA6257; family GWB1-50-10; genus JAKANR01. Next base: position 5,234 of record JAKANR010000040.1, read on the forward strand.
TTAATAAATGTTCGCATGAAATAAATTCATCTTTTTCTTTGCGCGCAAGTTCGCCTGCACGATCAAGCACCCGCATTAATTCTTGGGAAAGGTATAATTGCTGTCCCATTGGTCCGTTCCCCACAAAAATTTTCGGTATCCGATGAATATATGTTTCAAGTTCTTTCTCAAGCACTTCAATATTCACGTTTGATTCTATGAGTATGGGGCGCACAAGCGTCTGCTCATCGCCTAAAAGTGTATAGAGCAAATGAATCGCCTTTAATTCTCCCTGGTTTGAACGCATTACAAGCTCCTGCGCGTTTTGCAGCGCCTCCTGTGCACGTATGGTAAATCGATGAAATTGGGGCATAATGTTAAATTTTAATTTCTAAACGTCTAAATCCTAAAAAAATTACAAAACCAAAATAACAAACAAATATCAAGATCTCTATTTCTTAATTATACAGACAAATTGATAAATAAAGGAAATTTGAATGCTCGGTAAAATTTTTTGTCTACGACATCATGCATTATACCAAAGAATTTTTAATTAGCAAACTCGGATGCTGAGTGCCAATAACTAACCGACAATAAACGACTAACAACATATAACAAACTAATGTTTTATCATTAAGTGTTGTTGGTTATGAGTTGTGAGTTGTAAGTTATTCCTGCGGTCTTTCCTTAAGAATCACCGAAAATTCCATTGCATCTTTTCCACGATATACTTTGAGAGTAATAGTATCTCCCACATTATATTTTTGTATTACATTTCCCAATGTTTTTTCTGCCGTCAGTTTTTCTCCGTTTACTTCGGTAATAATATCTTCTGCTTTCAACCCCGCTTTATCCGCCGGAGAATTGGGAATAACCGCAGGACCATCTTCCGTCCCGCGGACGAGCGCTCCTTCTTGAAGAGAAATTTTTTGCTTCTTTGCAATTTCTTCGGTAAGCATCAAATACCTCACCCCAATGTAAGGTGATCTAATACTCCCCGTATCTTTCACCGATTGAATTGCGCGTCTCACTTGATTTATCGGAATTGCAAATCCGATATTCTGCGCACCGGATGCCACTGCAGTATTAATACCAATCACTTCCCCTTTCAAATTCAATAGCGGTCCGCCTGAGTTTCCCTGATTGATCGCTGCGTCAGTCTGCATTACCCCTTCGATTTTTTCACTGAATCCAATTCCGCCAGAAGCAGTGATGGTTCGTGAAAGACCTGAGATAACCCCAACTGAAA
>JAKANR010000041.1 GCA_021823645.1 bacterium
TTCCGATCTATCATCTCTCGCGTTCGATACAATATTTGCGGAGGGACAACGACGATATATTGAATCCTTGTCCGCCTATGCGCGTCAATTTTTGGGAAGACTCGATAAGCCCGATGTCGATGAGATAGAGGGACTTTCTCCCGCAATTTCGATCGATCAGAAGAGCCATTCCGCAAATCCGCGTTCCACTGTTGCGACAATTACGGAAATTTATGATTATCTCCGCGTTCTTTTTGCGCGTGCCGGCACGCCGTTTTGTCCGATATGCGGAAAGGAGATTCGTAAAATGACCAATGAGCAAATTGTCGATGTGGCGGTACATATTTCACTTCAGAACGAGGAAAAGCGAAATCTTGTGATTCTCGCACCTGTCGTGCGCGGGCGGAAGGGGGAATATTATCAGATGCTTTACGATTTTTTGAATGCCGGTTTTTCGGAAGTGCGTGTCGACGGAAAATTTTATTCGCTTCGCGATCGCATTGATCTTTCCCGATACAAACAACACACCATTGATCTTCTTGTCGATCGTATTCCCGCGGGGTTGGACTTTTCGAATAAGGATAATCGCCTTCGTCTCTCCGAAGCGATTGAATCGGGGCTCAAATACGGAAACGATGTTGTAACGATTATTACGGACAAAGAGACTTCACTTTCATCGAAATTTACCTGTCCAAACGACGGATTTTCATTTCCTGAAATTGAACCGCGTTTATTTTCGTTCAATAGCCCCTATGGCGCGTGTCCCGAATGTCATGGACTTGGAGTGGAAAATTTATGGTCGGAAAAAATTTGCGAAACATGTGAAGGGAAAAGATTGAAAATAGAAGCGCTCAATGTGCTGTTGAACGGGAAAAATATCTCTTCGGTGGTTGCGATGCAGATAAAGGATGCCTATGAATTTTTTGCGGAAGTACAAAAAACAAAGAATGAAAAACTTTTGGAGGTTGCCGAGGTTCCTCTTCGTGAAATTAAAAACAGATTGAAATTTATGATTGATGTGGGACTCGAATATCTCACGCTCGAACGGAAGGCGGGCACGCTTTCCGGGGGAGAGGCACAGCGCATCCGTCTTGCGTCCCAAATCGGTTCGAAACTTACGGGAACCCTTTATATTCTCGACGAACCTACGATCGGACTTCATCAAAGAGATAATGCGAAACTCATCAAAACACTTCACGAACTTCGCGATCTCGGAAATTCGGTGATTGTGGTTGAACACGACGAAGAAACAATTCGAGAATCGGATTACCTCGTGGATATCGGACCGGGCGCCGGGGTACACGGAGGAAGAATTGTTGCACAAGGACCTATCCCAGAAATTTTGAAAGATAAAAAAAATGATTCGCTGACACTCAAATATCTTCGCGGTGATGTATATGTGCAAATTCCGAAAGAAAGAAGGGGGATAAAAAAAGACCATACCTTTTTGAAAATAAAAGGAGCAAGCGAAAATAATTTGCAGAATATCGATATTTCGATTCCACTTCGACGATTTGTTTCGATTACCGGAGTGTCGGGATCGGGGAAAAGTACATTGCTGTATGACGTACTCTGGAAAACGCTTGCGAATAAATTCTCCGCCAAAGGCGGACCCGCCTCGGGCGGGAATGGTTTAACTGATTCCAGAAAAAAAATGCCGAATATAAAATCAGTGTTGGGATTGGAATATATCAATCGGGTCATTAATATCGACCAATCGCCGATCGGAAGAACTCCGCGTTCGAATCCGGCGACATATGTCGGTGCATGGACATTCATTCGTGATTTATTCACGGCGACCGAGGACGCACGGGTGCGCGGATATAAACCAGGGCGATTCAGTTTCAACGTAAAAGGAGGACGGTGTGAAAATTGCGAAGGACACGGAGTCATCGCGATTGAAATGCATTTTTTACCTACGGTATATGTTGAGTGCGATGTGTGTAAAGGAAAGCGTTTCGATCGGGAGACACTCGAGGTGGAATACAAAGAAAAAAATATTTATGAAGTGTTGGAAATGACGATTGAGGAAGCGACGAAATTTTTTGAAGACATTCCCTGGTTATATGATCGACTCAATATTTTGGACGAAGTGGGGCTCGGATATTTGAAACTCGGACAATCCGCGACCACACTTTCCGGCGGTGAAGCGCAACGCGTGAAGCTTGGCGCCGAACTCGGGAAACGGGATACGAGAAAAACGATTTATCTTTTGGACGAGCCGACCACGGGACTTCATTTCGCCGATGTACAGCAATTATTGGACGTTCTCCATCGCTTGGTGGATAAGGGAAATACCGTAGTGGTGATTGAACACAATCTCGATGTGATTAAAACTTCGGATTGGGTGATTGATTTGGGTCCCGAGGGAGGGGATAAGGGAGGAAAAATTGTCGCCGAAGGAACGCCCGAAGCGGTTTCCCGAAAAGCGGGGAGTTTCACCGCCGAATATTTGAGAAAAGTTTTGAAATAACTTTTTATGTTGCATATTCCGTTTCTTGCATAACTCCTACGATTGTAAGAGTTATGCAAGACGATAATTTTGGGGCGGAGAGGTAAAAATAAACAGTTGACAAAGTACAATTTTGGAGGTATAATTTTTGCAGAAAATAAACAATAAAATATTTGGAGGCAGAGATGATAATCAAGGTGCTTGAAGTATTAATTTCACTCATATTCTTTTCAAATAAAGTCGGATTGTTTCTTGAGAGAAAAAATCCAATCGGGTGGTGGATGGGAGCGATTGCATCAGTGCTTGCGGTTTTCTATTTCTTTTTTCTACACCTTTTTGTATATGCCATAGGAGAAATCGGATTATTTGTTCTCACGGTATACGGGGCAGTAGTAAAAAAGGAAAACAGAAAAGTAGAGATAGGAATTGAGTGTGTGACTTTTGTAATTGCAATTGTACTTGCATTTCTTACATTCCAAGGGCAACTGACCGTTCTCGAATTTTTCAGTTCAGTTGGGATGCTTCTTGCTTTTTATCTCCTCCATCCCAAAAATGATATATGGAAGATGAAGTGGGGATGGGCGATTTTAGCGGCGACACATCTTACCGCTACGCATATCGGATACATAAAACATCAGGAGATGTTTGCACATTTCCAAATTGCTTCGTCCATTATTGGCATTGGAGGAGCGTTGAAGAAAAATTAGGGAGAGAAATATATGAAAAAGGGAGTAGGAATATTGATTGGAGTATTTTTTGCGGCAATATTTTCAATTATGTCTGTATTGTTGATTGAATGTGACTCTACAAAAACAACCATGTTTCTCGGAGTTGTGTTATGGACGGGTCCACTTATCATCATAAGACCACAGGAAAAAGGAGTGGAGTCAATAAAATTTTTTCAATTGAGTTTTCGCTGGACACTTCTTATCCTCCCCGTACTGTTGGAATTATTGAGATTTTTGGGCATGAGATAAAATAAAAGGCTTTTTCGAAATAGAAGAAGCCTTTTTTATTGACATAAATACAGGGAGTGTAATAATAAAGGCAGTTTTTTAACTTATTTAGAGAAAGAGATGAAAAAGGGATACGAACTTTGGGTAAATAACTCGAAAGAAGGAAACGAACTTTTCGAAGAATTGAAGAAAAAACTTGGCGAATCGAATGTCACGCGAATTTGTACAGGAGCGGAAGATGCCGTGTTAAAGAGTCCTGCGGGGACCTACTATACCGGCGCCGGGTATATAAGAAGCGCCTTCGAGATTTTATAGTACATACAAGAGCTTTCCGATTTTGAGAAAGCTCTTTTTTGTTTTAATATGAGTACATGGAGAAAAAGGTTCCGAAAAAAGTGGGGTTGGCACTCGGAGGGGGTGCGGCAAAAGGACTCGCACACATCGGGGTGATTCGAGTACTTGAAAAAGCTGGAATCGAAATCAGTTATATCGCGGGAACGAGTATGGGGGCGTTGATTGGAGGATATTATGCGGCGACGAAAGACATCGCGTTTTTGGAGAATTTATTTTTAAAGATAGGGCACAAAGACATGTACGGCATTTCCCATATTTTACGAAAAAAAGACGGAGAACTTTTTAAGGATAAAACGGTGCTTGAGATGATTTCCGATCAAATCAAAAAGATGAATGTGGAAGATTGCAAAATTCCGTTTTCGGCGATTGCGACCGATGTGGAAAACGGTGATGAAATAGTTTTGGATTCGGGGAATTTATATGATGCGATTCAGGCATCGACGGCACTTCCCTTGATTTTTAAACCAGCGACCATCAACGGGCGACTGCTTATGGATGGGGGATTTGTGAATCCCGTTCCCGCCGACGTGGTGAAAAAAATGGGAGCCGAATTTGTTATTGCGGTCGACGTATCGAGCCGATGGGAAAATTTGGAAACCGAATCCCTGAATCCGATAAAAGTATATAACATGATTCCGCAGGCGCTTTCGATTATCGAATATCAAATTGCCCGCAGAATTTTGAAGGAGGCTGATATCGTACTTACTCCTCCGGTGCTCGGATATAAAATGTTTCAATTCGGTGACGCGAAAGAGATTATTCGGTGCGGGGAGAATGAAGCAAAAAACAAGTTACGCGACATCTACAGGGGATGCGGAACAACTCCTCCTCCCAAAAAACCGTTCGAGAATTTCCTTGATTTTATATTCTACGGTGATTAAAACAGACGTGGATGAATACGCCTGCCCGCCGGTAGGCAGGGATGCAGACAGATTTACACGGATTGGAGAAAAATACGATAAAATGGGGATGACCGCTATGCTATAGCATAGCGGTCTTTCTATATATAGTTTTGGGAGATTCGGAGGTACTTGACATATTTAATATAGTATGCTATATTTTGGACAGAACTGATTTCTAACTAATTATTTGAAAAAAATTCCCCAGGGAGGGGGATTATATGAAAAAGTTATTCTTTGCAGTATCGTTTTCGAATCCAACAAACGTTCCGGCAACATTAAAATGGATAAAGCCGGATAATGATGTAAGATTCAAAGGAGTTGAAACCCCCGGATTATCTGGAGAAAGAGTGTCATTGGAAGATATATTTTCTGAACTCAAAAAAGAAGGATTGTTTATTCAATCCGGATTTGCTCAAAAAAGAGTATCCGAGAAAAAATTATTCTACACTACTGTAAAGTTTGAATTCGGTAGCGAGAGAAAAAACCCTACAGAGGAAAATCTTCTAAAGAGTTCTTTTCTTAAAATTTTTCAGGATGCTTTCTGGAATGTCAAAGTTTTTAGTCATGATGGCGACATTACAATTGCATGCTCATCCCGGGTTTCTAGATATGAAGGAAATGACAGATTAAAACCCGTCACAATATGGGATAAAGATCCGGTTACAAAAGAAAGAATAGGCGACAAACCAAAACCTATTCAGCCGGAGCATTTACTCTCCTTTGAAGATGGAGAATTAATACTGTACAAATTCTAATCGTTTAAAAATAAAAAGCCGCTCATAATCAGCGGCTTTTTTGCGTATGCATTTCTATAGAATATGTTCGATATCCGGTTTTCCTGGAAGTTCGTGGCATTTATAACACCGTGCTTGATATGTCTTTTCTCCACCAACCTCTGTTTGGTCGGATGTGTATGGAGCCGGTTTCCCACCGTTTAAGCGTTGGGGAAGATCGCCTTGTTCACCGCATTTATAACATCGTGAGTGTAGATTTATTACATCTCTTACATCATCACACAATCCAATGAGTTGTAATGTCGCCCCAAATGGTTCTCCTCGAAAATCAAGTGCGAGTCCGGCAGCAATTACATCATATCCTTTTCTCAGGAGTTCTTTTATTGTTTGGAAGATGGATAATGTGGGAGTGAAAAATTGTACTTCATCAATCGCAATAATATTAAAATCAAGGCCTTGTTTTAATTCTTCATTTCTTATGACATTGAATATTTCTGATGGGGTATTTCCTGGAACTTCAAATGCTTCCATTTGTAGTCCTTTTGAATTCTTTATGAATCCAGTTCCACTTCGTGTGTCGGTTTTTGGTTTTACAACACAGATACGCTTTTTTCCATAATTTCTGAGTGTTTCGATCTCGTTGATTAATGTTCCCGTTTTATTTGAGAACATATTTCCATAGATAACTATGAGTTTTCCGCGTGTCATATTTTACCTCTTTTTGTTTAAGTTACTGTATCTATAAAAGCAGAAAATTCGGAACTTTTCAACTTGTCTTGAGCATTATGGATATAGTGGAGTAGAGTGAGTGGGTATGCAGAAGTTATATAAAGACATTCCGGAGACTCCCGGTGTGTATATCATGAAAAACAGGAAAGGGGAGATCTTGTATATCGGAAAAGCGGTAAACCTGAAACGGCGGATTTTGAGTTATTTTACGCGTCCC
>JAKANR010000042.1 GCA_021823645.1 bacterium
CCGAAATAATCGCCTCGTCGCTGATTTTCAATCCGTGATGCATTTCGTATTTTTCTTTGAGTCCGCGCAAAATTGCGATTGAATCTTCGATGGTCGGCTCTTCGACAATGATCGGCTGAAATCTTCGCTCGAGCGCCGCATCTTTTTCGATGTGTTTTTGATATTCCTTGAGTGTGGTCGCGCCGATCGCATGCAACTCTCCGCGTGCGAGTGCGGGCTTCAACATATTCGACGCATCAATCGCCCCTTCCGCGGCTCCCGCTCCCACAATCATGTGTATTTCATCGATAAATAAAACGAATTTCCCCGCATTTTTTTCGAGTTCGCGCAAAAACGCCTTGAGACGATCTTCGAATTCTCCGCGAAATTTCGTGCCCGCGACGAGCGATCCCAAGTCGAGCGAAAGAATTTCCTTCCCTTTCAATGATTCGGGGACGTCACCCGATAATATCTTTTGCGCCAATCCTTCCACGATTGCGGTTTTTCCCACTCCCGGTTCGCCGATCAGTACGGGGTTATTCTTCGTCCTCCGCGAAAGAATCTGCATCACCCGGCGCAGTTCCTCTTCACGCCCAATCACCGGATCGAGTTTTCCTTCGCGCGCTTTCTTTGTGAGATTAATCGCATATTTTTCGAACACCTGAAATTTTGTTTCCGGCGTTTCGTCGGTCACGCGAGTCGATCCCCGAAGTTCCTGAAATTTTTTCAATAATTCATCTCGTTTCGCGCCGAAACGCGAGAGCATTTCCTGTGCGTACGATTGCACCTCGGCGATTGCGATGAGAATATGTTCACAAGAAATGAATTCATCTTTTTCTTTTCGGGCAAGTTCTCCCGCGCGATCGAGAATTTTCATAAGCTCCTGCGAAAGATATAATTGTTGTCCCATCTGCCCGTTTCCCGGAAAAATTTTCGGAGTTTTATGGATAAACGCCTCGAGATCTTTTTCGAGCGCTTCAATGTTTACATTCGATTCCAAAAGTATAGGACGTACGAGCGTCTGCTCGTCGCCGAGCAGGGTGTAGAGAAGATGAATCGCTTTGAGTTCTCCCTGGTTTCCGCGCATCACAAGCTCCTGCGCCTGCTGGAGCGCTTCTTGTGCTCGCAATGTAAATCGATGAAATTGAGGCATAGTGTTTATAAATTCTAAAAAAATCCGAATTGATAGAGAGACAACTATATTCTACCTTTATATGCTCGATAGGGCAAAAATCCCGTTTCAAACATGAGAAATTATATCAAAGAATTTTAAATTGGCAAACTCGGATGTTGAGTGCCAATTAGGTAGGGGTTAGGATTTAGGGGTTAGGGACTAGGAAGATAGGGAGTAGGGAAAAGAGATTTCCGCCCCGAGGTGGATCCCTGCCCGACGCCCGCCTGACGGCAGGCAGGGCAGGCGGGCGCCTATGGCGGAAGGGCATAGGGACTAGGAAGATAGGGTTTGGAAATTAGTGCATGAGGGTATAGAAAAAATTAGAAAAAAATATAGAACCTCATAAACTTACCTGCGGTGTAAAAATACAGTTTCAGGGTGCTATGACATGTCATAGCACCCTGAAAATAATCAACACTTTGCATACAATAAATTGTATAAAAGTACCCCCTGCGACTAAACCCTATTCCCTAGTCCCTATACCCTAATATTGCTAATACTGCTAACCCCTATTTTCCTATTCCTGCGGCCTCTCCTTCAGCGTCACCGAAAGTTCCATTGCGTCTTTTCCGCGATACACTTTCAAGGTCACCGTCTCCCCTATATTGTATTTTTGTATCACGCTCCCCAAAGTTTTTTCCGCGGTCAATTTTTCTCCGTTCACTTCGGTAATGATATCTTCGGCTTTCACCCCCGCTTTATCGGCGGGAGATTCGGGAATCACCGCAGGACCGTCTTCGGTTCCGCGCACGAGCGCTCCTTCCTGAATCGAAAGTTTTTGTTTTTTTGCGATCTCTTCCGTAAGTGTAATGTAGCGCACCCCGATATACGGCGACTTTATACTTCCTGTGTCTTTCACCGATTGAATCGCACGTTTCACCTGATTGATTGGAACGGTAAATCCGATATTTTGCGCACCCGACGCGACTGCGGTATTGATACCGATTACTTCCCCTCTCAAATTGAGCAAGGGTCCTCCCGAATTTCCTTGATTGATTGCCGCATCGGTTTGCATCACCCCTTCGATTTTTTCACTGAACCCGCCCACACCCCCCGCGGTGATTGTGCGGGACAATCCGGAAATCACCCCGACAGAAACCGTGTTCCGAAACTCGCCGAGCGCGTTTCCGATTGCAATTGCCGTCTGTCCGAGTTTCACCCCGTCGGAATCACCAAGTTGTGCGGGTTTCAATCCGTCCGCTTCTATTTTTATGACCGCAAGATCACGCACGGTATCGCGCGCCAACACTTTTGCGGGATACTTTTTCCCGTCATTTGTGAGCACGGTATATTCCGCCTTGGTATCCATGACGACATGTTTGTTCGTCACAATAAGTCCGTTTTCGGAAACGATAAATCCGCTCCCTCCCCCGATTTCCTGATTTTTTGTTCCTTTTTGACACGGCACCGAAAAATCAAATCCTTTCCCGAATAAATCCTGAAATTCCGGCGGAAGATCGCCGAACGGATTGTTTCCCGGACACTGTTCGATAATCGGCAGATCTTTCGAAATAACAATCGAAACCACACTTGGAGACGCACGCTCCACCGCATCAATCACCGCATTCTCATAGTCGAGCGCGGGTTTGTAGAGCGGAGCTTCTTTTCCGCTCCCCACACCTTTTTCAACGGTCGAAGTTGCCGATGAATAAAATCCTCCCTTCAAAAAACTCCACACATCGTCGAAAAATCCGGCATTCGCCAAACGCGGGAAAATCGCCGAGCTCGCGACGATTCCCACGAAAAGAATTGCAATAGTAATGGAAATTCTCTTCCTGTCCATATTTTTGTAATACGAATGAAACGACTATTTTATTTCATACCGCAATGTCACTGAAGCCGTCACCTCTTCCGATCCGGGTTGTATTGAGGGGGCTGATACATCGGCTCCACCCATACCATACGCCTCGTTCGTCACTTTTGCGTTTCGATACATCGGCGTCGGATAATATCCGCCCTCATCAATCGAAATAAGTTTTCCGACCGAGAACCCGGCTGCATCCGCAATCTGTTCCGCTTTTTCCCGCGCTTTCTCTATCGCCTGTTTTCGGGCATCCGCCAATATTTTTGTCGGATCATCAATGGTGAACTGGAGTTGTGAAACTGAGTTTGCACCCTTCTCTACAACACCAGAGATAATATCACCCGCTTTTTCGAAATCGCGCACTTTCACGAGCACCGACTGGCGCACGGTGTATCCGACAATGGTCGGAGGCGGACATGTTTTCCCCATATATAATCCACAATTCGCATATTCATAGCGCGGTTCAACGCTGTATTGTTCCGTTTTTATATCCTTATCGGCGATTTTATTTTCCTTTACAAACGCAATCGCCGTATTCACTTTTTCCACATTCTGTTTTTGCAACTCACCGAGATTTTTCCCTCCCTCGGTAATCACACTGAACGTGAATGTGGCGACATCGGGAATCGACACGACTTTTCCATCCGCCGACACCGAAAACGTTCTCATGGACGCCGGATCAATTTGTTTTGCGTATGATCCCACATACATCCACGCGGACACCGAAACCACCACAAGGGCAAACACAATCGCCCATCCCACATAATCCTTTATTTTTTCTTTCATATAAAAAATATATATTGCGACGTTTATACCTTCTCATTATATATACGAATGCGGGGAATGGAAGTTACAAAAATACCATATCTTTAACATGAAACTTTTCGTGATAAAAGACCGCTATGCTATAGCATAGCGGCACTTATCGAGGTTTAAGAGTTAATCACAAAATTTCTTTATCTCAACCGCGTCTCCATTAAATAATTTCTTTTCTAAACATTTCCTAATCCCACAATCCGTGTCTGTTTCACATAATTTATGACAAAGAAGATCGCCCTCTTGCGGTCCCGTGATTGATTTATAACGACTCTCCGGACTTGGGGCACTATATTGGGAGTTATAACATAGAAAGCCCGCTGGACATGTTCTACTATTCGCGCAAGATTCAAAAACATCAGAAGAATTTTGTCCGCTTAAAAAACCACATGAAATGATAATCTCTTGTTTATCAGAATTAGCTTGTATCGGCTCATTGGGTTTTGTAGTCAAATCAGTCAGCTGGTGTTCTACGATGCACAAAAGATTGTTCTTCTTATACCCTACCAAACCACCTGTTGCTCCGTCAGCTACATTAAGATTATCAAGAGAAAAACCGTTTTCTTCAAAGTATTTTATTGCTTGACTGTAATTATTTGAATGCGCCTCTGTGGCACTTAACTTAAACCCTTTTACCGAAATTATTTCCTTTTCACTTCCCCACTTGAACGTGGTCTCTTTTGTATCTCCATAAACCCCTGGATCTCTGACACTCACTGAGGTTAAAAAATCTACTATCGGCTTATCTTCCGCGAGATACTGTTGGAGTTTTGCAAATTCCACTCTCCCTTCCTGTTCCCGGAAAAGATAATCCTTCGTAAGCCAAAATCCTACGCCCAAAATGAAAAGAACGACAAGAAAAACTATAAATCCTTTACTCATATATTGATTATAACAGATTATTTTATAGTCTCTAAAATCTTTTTTATAGTTTCCCCGACATACTTAATTTCCTCTTTGGTTGTATGTTTTCCAAGACTGAAACGGATGCTTTCGCGCGCCCGTTTTTCACCGTAGAGTGTCGCAATCACCTGCGACGGTTTCTGTGAACGCGCATGACATGCGGACCCGGATGATACCGCGACCCCCTCCATATCGAGTTTTATGAGAAACAATTCCGATGACACGCCGGGAAAATGAACATTCAATATATTCGGGAGTGTGTGTTGCAGTGATCCGTTTATTTCCGCTCTCGGATATATTTTTTGTATGATTTTCCATAATTCTTTTTTCAAACCAAGAATTCTCTTATTCTCTAATTCGCGCGAATTAGAGACAAGTGTTATCGCTTTTTCAAATCCGCAAATCCCCGCAACATTTTGCGTTCCACTTCGCAACCCGAATTCCTGTCCACCACCGGTCAGGATAGGGACTAGGGTATGGGAATTAGTGATTAGTGTCTTTTCTGAATTTGATACATTGTTTATTTGAAATTTATTCGAAATTGGTAATTCGAAATTTGTCGTTCTTCTGTAAAGAATCCCCACTCCTTTCGGTCCGTATATCTTGTGCGCGGAAAGCGTCATAAAATCCACCCCGAGTTTTTTCACGTCACAATCGAGAAATTGAAGCGCCTGCACGGCATCGGTATGGAATAATGGGTATTCATTGTTTAATTTTTCAGCCCGAGGCTGACCCGCCTTGGGCGGGGAGTTTGGAATTTTTTTGTTATTTGGTTCTTGTAATTTGGAATTTCTAAAATTTCTAATCAACTCAGAAATTTTAGTGATGGGTTGCACTGTTCCGATTTCATTATTCGCATACATTAACGAAACGAGAATCGTCCGCTCATCCAATTCTTTCTCGAATTTTTTCAAGTCAATAATTCCGTTTTTATCCACCGGAATAATTGTGACCTCAACTCCTTCGCGTTCGAGATCTTTCGCAGTTTCATATACCGATTCATGTTCAATCGCGGAAATAATTATCTTAGGACGCTGATTGATGCTGATTTTAACTGATTGATGCTGATAGGTTTTTAAGACCCCTCTTAACGCCAAATTGTTCGCTTCTGTCGCTGAACCGGTGAAAATAATTTCACTGAAATCCGCACCGATTGACTGTGCGATTTTTGCCCGCGCCTCATCGATATATTTCAATGATTCACGTCCAAAGCTGTGAAGTGAATTCGGATTTCCGAATTTTGAACCCCCCTCCAAAAACGGCTTCATGGCATGAAACACCTCCGTGTCTACCGGGGTGGTTGCCGCATAATCGAGATATACCCCATTAGAAATAGCCCGCCCTAAAGACCTCTTGGGCGCATAAGCGCGGGCGTGATTTTTAACTGGATATATAGGCTCCTTTTTCGTCATTTTCACTGCATTATAAGCCCATTTTCACGAATTCTCCATACTCAATGTGTTACATAGTTGGTACAGTTATTAGTAATATACTAATAACTGTACCAATGCATCTTGCTGTTTTCAGTGATGACAGATCATTGTCAATTTGACAAATTTATATTTTGGTGATATAATTGTACCAGAGGCTAAAAAATAGCCACATTAAAAATTAAAGAAGGAGGAATCGCGATGTTA
>JAKANR010000003.1 GCA_021823645.1 bacterium
TGCCTGAAAGTTTAATCTAAAAACAAGCACCGCCCACGGCGGGGCTTTTTATTTGATAATTTGGCATAAACACCATTACAATAAAGATACTGCGCCCGTGGTGAAACGGATATCATAACTGCCTTCGAAGCAGTCGTTGGGGGTTCGAATCCCTCCGGGCGCACCACAAAAATATGGAAGGAATACTATTCGCATTTATTCCGATCTGCCTCATTTTGTTTTTTATCAATTTCGATTTCGCATTTTCATTCTCTCTCGGATATTTGTGTCACCTTCTTTTTGACGCACTCGATAGTGCGGATTTCCACCCGCTTTTTCCATGGAAAAAAATAAACGTGCACGGACCGATTACATACTTCTCAAAACAAGAGTTTATATTCGCGCTTATGCTCTTTATTTTGTGGATTGTATAATGGACAAGATTTCTTTCTCCCACTTGAAATTTTGGATTTAAAATTTATCATTGTTATACGCCCCTATAGCTTCCGCCCAAGGCGGACAAGCAGTTTGAAAAAATGAAGGGAGATATTAAAGACGCGATTCTTAAAAACATTGGTTATATTATGCCCCTATAGCTCAATTGGTAGAGCTGCGCCCTCTTAAGGCGAAGGTTCTAGGTTCGAGTCCTAGTGGGGGCACAAAAAAATCCGCATAAAATGCGGATTTTTAATTTTTACTATGGAATTGTAGAGAGGCTTTCCTTGTATAACACTGCCCATTCATTAAGTTGTTCAATAATCTTTTCAACGGACCAATCCGGTGGTTTCTGCATACGATCACTGTGATAGAACGCCCATTTTTTATCTTCCGAAACTGGGCGAACGATGAGCGGGATTCCAAGTTTGAATGCGCAGATTTTTATTTTTTCCGCGTCCTCGGACCCATCATCATCCAATTCATAAATTGGGTTCCACTTTCCCCAATAATGCTCTCCGTTTTCGTTTTTAAGTCCGAGCAATTCCGAAAATTCTTTTGCTTGGATATACGAGCAATTACTAATCGAGAAAAGTATCTCTCCTCCCCTAAGGTGACTTGCGCATAATTTCATTGTGTTCTCTTTTTCATCAAATGAAATCCAATAGCAGGACTTCTTTAAGAAATTTTTAATAATCTCCGGGTTCAAGACAACGTTTCCGATAAGAAGTTTGTGTGTCATACAACACCTCGCTTATTTTTGATTTACTAATTTCACGATAGTACTCGCTACAATTTTTGTCAAAAATAGAAAAAATGCAAAAAATCAGACCTGCCCCGTTAGAAAATTAAAAAAATATTATCTTCAAATAAGTCTTTATTAAAATGATATTTGCCATTATTTTGGTGCATAGAAAAAATCTCTCTAACGGGGTATAATATGGCGGAAATCTTGATTATGGGTGGGATAAATCACATACAATTATCATCTCCCCTTTCCTCCATTCACGGCATCGGACCGCGATTCATTCAAAAATTGAATAAACTGCATATCGAAACAGTGAAAGATTTACTCTGGCATTTTCCGACGCGGTACGAAGATTTTTCGAATATCACGAAAATTGCCGATCTCGCTCCGCGCGAAGAATGCACCATTCAAGCGCTTGTGAAAAAAATAAACGTGCGGCGCGCGTGGCACAAACGCATGTTCATTATCGAGGCGAAACTCGAAGACGAGACGGGAGAGATACGCGCGGTGTGGTTCAATCAAACCTACATCAAAAATATTCTTGTGCCCGGGAAAACGGCGAATTTTTCCGGAAAGGTAAGCGAATCGCGCGAAGGAGAATTGTATTTTTCGAATCCGGGATATGAAGTGATGACATTTCAGGATAAGGAAACAAAACACACGGGACGCATTGTGCCGATTTACCCGGAAACAAAAGGACTTACCTCAAAAGGCATTCGCTATCTCGTCCAGCCGATTTTGAAGGAAATCGAAAAACCAAAAGAATCGCTCCCGCAAAAAATCGTAAAACAACACGGACTTCTTCCGCTTTCCGAAGCGCTCCATATTATTCATTTCCCCGAAACACTCGACGATGCGTTGGAAGCGCGCCGACGATTTAACTTCGAGGAATTATTCCTCCTTCAACTCCATCTCCTCGGCGAACGTGCGCGACTTACAAAAGAAAAAGCGCCCGCACTCGATATCGGCGTCGAAATGATAAAAGCGTTTTTGGAAACACTTCCCTTTGAACTCACTCCGTCACAAAAACAAACACTCTGGGAAATTATGCATGACCTGAACAAACCGACACCGATGAATCGCCTCCTTCAGGGAGATGTGGGTTCGGGAAAAACAATCATCGTGGCGCTTGCGGCAATTTGCACCGCACATAAAGGCTATCAAACCGCACTCATGGCACCGACGGAAATACTCGCGCGACAGCACTATCACACCATCGTCAAATTTTTTCCCGACCACGAAGAAGGGATTGCGCTTCTTACGGGGAGCGAATCGAAACTTTCCTACGGACACGGATTGGAAACCGATTTGAAAAAACCGTCGCTCGTAAAAGAAATTGAAAGCGGAAAAGTACATATCATAATCGGCACCCATGCCCTCATTGCGACATCGAAAACGAAAAAAGAAAGGAAAATCACATTCCCCTCACTCGGTCTCGTCATCGTCGATGAGCAACACCGATTTGGCGTGCGCCAACGTGCGGAACTCATAAAACGGAAGGAATATATCCCCCACTTTTTGAGCATGTCCGCAACCCCAATTCCGCGCACACTCTCACTTACATTCTTCAGCGACCTCGACCTCTCGCTCATCACCGAACTCCCGAAAAACAGGAAATCGATTGTTACGAGCGCGGTACCGCCCGAAGAGCGCACGAATGCATACACATTCATTCGGAATGAAATAAAAAAAGGAAGGCAGGCGTTTGTGGTGTGCCCACGGATAGAACCAAAGACAGAAGACCAAAAACTTACAACAAAAGAACTGGAAGAATTAAACATAAAATCAGTAAAAGAGGAATATGAAAAACTTTCGAAAAAAATATTTCCGGATTTGCGCGTCGCCATGCTCCACGGAAAAATGTCGGGGGAAGAAAAGGCGAAAATAATGAACTCGTTCGTTAAAAACGAAACAAATATTCTCATCTCGACATCCGTGATTGAGGTGGGGGTCGATGTGCCGAACGCCTCAATCATGATGATTGAAGGATCCGAACGATTCGGTCTCGCGCAACTCTATCAATTCAAGGGGCGCGTCGGGCGCGGTGAACATCAATCGTATTGCTTTCTCTTTACCGACTCGTCTTCGGAAGAAGTGAAAAAACGCCTCACTTCGATCGTCGAGGCGAAAAACGGACTCGAGCTCGCCGAGAAAGATTTGAAATTCAGGGGTCCGGGAGAATTTTTGGGAGAAGGACAAACGGGAATGCCCGACCTTGCAATGAGAGCGCTCCAAAATCCGCAACTCATGAAAGACGCGAGAAAATCCGCGGAAGAGATTACAAAAAAAGATCCGGAGCTTTTGTTATATCCGGATCTAAAAAATGCGGTCAAAATATTCACCTCCCAAATACATAGAGAATAAATATTGACCAAAAGTGACGTTTATAGTAATACAAGAACAGTTCTACAACAACCATAAACGAGGTTTGTAATGGCACAATTCAAAGCGCCACTCACGGAAGAGCAATTTAAATCCCTGAAAGATGGGGATGAATTAATCGGGGTTGACGGAAGTGTTTATGAAATGGTCTCCCCTCATTTTATTGGGTATCGTTCGGGCGTCTCAATGGTTCTCTCTAGACATTACGGATTAGGAATAGACATTTACAAATTTTTTAGAGGAAAAATTATAAGTAATTTCGGGGAAATCGAAGAAAATTTAAATTAACTACAAAAACAGAGCCACTAAATGTGGCTCTTTATTTTTTAAGAGAATACCGTACACTGATAATTGTTTTAGCGGAGAATAATGCGGGTGTATGTTTTAGGGTAACCTGTTTTGGTCGGGCTGTCGTATACCGGTAGTACGCTTGCTTTGCCCCGTGAGAAATAATATCGGAGAGTAGTATAGTGGTAGTACGTATGCTTTGGGAGCATATAGTCCGGGTTCGATTCCCGGCTCTCCGAATGAAAAATTTCTGACGGGATGAAGGAGCAAGTAGGTTGGGTTTCCGCCAGAGGCGGATCCTCCTTTGGAGGACAATTCCCAGCAGCCCGACCAAAACAGGGTACCGAAAATCTGGAAGATTTTCGTGGTTTCGAAGAAAATATAGTCCGGTTCCCCGAAAAAAAATTACGCCTATCCGTGGCGTAATTTTATTGTTTTAAAACTCTTCACTGTTTCTTTTGGAGCGGGGCTTATTCTTTCGTTTTCGCACTCCAAGGTGCGGACAATTGTTCTTGCTGCAAAATCTCCGTATTTTTTCAATTGTCGCCGATTTTTTCTTTAATTCACAAAAATAGTAGAGATTAAGGTTTAATCGCATAACCCACCGTATTTATTTGTAAAGGAGTGAAAAATTTCTTCTGCTTACAGAATAAACCCTTCTCTAGTCTTCTGGCAACCCGTGTGTCGCAAGTGAACGATTCGAATACCGATCGTCATTCGTCACCTCGATTGCGTCTTTCGCCCATTCGGGCAATATAAATTGTTTTGCATCTTCCTCATCCTTAAATTCACACTCGAGAATCATGAGTGGCGCCAGTGTTCCTTTATACACATCAAATTCGATGAGATGATCTCGATACGGAATCACATACCGATCCTTCTCCAATTTCTTTTTCTCTATCTCCGACCATATTTTTTGAAACACCCACTCGGGAATTTCGACTTCCCACTCATTTCTTACGAGACCCTTCCCCTCTTTTACGGTTATAAAACATTTTTCTCCCTTCCTCCGCACGCGGATTGTCTTTCCATATCCCTGCATAATGGGAAACATTTCTTTTCCGGAAAATATATCCGGAGAAATTTCCGAAACAATCCTGAATCTTCTTTCTATTTCCATATACATTATTATATACGAAAAACCCCTGCCGGTGCGGGGGTTTTTAAAATGATGAATCGAACGTCTTCATTTTTTCGGTAAATTGACTGTTCAGATTATTGATACTTGATGTCTTTTCGTTTACCGCACTGATATCGGTACGCACGATATTTTGATTCTGGATGGTATTATCCAAAATGAGTGTGGTGAGATTACCCAAAAAAGTGTTCAGCGCTTGTGTGTAGGAAATGAATTCGCTGACGAGAGAAAGTTCGATGGCAATCGCTTCGTACGCAATTCGCTGTTCTCCCGGCGAATGAATGTCACCCAACGATTCGGCAAGTGTCTTCAAATTTTGTGAAAGTTCAAACGCTTTCGTGTAGGCGGCTCCGTTCGAGGTCCGTGCATCCTGGATAAGCGCCAATGCATCGCTTTTTTTTCCTTTTATTTCCAATACGTTAATCTGGGCTATCTTGTCGTTTGTCTCATTTGCGAGACGAACGATATCACTGCTCACGAGTGCCGCATTCTTTCGCGCATCAACAAAACGCTGTGGAATACCGCGCGATGCCCACAATGACGTTGCATAGAGAATTCCAAGAACAATAAGAATAACAACGGCGACAATCCCTATAATACGAACAAGCTTCTTTTGCTGGTTCCCTAAATTCATACCCGGTAGTAAAAATTCAATAATTAATTTTATAAATCTGACCTTTCGAATACATTTGTTTTAACCGATAGTCTCATTTTTCTTGTTATAACCCGACCTCAAGACGATTAAATTTTCCTTACCGAACACCGGGTCTCACGGCCAGTGTGGCGGGCGGGACTACCGGGTAGGCGTGAAATACATAATATCATAGGGTTTTGGAACATGCCACTATTTGGGACTTGCACAAGCAGATAATTTTATGCAAAACTGAAGAAAGTGCGGGATTCGTATAGTGGTAGTACGTCACCCCTGCCCGCCGCCCGCCTGACGGCAGGCAGGGCAGGCAGGCTTCCAAAAACATTACAAAAATCTTCACCTGCGGGATTCGTATAGTGGTAGTACGTCACCCTTCCAAGGTGAAGGCACGGGTTCAATTCCCGTATTCCGCTCCATTAGATTTTTGTAATGTGGGTGAAGGCACGGGTTCAATTCCCGTATTCCGCTCAAAATTTGTAACGAGCAGAAAGGGTGAAGTGAGATAACGGGTTTCCGCCAGAGGCGGATCAGCCTTGGGCTGACAATTCCCGTATTCCGCTCAAAATTTGTAACGTTACAGCCCCATAGAAACAAAACGGAAGGTTAATCGTTATAGGATATGAAAGAGGAATTAGAGCTCGTTCAAAGAGCACAATCAGGGGAGACGGAGGCGTTTGGAAAACTCTACGATACATATTTTTCAAAAATATATCGTTTTATTCTTTTGAAAGTCACAAAAAGAGTCGACGCCGAAGATCTCACCCATCAGGTGTTTTTGAACGCGTGGCAAAACATACGCTCATACCGTTTTCAGGGAAATCCTTTTTCAAGTTGGTTATACAGGATTGCACATAATGCAGTGATTGATTTTTACCGAACACAGAAACCGCACATCGACATAGAGCTTGTTTCAGAAGACTCGATCGCACACATTCCCGACCTTGAACAAGAATTGGATCGCGGTGCGGAACTTATTCACGTTCGGCATGCACTCACCCAATTGAAACCCGAAGAACAGACCGCGCTTATCATGAAATTCGTCGATGAATTATCGAACAAGGAAATAGCCGAGGCGCTTCATAAAACGGAAGGAGCGGTGCGAGTCATGCATCATCGCGCGTTAAAACAATTAAGAAAAATAATCGATGAATCACGAAATACACAAACAATTAAAACGGCTTAGGGATATATCACCCGACCCGATTTTCACCGCGCGCACACGGCTCGCGGTGTTGTCGCAAAAACAAAAACTTTCCTACCGGGATATATTCGTCTCATTCATGCGACAACCCGTGGTCATCGGCTCATTCGCGTGCGCCCTTCTCTTTTTTGCCCTTTTCTCCGTTTTTTCCCCAACCCCGACGATCACTTCACTCAAAAACGCCGAGGCGCTCAACAATGAGGTCAATGCGCTTTCAATCAATGTGCACCTCAAAGAATTGTCATATCAGCAAAATGCTGATTCGATGATTATGGCCGCAATTACGGAAATAAGGGATACGAAGGCGGGACATTTAAATTCAGGAACACTCAACTTGGAATCCCAGGGGTTTAATCTCCAAAAAAATCAAACCGAAGACATTAATAAATTACTGGATACCGTCATTTTTTAAACTATGCGAATTATTTCATTATTCATAATTCTTTCCGTTGTGTCGGGTGTCTCTCTCTATTCACCCGCCCATGCCCAATCCGACGCGACAAAAAAAGCACTTGAAGACGTAAAAGACAGTGTCTCGACGCTTATTATAGTAAAAGACGAGGAAAACCAAAATGGAATCGCGTTTCGCATCGAGGCATTCAAGAAAGTGATCGACTTTTCAATTGCCGAAGCGAAAGATTTGAAAATAAAACTTCTCGCATTGGATGTGAAAAAGTTGAGCACTTCAACAAATATATGGGGAAGTGAGGCGATGAAAAAACTCGACAGTGCGCTTGAATATTACGACACCGAAAAAAGTTTTATGAAAGAACATGAAGGAGAAATAACACTCGAAGAGATAAAGGATCGCGCGGAATCGTTTAAAATGTGGAGAGAAAAGACATATCTTCCCGCGGCAAATCAAATAAACGAGTATTTTCTCGTTGAACAACAAAAGCAGGCACTTGAGACCACAGAAAACAGAACCGAAAAAGTACGGGCGGATATCGAAAAATTAAAGAAGGCGAGAATAAAAACCTGGGAACTGCAAAAAATGATTTCAAAAGTGGATATACTCGTGAAAAATGCTCAGGAATTGAACGACAGGGCGGCCACCCTTTTCTATGAAACAAGAGTATTACCCCTTCTTCCCGATGAACACATAAAAATAACAAACGAAGAAACGGAACGCGCGACCAGTACCGCCACATCGACGGTGACGGGTGAAGCGGAGAAAAAACCCCCATCATCAATAGAAGATCTGGCAAAAGAATCCTTTGCGCGGGTGAAGGATGTTTACCGAATCTTTATTGATATGAGTAACTTGGTGAGGAAGTTGCTCTAACAAAAATCCCCTCCGACGTAATATCGAAGGGGATTTTTTTTACCCTGTTAGAGACTCCTCTGAATTATTATCATACATAAAGTTCAAATTTCGATAGGCATCACCTTGGGTCTCTAACGGGGTTTACTCGTAAAAATCTTATAACACCGCTTCTTTCAAAACCTTTCCCGCTCGGAATTTTGGTTTTGTCGAGGCTTTAATTTGGATCTTCTCTCCGGTTTTCGGATTTACTCCCATACGAGCCGCTCTTTTCGCGACTCGGAAAGTTCCGAATCCGGTGATTCCCACTTCTTCTCCGCGACTCAATGTCTTCACAATTGTGTCGAAGACCGCTTCAACCGCAAGTTGTCCTTGTTTTTTTGTTTCAATGCCGGCGGCTTTCATTACCGCCTCCACAAGTCCGTCTTTTTTCATAAATTTATTGGTTTATTTCCTAAACAAAGGTGCGTTTTGCATAAAATCGACCTTTTTATCTGTGTACATAGTATACCAAATTTACTAGGTTTTCACTACATTTTTACCCACATTCTATACACACCCTACTTGGCGTACCAGGTAGTAGAAAGTCGATTTAACACACACTGGTGCAAAACAATATACGCTTATTCTGATAAATTGCATTTACAAAAAAACGGATGGGTTGCGCTCGTTGTTTCACAACTATCGACTTTTCACTACTTGGCGTATTCCACCGCCTTTACCTCCCGAATCACCACCACTTTTACCTCTCCCGGATACTGGACTTCCGATTGGATTTTTGACGCAATCTGTTTTGCAAGCTGGAGTGCCATAAAATCGTCGATTTTTTCCGGTGTCACGAACACACGTACCTCGCGTCCCGCCGAAACGGCATACGCCTGGTTAATCCCTTCAAAACTTTTCACGACGCGCTCAATATCCTCGAGACGTTTCAAATATTTTTCGAGCGTATCGCGCCGGGCTCCCGGACGGGCGGCGGAAATGATATCCGCGGTCGCCACAAGATGCGCTTCCGGAGACGAATAGGGATATTCATCGTGATGCGACTCCATCGCTTTAATGATATCTTCGTGAATGCCATATTTTTTCAGAAGTTTTCTCCCGATGTCCACATGACTTCCCTCAACCTCGTGGTCGATTGCTTTTCCGATATCGTGAAGGAGTGCCGCTTTTTTCGTTACATCCACTTTCAAATGCAATTCGGACGCCATCATCCCTGCAATGTGAGCCATTTCAATCGAATGATTCAATACATTTTGACCGTAACTGGTTCGATAATTCAATCGTCCGAGCAGATAGATGATTTCCTTCGGAAGATCGAGAATGCCGACCTCAAACGCCGCTTCTTCTCCCACTTTCTTTATTTGATCCTCAAATTCCAACCGCGCCTCTTCAACTTTTTCTTCGATTTTTGCGGGTTGTATGCGTCCGTCTTTAATCAATTTTTCAAGCGCGAGTTTTGCAAGCTCTCTTCGAAGCGGGTCGAATGAAGATATGAGAATGCTTTCCGGAGTTTCGTCGACAATAAGTTCGACTCCCGTAAGCCGTTCAAATGTGCGAATATTTCTTCCCTCGCGTCCGATGACCTTTCCCTTGATGTCCTCATTCGGAAGATTCACGACGCTTGTGGTAATGTCTCCGATGCAGTTACGGGCGTAGCGCTGAATGACGGACGTGATGATTTCCGTGCTTTTTGCCTCAATCTCATTTCTCTTTTCACGTTCGAGTGTTGCGATTTTTTCCGCAAGCTCCTTATGGGAATCCTGTTCGAATTCCTTGATGATTTGACCCCGCGCTTCGTCGCGCGACATGCCCGCAACCCGCTCGAGTTCCTGCACCGCCTTTTCGTGACTGATTTTTATTTCGTTTTCGATTCCCTTCAATCGCTCGAGTTCTTCTCTTTTTTTTGTGACCAAACTTTCCGATTCCGCGTGTTGACGCTCGAGGAGCGCCTCCTTTTTCAACAAATGATCCTCAAGTTTCCGAAGATCTTGTTTTCTCTCGCGTTCCTCTTTTTGTGATTCCGCGAGAATCACCGCGGCCTTTTCGTTCGCGGTTAATACGACTGCTTTGGCTTCTGATTTCGCAGCTTCAAGCTGTTCTTGTGCCTTAGACTCTAATGACCCTCTCTTGCGGAGAGCTATCCAAATGCGTGCAACATACCCAAGAACGATTCCTAAAACGAGACCAGCCGCCAACAATGTGTTGGGGTTCATAATACGAAAGAATTGAAAATTTTATATACATCGACGTTTTCTCTTTCAATACTTATTTTATATCTCCTTCATCAATTGTGTCAAAAGACGTACAATAGAATATATATGAAACGCACCTACCTGCTTGTCGTCCTCGACGGATGGGGATTTGGGAAAACGGACGAATCAAATCCGATTTATAACGCAAAATTAAAAACATTCGAGTTTATCGAAAAATATTTTCCGTACGGCGCGCTTCAGGCGTCTGGAATTTCGATCGGAATGCCGTGGGACGAGGAAGGAAATAGCGAAGTCGGTCACCTTACCATCGGTGCGGGGCGTGTTTTTTATCAACACTATCCGCGCATCACGCTCGCCATAGAAGACGGGAGTTTTTTTGAAAATAAGGAACTTAAAAATTCGTTCACATACGCGAAAAAAAATAACTCCGCGGTACACCTTATCGGTCTTGTGGGTGAAGGAGTCGTTCACTCCGCGTTTTCCCATCTCATCGCCCTCCTCGATATGGCAAAACGGGAAGGATGTACAAAAATATTTATTCACGCGATCAGCGACGGGAGAGATGGACCACCGCACCTTATCGATGCGTACGTGGAAAAACTGAACGAAGAAATAAAAAAATGTGGTGTGGGAACCGTTGCGACAATCGCGGGACGATACTACGCAATGGATAGAGATAAACACTGGGAACGAACGCAAAAAGTATACGATATGCTTGTTCACCCCGAACACACCCGCATCGCCTCACTCCACGACATAACCGAAGAGGTTTATAAAAAGGGGTTCAACGACGAATATATCGAACCCACCGTTATCGGCGAACCGCATCCGATTCAGGACGGGGACTCCGTGCTCTTCTTTAATTTCAGGGAAGATCGAATGAGGCAAATTGTCGAACCGTTTGTGAATAAGGAATTTTCCCTGTTTCCGAAAACTCAATTGAATAATGTGCTCGTCACCACCATGATTGAATATCGAAACGATTTTTCCGTACCGGTCGCATTCAAAAAAGAGGAAATCACAAATCCGCTCGGGAAAGTCATTTCCGACACGGGGAGAACGCAACTGCGAATCGCCGAGACGGAAAAATATGCGCACGTCACTTATTTCTTCAATGGTCTCCAGGAAAAACCGTACCCGAATGAATATCGCGTCCTTATTCCGTCAAAAAATATCGCACACTATGAGGAACATCCCGAAATGATGGCGTCCGCGGTAACCGATCGCGCAATCGCGGCATTAAACGAAGGCGGATTCGATTTTGTGCTTGTGAATTACGCGAATCCGGACATCATCGCACACACGGGAAATTTCGACGCCACCGTCAAAGCGGTGCGCATCATCGATGAACAAATCGAAAGACTTATGAAGGCGGTGCTTGTGCAAAACCATGTGCTTATCATCACTTCCGATCACGGAAACGCCGAAGTGCTTATTAATATGCACACCGGACAACCCGAAACGAAACACGATGCAAATCCCGTCCCGTTTTATCTCATCGCAAAAGAATATCAAAGAGAAGCAGTGTCATCGAAACCGTCGCGCCCCCCCGTTATAGGACTTCTTTCCGATATCGCCCCCACTGTACTCACACTCATGGGAATTCCGAAGCCAAAGGAGATGACGGGACAAAATCTTCTCGAACAATTGTTATAATAAAGATATACTATAGAGAGATTATGAAACTCGTCTCAAGACTCATCTTTTCCGTCTTTTCGAATTCGATTGCGCTCTATGCCGCCGCGTATTTTATCACCGGATTTAATTTTTCTGGCGGATTTGTGGAACTTATTGTCGCGGGAGCCATTCTTTCGGTTATCAACACATTTATTCGCCCCGTACTGAAACTTATTTTGGGACCGCTCATTATTCTTACCCTCGGGCTGTTTATCATTGTTGTGAACGCCACAACACTCTATATTCTTGACATATTCAGTCAGCCACTTACAATACAGGGGTATATTCCTCTTCTTTACGCTTCATTGCTTGTCGGATTCGTGAACTTCATTATTTCCACAAGCGGAAAATTCTTGTATAAAGAAGAATAAAAAAATTATGTTAAGTATCGCCGAAGTTATTGTTTCAATTATTCTTATTGTGCTTATTCTTCTCCAGGAGCGATCGAGCGGACTCTCGGGGGTTCTCGGAGGAGGCGGAGGAGATTCTTCGTATCAAACGCGCCGAGGACTGGAAAAGGGAATTTTCTGGGCAACGGTGGTGTGCGGAATTCTCTTTGTGGCGCTCGCCGTTTTAAAGCTCATCTTCGTATAGACGGGGTGTCTTTTTTATCGGAAAAAACAGAAGCCCTGAAGTCAGGATCTTTCCCTTAAGTATTTCAATGAATTTTTTAAAAAACGTATTTGCGTCACTTACAAAAATGGAGTTTAAAACACTTGTGTGTTTTGGCATCATCTTCCTCGTCGCGGGCATCACCCGCATAGGCATCGTGATCGGCGAAAACAGCACACTTGTCCCCGTGGAGGGCGGAATGTATCGCGAGGGAATCGTCGGTCAACCCATCGCGGTAAATCCGATTATTTCCGCGAATCCGTCCGATCAGGATGTCGCTTCGCTCATTTATCCGAAAGTTTCGGATATTATTGATACATACTCGACGGAAAATAATGAACGTGTATTTTTGTTGAATATAAAGGAAGGGCTCGTGTGGGATGATACAAAACCGCTCTCAAGCGATGATGTGGTCTTTACCATACAGACCATACAGGAACTGGGCGATCAATCACCGTTTTCAAAAAGTGTTCAGGGAGTGGTCGTGGAACGCATGAGCGAACTTCAGGTTCGCCTCTCGCTTCCCGTGCCCTATTCGTTTTTCGACGAAACGATAAAAAAACTTCCGATTATTCCGAAGCATATATTCGGAAGTATTCCCGCCCAAAATATTCGCCTTTCTTCGTATAACCTCGAACCGGTGGGAAGTGGTCCGTATCGTTTCAAAACGTTTTCAAACAGAAAAGACGGATTTATCACCGAGTACCAACTGGTAAAAAACGAAACATACAACGGAACCCGTCCCTTCATTCAGGAATTTGTTTTTCGATTTTACGAAAATGAAGAGGATCTCTTAAAAGCGTTCCGTCTGCGGGAAATAGATGGATTCGGAACCGCGAGCACCATCGAAACAAAAACCCTTGTGTCACCGCAGGTAAAAATAGCGCGCATCCCCATGTTACGTTATTATGCACTCTTTTTCAACTTAAATAACGGCGAATTATTCAAAAATGACGCACTCCGAAAAGCGCTTCTTCTTGCGCTTGATAGGGATCGGGTGCTTACCTCCGTGTTCCCCGAGGGAAACGCCGAATCGATAAACGGACCTCTCCTTGATCAAAAACCTTCGTCTCCCGATCTTGATGGGGCGCGGGCGCTTCTCAAAAAAGCGAAAATAAACGGACTCACCGTAACACTCACCGTTCCTAAGGTTGAATTTCTCGAAAAAACGGCGGAGGAGGTAAAAAAACAATGGATGAATCTCGAGGAAATAAACGATGTCATCATACATGTGGTAGATCCGAAAAGCATTGTTGAAAAAACAATAAAAACAAACGAATATGAGGTACTCCTCTTTGGAAACGTATTGGAAAACAAAAAAGATCTTTTTCCGTTTTGGGATTCTTCACAACGCATGTATCCGGGATTGAATCTTTCGTTCTACAAAAATGCACGCGTTGATCTTCTCATTGATACCATCCGCCAAACAAAAGATGTTGCGCAACAAAATGCGCTCCTGCAAAATGCACAAAATGAAATAATTAAAGACGTTCCGGCAATTTTCCTTTACACCATCCCCTATACCTATATTCACACCGCGGAGCTCGGGGGTGTTCCGTATGAAGAGAATTCGGAAATTATGATTTCAAATCCGCGGGATCGTTTCATGAGTGTGGAAAAATGGTATGTCACAAAGGCTCGCATACTCGAATAATTATGCATTGTATACTTACAAACGAAAAAAAATTGTCCGGAAAAAAATTTGACGGAGTCGTGGTGATTGGTATGGGAGGATCCGGACTTACGGGAGATGTGCTCCAATTTATCGGAAAGGATATCGGACTTACAGTCCCCGTTGTCGTATCGAAGGATTATAAACTTCCCAAAATCGAATCGAAAAAAGCACTCTTCATATTCTCGTCGTTTTCCGGAAATACGCGGGAAACAATCACCGCACTCTTCGAGGCGATAAAAGAAAAAAAAGATGTTGCAGTCGTAACATCGGGAGGAAAAATCGAAATCATCGCGCGGAAAAACAAAATTCCTCTCGGAGTGTTCGAAACACACAACTTGACACCGCGGGAGGGTCTGGTCTATAATCTTCATACCATCATCATTCTCCTTTCTGTCTGTTTCCCTCTCTCTCATATTGAATTCAATATCCAAAAGGACAAAAGGCTTCAAAACGAAGGCGATATCATTGCAAAAAAAATTGGGGGACGCATTCCCCTTGTCTATACCGTTCCCTCATTCGCTTCTCTCGGGTTATTATGGAAAATATTTTTTAACGAAACGGCAAAGATTCCCGCATTCGCAAACACCATCCCGGAAATCGCACACAACGAAATCGAGGGAGTGAGCGCGATGCCGAAACTTTTTGCTCCCCTATTTCTCACTTCAAAAAAAATAACACAACAAAACAGAAAAAAAACGCTTGCGCTTGCGAAATATTTCGGGAAAAAACACATGACCCCGATCGTGGTCTCCGTCACCGGATCGACCCGTAAAGAAATGTTCTTGAATATGTTCGCACTCGCACTGTACACAACCACACACATCGCGGAAAATAAGAAAATTTCTCCGCACAACACTCCGTCAATTGATTTATTCAAGAAAGAATTCGAAGGATAGTCTCGCGAACCGCTGAGGTGGCGAAATTGGCAGACGCACCAGGTTCAGGGCCTGGAGAGGGCAACCTCGTGGGAGTTCAAGTCTCCCCCTCAGCACAAATATAAATTATATATATGATGAAACACACAAACACAAAAAGAGTGGTGAAGAGAGCGCCCATGAAAGATCATGGGACCCACTCGTCAAAGGACTCTCTTCGCTTCATTCCGCTCGGCGGACTTGAAGAAATAGGTCGAAATATGATGGTGCTCGAATATAAGGACGAAATCCTTGTCATTGATGCCGGATTGCAATTTCCAGAAGAGGAAACCCCGGGAATCGATTATATTATTCCAAACACCGCATATCTCGAGGAACGGAAGCAAAACATAAAAGGTCTTGTGATTACCCATGGGCACTACGATCACATCGGCGCGCTTCCTCACGTGCTCGAAAAAATGGGAAATCCGACGATTTACACCACGCGTCTTTCGAAAGAAATTATATTGAAACGGCAGGAGGAATTTAAAAATGCGCCGAAACCGATATTCGAAATCATTACCGGAGGAGAAACGCGCCAAATTTCAAAAAATTTCGCGATCACTTTCTTTAATGTGGTACACAACATTCCCGACGGCACCGGAATGATTATCCGCACTCCCGTGGGAAACATAGTTCACCCCGGAGAATTCAAATTCGATTATGACATGAGCGGAAAACCGCTCGGACTCGACGTGTGGGAAATGGTGGGAAAGGAAGGTATCCATACCCTCATGCTCGATTCGACGGGAGCGGAAACCCCGGGATTCTCACTCTCGGAACGCGTGGTGGAACAGGAACTCGAAAAAATATTCAAAGCGGCTCCCGGACGCATTTTGATCGGAACATTCGCTTCCCTCCTCGATCGTTTAACCGAAATCGTAAAAATCGCGGACCGATTGGGACGACATGTGGCGATAAGTGGGCGATCGATGAAAACAAACTTCGAAATCGCCCAACGACTCGGGTATTCGAAAGTGAATAAGGGAACGGTTATTCCACTTGAAGAAATAAAAAATTACAAAGATGATAAGTTGCTTATTCTCTGCACGGGAGCGCAGGGAGAACCGAACGGAAGTTTTATGCGTATCGCAAACGGCGAACATAAACAAATAAAAATCAAAAAAGACGACACGGTGGTGCTCTCCTCATCCGTCGTTCCGGGAAACGAGCGGAGTGTACAGACGCTTAAAGATAATCTTTCTCGTCAGGGCGCGCTTATCTACCATTATAAAATGCTCGATATTCACTCTTCGGGACACGCCCCGCAGGAGGAATTAAAGACTGTCATGCGTCTCATAAAACCGAAGTTCTTTCTCCCGATTCACGGATATTATTTCATGCGTTGGCGAAATGCCAAACTCGCACAGGAAGAGTTAAAATTGAAACCGGAAAACACGATTCTCGCCGACAACGGAGTGGTGGTGGAGATACTCCCCGAAAGCGTTCGGGTTACGACCGAACAGGTTCCCGCATACTACGTTATGGTGGATGGGCTCGGTGTCGGAGATGTCGGTGAAGTGGTGCTTCGCGATCGACGCACACTCGCCCAAGAAGGGATGGTGGTGATTATCACAACCTTAAGTAAAGAAAACGGAAGAATACTCAAAAATCCGGATATTATTTCCCGTGGCTTCATTTATCTCAAAGAAAATCAGGAAATCTTGGAAGATATCCGAAGAAAAATTCGGGGAATTATCGGACGCATCCCGGAACAAAAAAATCGCGGACTTGATGCGGACTATGTGAAGACATTGATTCGCGATCAAATCGGACAATTTCTGTTCACAAAGACACAACGAAGACCAATGATTTTGCCCGTGATTATTGAGATATAGAAAATAGGATTTAGGGGTTAGGGGTTAGTGACTAGAGAAACCCGCCATTTTGGCGGGTTTTTACTTTTCACCTTTAACTTGATAAACTGATTTTATGAAACCGATTCTTGTTTCGGGAATACAACCCACAGGAAAACTCCATATCGGAAATTATCTCGGGGCGCTCAAAAACTTCGTGGAACTGCAAAATTCGGGAAAATACGAATGTTTCTTTTTTGTCGCCGATCTTCACTCGCTCACGGAAGATTTTGATCCGAAGGAAAAGAAGGCGCAAATCGACGATGTCATCCTTTCCTTTATCGCCTCGGGACTTGATACAAAAAAATCAACTATCTTCGTGCAATCCGAAATATCCGAGCATTCTGAACTTGCATGGATTTTGAATACTATTACTCCTTTTGGCGAACTCTATCGAATGACGC
The DNA here is from genome assembly GCA_021823645.1 of bacterium. GTDB lineage: Bacteria > Patescibacteriota > Minisyncoccia > UBA6257 > GWB1-50-10 > JAKANR01. The sequence continues at coordinate 17,442 of JAKANR010000003.1, forward strand.
AGTTTAAGGATAAAACTCAAGTTGTTTTCAATCGACTAGACAGAGAAACTGAGGGTCAACGAAATGGGCGCAGTAGTATGAGTGTTGAACTGGCAACCGACTTAGCCACCAACGTTGGCCTCTTTGATTATCCAGTTCTTATGGCTTCCGACATTCTTCTCTACGACGCGAAATTTGTGCCAGTGGGAAATGATCAGGATCAACATCTGGAACTTGCGCGCACACTCGCAAGAAAATTCAATTCAAAATTCGGAAAAACATTTATAGAGCCTCAAGCGCTCCACACCGAGGTTCCTCGCCTCATGAGCTTGGATGACCCGGAAAAGAAAATGTCCAAATCTCGCCCCGAAGGATGTCTCTTTTTGGACGATACGCCGGATGTAATCCGTAAAAAGATAAAACGCGCGGTCACCGATTCGGGAAATGAGGTAAAATTCGATGAAAAAGAAAAGCCGGCGATTTCAAATCTTCTTCTCGTTTATTCGGCATTCGGCGGGAAAAAAATATCGGAGATTGAAAAAATGTATGCGGGGAAAGGGTATGGAGAATTCAAATCCGAGCTCGCGGAAATCGTCGTAAAGGGACTCACACCGTTTCAGGAAAAGAAGAAAGTGTTGCGAAGAGAAATGGAAGAGGTCATGAAAGAGGTGGGCGACGGAAACAGAAATGCAAAAACAATTGCATTAAAGAAGATGCTGGAAATAAAAAAGAGAATTGGGCTCATATAAGGTCGAGAAATGCATATTATTATGGCAAATACATACGAATCACCCGAAATAAAAAATAACGACGAGGAGCTCGATGGAGTGGTGACGGACGAAAAGGGAACCGTGGAAACAAAGGAAGAGTGGGAAGAAGAATTAAAAAGAAGGAAAGAAGACCCCAATTGGTGGAGAGAAAGAAATTAATTGTTGCAATAAAAAAACCCCGATCCGTCAGTCGACGCGATATCGGGGCTTTTTTTCGAGAAAATCGGTGACCTTATGTAATCTTCTTTATCGCGACTTTCAATTGCCACATATCGAGTTTTGTCTCTATCTCCGCATCGAGAAAATGCGCCTGAGAAAAGGAAATTTCTTTCGCATTAATATCTTTCTTGAACTGTTTTTCCCATTTTTTTATCACAAACACGAGCTCATCCGATGTTTGTATATAAATGGAAATCACATCCCTCGGCTGAAGTTTTGCATCCTGACGCAAATCCTGAATCGTGCGGGTAAGCTCCCGGAGCCACCCCTCTTCCTTCAATTCATGGGTAATCTGCGTGTCGAGGAGGATCGGTTCCTGTATTTTTTCGACAAAAAGAACATTCTTCACATTCACCTCATCCTTCAGAATTTCGAGATATGCGCGCTCATTTTTCAGGATTGACGTGCCCGCATTCAATGTTACGGAGGCAAGCGGTTGACGCACCTTAATTCCCAATTCCGCGCGTTTCGCAAGCGCCAAGCTCGCCACGGTGCGCACCTCATTCATACGATCAAACATTTTTTTATCGATGCGCTTTTTGTCCGCCGTCGGCCACTCATCAAGATGTACGGAAAGTTTTTTTCCTCCAAGGGATTGATAGAGCGCTTCGGCGAAAAACGGAGTGAAGGGAGCCATTAATTTACTTGTTTCGAGGAGCACATATCCAAGCACGCGGGATGCCGTTTCATAATCTTTTTTGGTCTCCGGTTTTTGGAATCTCCTTCGGGAACGACGGATATACCACCGTGAAAGATCGTCGGCAAACAATTCAATCGTTTTTCCCGCGCCTCCCACGTTGTATGTTCCCAATCCTTTCGTCACCCGATCCGTCGTTTCGGCGAGTCTTCCGAGAATCCACTTGTCGAGGAGGGAAAGTGTGGCGGGAATCGTCTTATTTTTTGTTTTTGCCCCGTATAAATCGAAAAACACGAAAGAATTATAGAGGAGTGAAAAAAGCTGACGCGATACCTTCCCAAGCTCCGTCTCGTCGAAACGTTTTGATTCTCCCGGAGGATTTGTGGTATAGAAATACCACCGCACCGTATCAATTCCGTATTTCTTTATCATCTCCCACGGATCAACAATGTTCCCTTTCGATTTTGACATCTTCTGTCCGTTTTTATCGAGAATGAGTCCGGAAGAAATAACATTTTTGAACGGAGTTCCCTTTCCGATAAGCACTCCAATCGCAAGCAGTGTATAAAACCATCCTCGCGTCTGATCGATGCCCTCCGAAATATAATCCGCAGGATATGAGAGTTTGTTTTTGTTTTCGAACGGATAATGGGATTGTGCGAACGGCATCGCTCCCGAATCAAACCACACGTCCGCAACTTCGGGAATTCGTTTCATCACTCCTTTGCATTTTTTACAGGGAAATCGCATCTCGTCGATATATGGTCGGTGAAGGTCGAATGATCCGGTCGCATCACGCGGGACGTTTTTCATCATCCCCTCCTCGAATCCGGCGTTTTTGATATAGTCGTATCCCCTTTTTTCTTTCTCTATCAATTGATCTTCGGTTGACCATCCGTTGATAATTGAATGAAGCATATACACGGGTCCGTCATGGGTAACCACAAGAATGGTTTTGTTCTTGTGTTTTTTCTCGGTTTCAACAAGAAACTCAAAAAGGCGTTTTCTCAAATCGGTGTGATTTTCTCCGTGTGGGGTCCGCTTTGTGAATTTCTCCAAGCGCGAACTGTAATACGGCTGATATGATTCATATTTTTTTCCGTTAAAATCGCCGAAATCGAATTCTCTGAGTCGCGCGTCAAAAAATATTTTTTCCTTCATTCCGATTATTTCCCTTACCGTCTCGGCGGTTTGTTTGGTGCGCGTAATGTCGGATGCGAAAATCAAATCGATTTTTTCCTTCTTCAGCGCCCGCGCGGTTTTCTCCACTTGCGTTCTCCCTTTTAAAGTAAGGGAAAGTTTTTCCGGTTCCGGCCATGAATTCAATAAATGCCTTGTGTTGTTTTCCGCCTGACCGTGACGCATAAAAATATAACGATTCGTTCCCCCGTGGAGTGCATCCTTAAACTCATCCACCCCGCCGATAACCCGTTCCGCACCGCATGTTTCACATTCCCAAATCGGAAGCGGAGTTCCCCAATAGCGCTCGCGCGATATCGCCCAATCCTTCACCTCGCGAATCCATTCTCCAAATCTTCCATCCTGAAGATGTTCGGGCACCCAGTTTATTTTTTTGTTTTCGGCAATGAGTTTTTCCCGCAACCCACTCATTCCGATAAACCAGGAGCTCCGCGCATAATAAAGGAGCGCAGAATTACATCGCCAGCAAAACGGATATTCGTGTTTGTATTTTTCCGTCCGCAAAAAGAAATTCTTTTTCTTCAATGATTCGAACACTTTTTCGTCCGTCTTCGCGTCTTTCGCATAAAGCCCGGAAAATCCCTCGATTCCTTCCACAAATTTTCCCTGCTCGTCCACGGTGTGATATTCGGGAAGTCCGATTTGTTTTCCAAGAATATAATCGTCTTCCCCGTACATGACCGCGGTGTGCACCACCCCCGTGCCATCTTCGGTCGTCACAAATCCCGCCGAATACACCTTATATGCCTTTTCTTTTGTGTCGATCTTTTTTATTGCGGAAATCTTAAAAAGAGGTTCATACGAAAGACCCTCCAATTCTTTCCCTTTTACTTTTGCAATTTCGGTATAGCCATCCTCCAAAACGGAAAGTCGCGCGGTGGCAAGAATATATGTTTCCGATTTTTTTTCGTTTTTTACCGCAACAATCGAATAATCGACATTCGATGCGATCGCGAGTGCAATATTTCCGGGAAGGGTCCAGGGAGTCGTAGTCCACGAAAGAATATAGGTATGCCCGTCGACGATTCGTTTTCCGATTTTTTGTTTTTCCTTCACCCGAAATTTCATGTAGACGGAATTTTCTTCCACCTCTTTATACCCGAGCGCAAGTTCGTGTGAAGAAAGTCCGGTTCCGCATCGGGGACACCACGGCACAATTTTATGTCCGCGATACAGTAATTTCTTTTCCCACACCGATTTGAAAATCCACCACAGTGTTTCCATGTATGAATTTTGATACGGAATGTACGGGTTTTTTAAATCGAGCCAAAATCCCATCCGTTTGGTAAGTTTTTCCCACTCATCCTTGTATTTCCAGACCGACTCCTTGCACTTCTCGTTGAATTCGGCGATGCCGAATTTTTCGATTTCTTTTTTTGAAGAGAGACCGAGTTGTTTTTCCACCTCAAGTTCAACGGGAAGCCCGTGCACGTCCCACCCCCCTTTCCTCGGAACCGTATATCCGGTCATCGTTTTATAGCGTAAAATCACATCCTTAAAAGAACGGGAGAGTACGTGGTGAATGCCCGGTTTTCCGTTTGCGGTCGGCGGACCTTCATAAAATACGAACTTTTTTCCCTTATTTTTCGCAAGCGATCGTTCGAAAATATCGTGTTGATTCCAAAAACTAAGCACCTTTTCCTCCAGTTCGGGGAGAGAGAATTTTTCCAAATGTTTAAGCATGATAATAAATTTTATAGGAAAAACGGCATTTTTACAAAGCTCGTATGGACGACCGGTGCGCGTACTGCAATAATGCATATATACAGCGGAAAGAAAAAGTGCCCTATGGACGTATTACACAACACGGTGAATGGAGAATTATACGGGGAAAAGACCGACGAAGAACTTGTTTTGGAAACGCAAAAACGCGGTGACGTGTATGCGCTTCTTATCGAGCGATATCAAAAAAGGCTTGAGCGGTACATAAAAAGAATCAGTTCTTTTTCGGAAGAGGACAGAGAGGAAATACTTCAGGAAACATTTATAAAAGCCTACAAAAACCTCAATGGGTTCGATACTTCATTGAAATTTTCTTCGTGGATATACCGCATTGCCCACAACGAAACCGTGAGTTACGCGCGGAAGATAAAGGCTATTCCGTTTTCCTCCTTTCTCACGAAAAACAACGAAGGAAAAGAAGAACCTGAATCGCTGGTGGAAAAAATCGCCGCGGATATCGACACCGAGCGGGAATTCGATAAAAAAATAATACGCGATCATATTGCCGAAGCGCTCGAAACGCTCGACAAAAAATATCGCGATGTGCTCATATTGAGGTTTTTGGAAGAAAAAGATTACGAAGAAATATCCGACATTCTCCAAAAACCGATCGGGACGGTGTCGGTATTGATACGGCGGGCGAAGGAAAAATTCAAAAATATAGTCGTGGAAAAAAATATACACAAAGAGTTATGAACGATATAGAAAAAAATATTATCAATAAAATAAAAAGCGGTGAAATAGAAAAAAAAGCGAGGTGGCTGTTTGTTGCCGAACGCATCGGACGGTGGGCGCTTTTAGGGAGCACTGTATTTATTGGCGGTGCCACCTGCGGAGTTATCTTTTTTTCGATTACCGACCACGACTGGGGGATGTACGACGCGGTGGGAAAAACATTCTTTGAATTTTTACTGATAAGTCTCCCGTATTTTTGGATTGTGCTGCTCGCCGTATTTTCGTTTGCGATATACGTCGAATTCAAAAAAACAAAAAACGGCTATCGGTATATGCCCCACCTCATTATCGGGGGGACGATACTACTTAGTGTTGTATTGGGAATTTTTGGACACTTTCTCGGTTTAGGAGAGATAATTCACGATCTGGCGTCGGAAAATATCCCTTATTATCAAAGTTTTGTGTATAACAAAAGGGATGTGTGGTCCAGTCCTGAAAACGGCCTTATTTCCGGAAAAATTACGGGAATACGGGACGGGGAACTCGAGCTTACCGATTGGAATGGGGGGGTATGGGAAATATACACCTCCGGTACCGTTTGGAATGGTCTTGCGACGAATACGCTCGACAAAAAAATAAAAATATTCGGAGTGAAAAATGACGACGGAACATTTTCCGCCGGAGAAATAAACGATTGGAAGGATAAGATACGATCGACAAAAAAATAGCGGGATGAAAGAAATTGGGATATCGGCGCGTAGTAGAGGATGAAAGGTCGTAAAAAATCGAATGTATGAAAAATAAAATCGCGCTGGGAATAGGAATATCGTTTGTAACCGCAAGTCTTATTACACTTTCTCCCCCCGCACACGCGGCCCAAGGAAGCAAAGCCGAAACGAAGATTATACAAAGAAAATCAGATGTATCCGTAAGGGGAGTTGGGGTAAATAGTTCATTAAAAAAAACAAATAGGGGAAGAAATTTGTCCGCCCCGAAAAATAAAAAGATAACCAATCAGTTATCTGCTGATACAAAAAATGTAAAACAGGGAAAAACACACGTTACACCCAAAAAAATAAAAACAACAAACGACAAAAAACAGTTCGGAATACCGAATGGAGAAATGAAGAAAAATGGCGCGCGACGCGCACCACCAGTTATCACTCCATAAATATTGAGAAGAGAAAGGCTAAAAAAATCCCTCCGATATACATTGGAGGGATTTTTACATATTTTCGGGAGCGGTAATTCCTATAATCCTGAAAAGATTTTCAAATACTGTTTTTGTCCCTTCTATAAGAAACAGTCGCGCCCGGAATATTTTTTCCTCCTCCCCCATCACATGCTCTTTTTCGTAAAAATTATGGAACGCACGCGCAAGCTCCGTTGCATACCGGGTAAGCCGATGCACCTCAAAATCGCTCGCGCACATATCGATGACTTCGGGAAATTGCAAAAGCTTCCGAATGAGAAACGTGTCTTCATTTGTGGTAAGGGGGGTAAGATCAATTTTTGAATCATATATAAACCCCCCCGCTTTCCCGCCGATGCTTCGCGCGCGGACATACGCATATTGCACATAATATACGGGGTTTTGCATCGACTGCTGTTTTACCACATCGAGATCGAAATCAATGTGGGTCGAGGGAGCGCTTGAGAGAAGTGAAAAGACCATATTGTCCTTCCCCACTTCATCGAGAAGTTCTTCGGCAGTGACATACGTCCCCGCGCGTTTCGACATCTTTATTATCTCGGTCCCCCGTTTCACCCGGACGAATTGATACAGGAGCACCATAAAACGTTCCGAATCGAATCCGAACAGTTTTGTGAGTGCCTGAAGTTTCGGCACGTGCCCGTGATGATTACTCCCGAATATATCGATCACTATGTCATATCCCGATTCGAACTTTTCCCTGTGATATGCGATATCGGACGCGAAATAGGTCGGCTTCCCGTTGCTTTTCACAATCACCGCTTCCCTATCCTCGAGAAATTCGTCTTTTGGCGAAAACCACAGCGCCCCCTCATGTTCTTTTGTCGCTCCCTTCTTTATTGCGAAATCAATCGCCTCCCGGGTTTTTCCCGAAGAAACAAGGTCGCTTTCCTTCCGAATAAGATCAAAAAGAATTCCCATTCGCTTCAACACATTCATGTTGTTTTCGAAAATATAATCCAACCCGAATTGTGTTAGCGCCTCCGCGGTGATTTCTTCTTTGTGTTCAAATTTTTTGAGCGCCGCGTTCACCACCTCCCCAAGATATTCTCCCTGATATCCTCCTTCGGGAAACGACGTTTCTTTCCCCATGCTCTTCTTATACCAATACCACAGTGTCTCCCCCAATTTGTCGATTTGCCCTCCAACATCATTATGCAGATATTCACGAAGAACCTCATAACCGCTTTCTTCACACACGCGCGCAAGACTTTCTCCATATGGTCCACCCCTCGCGTTTCCTATATGTATGGGTCCGGTCGGATTTGCGGAAACATATTCAATGCGCATCTTTTTCCCCTTTCCTTTCGTGTTCCGTCCATATTCGTTTTTTTTCTCGAGAATATTTTTTAATTCCTCTTGAAGTGTTTGTTTTGAAATCCAAAAATTGATAAATCCGTTTCCCGCAATTTCCATTTTTTCAAACAGCGGGTTTCCCTCCAATTTATTCATTATACCCTCCGCGACCGCGATCGGATTTTTCTTTTCTTTTTTTGCGAGCGCGAGTGCAACACTTGTTGAATAATGACCGAATTTTTCCTCTTCCTGAAATTCAACATCGAAAACAGTGCCCTCGGGAACGGCATTTTTCACCAATTGGAATATCGTGTCTTTTATCATTGCGATGTATTAACTCTACAATAAAAAATTCCTTCGGCAAATCTTTAAATTCCTGGGGTTTGTGTTACCGTAAACATACCCAATGAAAATATTTTCTGTAAATAAACGTGCTGAATTCGACTACGAAATCCTTGAGACGATTGAGGCGGGTATTGTGCTCTCCGGACACGAGGTAAAATCGATAAAATCGGGGCGAGTGAATCTTTCCGGAGCACATGCGATAATCAGAAACGGAGGCGCGGAGCTCGTCGGCATGAGCGTCCCCTCGTTTCAACCCGCAAATGTGCCGGAAAAACACGAGTCGGAACGGACCCGGTCGCTCCTGCTCAAAAAAAAAGAGATACTTGAGCTCGGAAATAAATTGAAAAGCGGTTTGACACTCATACCGATAAAACTGTATAACAAGAGTGGATTCCTAAAGATATTACTCGGATTGGGAAGAGGAAGAAAAAAACACGATAAACGTGAGGTAATAAAAAAACGGGAAGCCGATCGGGAAATACGAAAGTTTATTAAAAAATAAATATGGGGATGACGGGCTTCGACGAGATATCTTTTCGTAAACTGCACGCCGAGCCGAACACCTCGAAAACTGTTCAAAAACAATAACTGCAAACTTTAACGCAGTTCCCGCACTTGCGTACGCGTAAGTGTAGGATTCTCCGATCTTTGTATTGGAGCATCGGCCCTCGATGTCTCATAGGGGATCGCCGGTGTTATAATGAGAACCGCTCGGAATACGGATCCGCCTTGCGACGCTCCGGGTTAAATTAAGCGGGGCAACATTGTCTCGGACTTCGGTCCGAAAACTAAACGTGTAGAGTGTTTGCGAAACGTATGTCGGACGCCGGTTCAACTCCGGCCATCTCCACAAAGATAAATTACCCTGCCTCCATGGTGGGGTAGCCTGTTTCTGGCCTCAAAAAAAATCCGCCATTCAGGCGGATTCTGTTTTTAATCAAATCAAATCATCGATAAAATACTCGACGCCGTCATGAATTTCGAATCGTTGAAGTGTCGCCCGTATTTCCGCCATTTCTTTTTTTGAAAACAAGCGATGTGCGGGATGTTTAATCGGCATTGTAATGATTCCCCCACCGATTAAAACAAGCGCCTCATATGCGTTTTTTCCACATGCAAGAATAAGGTCGGGACACACCGCATCAATTCTTTTTCGGAGATGAGAAATAATTGGGGGAAGATTTGAAGATGATGTCTTTCCTATGGTTGGATTTGCGTTCGTGAAATAAATTTTAAACTTCCCAGGAGGAATGATTTCTCCAAAAAGACGTTTCCCGGTATACGATGTCTTGAATTTCCGTTTCCAAACACCAGGATTCCATTTTTCAAATCCCTCCTTCGCCCATGGGTTTTGGAGTACCACGAGAAGCTTATAGGTCTTTTCCATTTCTCTCCCTCGCTATTTTAAAAACTACCAAAAGATTATCCTTTTCTCATTGTTTTGTAAACAAGCAAAACGGGATTGATGTGTGGTACATTATTGACCTTTTTCCATTCTTACTCTATAAACAAGGTAGTACTAAAACAAATAGGAACGAAAAAATATGAATCAGTTTTCGAACACCCCGTCGCAAAATACGCGCATACTCACCATACCAAATATCATCACGTGTATCGGTATTCTTTTCGCTATCGGAACCGGATACTGTGTGTTTACAAAACAATACACATTGGGATTTACGTTTTTTATTATTAGTGCAATTTCAGATTTTTTTGACGGATTTACCGCGCGGTATATCGAGAAAAGAAAACCCGGATATGGAACGTCGCGAGTTGGCGAAATACTTGATCCAATACGGGACAAGTTTCTTATCCTTGGAGTGGTGTTCATAAATCTGAAAATTGGTGCTCTCATTATTATTGCGGAATTATTTTCAATTCTCGCATCATATTTCGCCCGTGAAGCTGCCGGACACCACGTAGTCACGAAAACAAGCAAGGTGGTCACCATAATACAATTCATACTTGCTCCATTCTTTTTTCTCTCACAAAACGATAACCTATTTTTCCTATTCCTCATTTTGTCTTGTGTAAGAGGAATAAGTTACCTTCTTGAATTTGAAAAACATAAAAGAAAATCCCCTCAATAAGGGGATTTTTGCCGTTTTTGATTTTGGAACAACGAAAGAGGGTGTTTTGTTGTCCGACAACTCTTTTCTTTTGCAATTTCCGGTGATATGATGACTCTATCGAAAATCGAGTAAACAACGCAATAACCGCCCCGGAACTCCGCATCATCGACGAAAACGGAGAGAACCTCGAGGTCATGAAACGCGACGACGCGCTTCGTCTCGCGTACGGAAAAAACCTTGATCTCATAGAAATCGCGCCAACCGCGAATCCTCCTGTTGCGCGTATTATGGATTTTGATAAATTCCGATATCAAAAGGAGAAGGAAAACAAAAAACAGCGTCAGTCGCAAAAAAACAAGGAACTCAAGCAAATTCGCATTACTCCCCGCGCCGCATTGAACGATCTGCAGGTGAAAGCGGCAAAAACGGATGAGTTTTTGAAAGAAGGGCACAAAGTGGAAATTAATCTCTTTCTGAAGGGACGCGAAAAGGGAAATAAAGAGTGGGCGCTCAAAAAACTTGAGGAGTTCATGACGCTTATCAAGGAGCCACATCTCCGCACCATGGAACCAAAGCAGGGGGGAAAAGGATTCAACATGCAGATAGTCAAAAAATAGCCCCGCACCCTTTTGCAATTTGAGAACACGGGAAAATTTCCCGTGTTCTCTTTATTACGGCATTAAATTCTTTTAAAAGTTCCCCATTCCCTTATTCGTAGGCGCTTTCAAGATTTTTAATGGTTTATACGATTGTAAAAAGGTGCGGGGTTGCAATATTCCCGAAAAAAGTTTAGAATTCCTTTCGCATTATCGTGTATGAAAAAAAGTATCTCGGAAAGAATAAAAATCACAAGAACCGGCAAGTTGAGGCGCCGGGCAACGACACTTGGCCACTCACGCGCCAACAAAA
>JAKANR010000043.1 GCA_021823645.1 bacterium
TACGACATCGCAAGTCGTTAGTCGCCTATCCGTGTATATAGTATATTCTTTACTTTTTGCGAAATATTCCACGCTTGCGCGTGATGGGCGTATCCACGCCACGAGGCAAACAGCGATTGCATATATGTAAGAGAAATTTTCCCGCGTGCATAGATATGGTTATATCTCTTCATTCGCTTCATGCATCGTTTCACAGTTGCACCGCGTAATCGTGTATAGCGTGGAAATAATATATATCCCAAAAATGGAATCCCCGTCTCTATCGGTGCGCTTATGATTTTTCCCGGATGAACGGAAAGAAGTAATGTCTCGCTTAAAAACCGAACAATAGACAACCGAAGTGTAGTAAGTTTCATTTTGTCGGTATCACACATAACAATGTCATCCATATACCGTATATAGTACCGCACATGCAATTGTTCTTTTATATAATGATCAAGCTCATTCAAATATACATTTGCAAATAACTGTGAGGTTAAATTCCCGATTGGAATCCCCTTTTTTCTTCCCTCAACGCAGGAATCACAGCTACTTCTGATAATTTCCCGAAGGAGTGACCGAATATCTTTGTCATCCACCACGCGACACAAAAGAGAGAAGAGAATATCATGATCAATCGATTTAAAATATTTTGATACGTCAAGTCTTACATAATATGCGGGACGCGTGTATCCGCACGAAACCGAATACATAAATGTTCGAAGTCGTTTTACCGCACGGTGCGTTCCCTTCTTTTTTCTACACACATACGAATCATAGATAAATCGTTTTTCAAACAGTGGCTCAATGAGCGCGCAGACAGCATGGTGCACAATTCTGTCTCGGAACGGCGCCGCTTTTATTCTCCTCTTTTTTGAATCACGCACGACAAACTCTCTATATGGCCCATGCGTGTATATTTTGTTTCGGAGAATATATGAAAGTGTTCCCAAATTTCGTTCGAGGTTTTTTTCATACAATAACACACATCGTTTTGATTTTCTTAATTTTCGCGCTCTGCGATATGCATAATATAAATGTTCAAACGAAGAGAGTGTTTTATAGGTCGGGGTATTCATTGTGTGTAATAACAACACCCACTCCCCCACGCAAACATGCCGTGAGGGATTCTTTCTTAAGCACGTTAAAAAAGATAAAGGTGCATATACTCCTCTTACTCTAAGGACAGAATAACGCCAGTAATCATTTTTTGACACAGATGAATGACACATAGTCAATCCATATCGGGTCAGCCACGCATATATGTTGGCGTACGAGTACCGGGCACAACGGAACCCAATGTTGTTGTTCGTATTCCCCGGGGCATTGTTCAAATTCAACGTCTCTACGCCGGCGTTCGTGTCATTATTCCAATTCCCTCCGCGAAGAAACGCGAGCACACAATCCGTTTTATCTGCGGTATTATCCTGCTTCCTATCTCCGATGTATGAAAGTAACATACATCAAAGAATAAGAAGTTATGAAAATTTCTTTTTGAGCCCCGCACATATTCGTTCCAATTCGTTTAATTTTTCCGCCGACACCGCGTAGTGCTTTATTGAAGTGAGCCGCACATCTTTCGCAAGACGCATATAAATATGCATCATCTGAAGTGAGTCACTAATTGAAATGAGAATATCTTTCTTATCCTGTGCGTGTTGTAGTGCCACGATCGATCGCAAGAGTGCAATTCCCTCGTGTTCAATTTCTTGCCCAATTACAAATCGCTGTTGTTTTGGAAATCGCGCGACAATCGGAAATACCCACACAAAATAATCATATGTTTTTTGAAATAATATGAGATCGTCGAGCATAAAAAATGTAAAAGAACAAAAATAAGGGTTTATTTGATTGAAATAATCAATTTCGATTCGAGTGCCGCCGCAGCTTTTTTAAGAAATGAAACAGTTGGGTTCGAATTCCCCAATTCAAACCGGGAAATTGCAGATTGTGTAGTGTTCATTCTCCGGGCAAATTCCTTTTGTGTTATTTTCTTTTCTATACGGGCACGAATTACCGAACGAATGATTTCAAACTCAGGTTCAAGGTCATTATAGGCTTTTTTGAATACTGAATTCCTTAGTTGTTCTTTTAAATATTTCTCAAATGAAAGTGTTTTTTTCATATATTGAAGTATAGCATATATGCTATATCAGTCAATTTCTTAGTTGGTCATCCTGAGTGAAACGAAGGATCTAGATTCTTCGGCTTCGCCTCAGAATGACGAACTGTAATTAGTTAAGTAAATCTCGAAATTCAGGATTTATACTTTTTATTAAAGCAACCTTCTTATCACGTTTCCATCCTTTTATTTTCTTCTCTGCTGAAATTGCATCATATGCTGTTTGAAATTGTTCATACCACACCAACTTCTTCACATTATATTTTACAGTAAATCCTTTTGTTAGTTTATTACTATGCTCATATATTCTTCGTTCAAGATTGTTTGTAATTCCCGCATACAACACCGTGTTATTTTTGTTTGTGGCAATATACGTGAAGTACATTGTTTTCATTATACAAAGATTCTTCGTCCCGCACTACGGGACTCAGAATGACGGAAAAAATACAAAAGAATAAGGCAGAACAGATTCTAGATTAACTCACCCGATGATTACCGGGCACAACGGAACCCAATGTCGTCGTACGTAGTCCCCGGGGCATAGCCCAAACTCAACGCCTCAACGCCGGCGTACGTGTCATTATTCCAACTCCCTCCGCGAAGAAACGCGTATGTTCCGCCATCCGCAGTTCCTTGATAATAACGACCAATACCTTGTGTAGCACTCCAGCCTGCATTTAATGGTCCGAATTGTGAGCGAGAGAGTGAGCCATAAGAACTGACTGCGGTAAACTCAACCCAGCTTCCCGCGATTCCCACGGGCTTATTCGTTCCCACAATCGTATCGTTCGTCCATTCCCAGACATTGCCAGCGATATCCCAGAGTTGTGATCCATTGGAAAGAGTGTGATAACGAAGATGAGTGAAATCGGAATAACCCGTGCCATACGGCGATGAACCATTTTGTGCTCCTGATGAGTTTGTGTTCCCTCTGTTCACCGCACCTCCGCTCCAGTTTGATGATTGGTTTTGTATATTCCATGCAATCGTTTGCCATTCGTTGTTGGTAATAAGATGAAACCCGGAACCGAGACTGGCGCAATAGGTAGTGGCAGTCGTTTGAGAGATATTCGTGATGGGAGAACCGGAAGAGAGCGATGCGATGCCCCTTGAATTCGCCGAGGTGCAATTTGTGGTCGAGTTTGAATAGACACCATATGGCGTAGAATTGTCGGGAACGATAAGTCCTACGGTGGGAGCGGAGGTGAGTGCGCATTTTGCCTCATATTTCATCACCCAGAAATCCGAAGTGCCGAATGTGGAATCTCCAGGAACCCGCACCCATCCATTGGGAAAGACCGCGCTCCCGAGCGTGAGATCGATTCCTGTTTCATATGATGTGTCTGATACACCTCCGTCTTTTGTCGCTTCCGCTTGATATTTATTCGATTCAATCACCGCCTGAATTTTCCATGTTTTTTGGATGGGATCGGCGAAATATTGATAATAGAGGGAGGAGGTGGCGTCATTCACGGGATCGATGGGAAGACGGGAGAGCGGACTTCCCGCGGAGAATGCGTTGATATTCACCGGAATCCAGCCGGTGCCATCGACTCGTGCAAGTGTGGAGGTGGTTGGACAACGATATCCTCCCCCCGCGGGGAAGCCAAGATCGGAACAATCGGCATTCGTTGCGGGAAGCGAAACATAGGTGGTGGTGGCACTCCCCAGTGAGGGATTTGCGATGTCGGCAACCACCAATGCAAGCGCATTGTTGATGGCGGCAATGTCGGAAAGACGCGTTGAGTCTCTTCCTTGTTTCACAAGTTGTGCGGGATTGATAATGATGACGACTGCGGTTGCGAGAACGGCGAGAATGGAAATAACCACGAGGAGTTCAATGAGGGTGAATCCTCTCTTATTTTTATGAGAGTGCCAAGGCATGATATGGTTAGTATAGAATAAAATGAGTTGGTTTTGTATGACCCGCGTCTAGATTTCGAACCATCCGCGGAGGAGATGTTTTTTCATCGCCTTTTCGAGAAGTTTTTCGCCGAAATATTCCTGAAATATCTTGTTCCATAACGCCTCCTGATGATGATAGAGATATTTGATAAGCTCTTTTTTCTGCACAAGCGACATAACGGTATCCACCACATTTAAACTCACGAGCGCATCGTTTCCGATGTCATCCTTGAAATATTCCCCAACCCAATCGAGATCTTCCCAAAACGAAAGGTCTCCTCCTTCAAGCGGAATCACCTCGCCGATGCGGGCGAGATCCGCCGACGCGCGCGCCCAATGAAGCGCCTCGGGGTTGATACGCGGAACAAAAAGTCGCCATTCGTTTTCATCGTCTTTCGCCAGATATCTCTGCACCACAAGCCACAGTGTTTTTTCTCCTTCCGAAATTTTTTTCTCGACCACGTCTCCCCGTAACAGTGATATCAAATTACCCGAAAATGTCTTTCTCTCTTCGGATATCATCCTGAACATATCGGAATAAAACGGGACTTCGTGCAAATAATGAAGCACAAGACTCATCATGCGCAACAATTCCCCCGAAATTCCGAGTGAGATCGGAATAATGAAGACCACTCCCAATTCTTTCAAATGACTGATGTTGTGCCATTTTTTCATCACAAACACTTGTGCAACATTGTTCCATTTCGGAGAAAGTGCGCGAACCTCAATATCGCGTTCCTCAAAATCATCGGGAGTGAGGTGTTCATAGAGACGAAAAAAATTTTTATTTAACCACTCATTCCCCTCCACAAATCGAAGTGCGCAAAAAATTTCGAATAAGTCCTCTTTTTCAATCATCTTTTCGACGGATCCGTATCCGAGATATGCGAGTATTTTTCGGGGTGGCTCTTTTTCCAAAAACTCTTTTGCCTTTTCTTTTTTGAGAAAAAATCCGCGCGCGGGAGCACCAGAATTTTTTATCACTTTTTTTGCGATACTTCCAACGTATTCACAACCCTTTTGCGATGTCCACGACGGCATTCCGAGTGCTCGCGAAAGCTTATAGTCGTCGGCTTCCACTTTCGATATCAATGCGTCATAGACCTCTTTTGCGCTTGCGCCCATCGAAAGACCGAGTCGACGGACCTTTTCCTCAACAATAGAATCGTTTTCCTCGACAATAGAATCGAAAACTCCGCTTTTCCCGGTAATCTCGGAAAAATGCCGATCGATTTTATAAATATAATCCCGATCGCACCGCAATATCTTCGCAATCTTTTTTATATTCCCATCCATATCATTTATTCTACCAATTTCGGGGACGGGAGGATACGACTCGTGAGTGCATATTCATATTCCTGAAGCACTGTTGAGTGCGGAGCGATGGCGCGAGCGCGTTCAAGTTCGGTAAACGCCTCCCCCATATCTTTTGTTCCTATATAAAACGGGTTGCGGAACGGATTTATCACGGTATATCCAAATTTTTCGATTATGCTTCTGTTTGCCTCGGTATTCCGAAGAAGTACAATCGCCGAATCGTCCCAATAGACAAGCGTAAATTTATTTTCGCGCAAAAGATTCACCGTGAGATTATTTGCGAATATATCGAGCGGAGGACGATACCATAATATCATGCCGTTTATATTGTATTTCTCATTAATTATTTTTTTCCAGTCTCCGTCCTGTCGGGCAACCGAAATATATTCTTGTGTGGGAAGTCCTTTATACACTTCATTTCGCCCGTCGAGAAACACTTTTTCTTTCGGCCAAAGTTTCCAAATAAGATACCCGCCGTTTTCGAGATTAAAAAACGGACCCGATATGCGCTCACGAAGAATAAAATCAACCGCCCCAACGGGGAGCACACGCCGATCCACCGTGCCGAATGCAATGTCGCGATTGAACAGCACTCCCCCCGCTACAGCACAAAGAATAAGCACCCCCGCAAGCGGAATAGAATAGGAATTACGAAGCACTCCCTCGGTATGAATCACCTCTTTTTCATAATGCCACTCGAGCGTAGAGAGAAATAACGGGAATACAATGATCG
>JAKANR010000044.1 GCA_021823645.1 bacterium
TATGACCGGTAGGGGAGGTGAGAGCCTGTTCCCCAACGAGGAAACTGAGACACGGTTCCTACTCCTACGGGAGGCAGCAGTCAAGAACATTCGTCAATGGGCGAAAGCCTGAACGAGCGACGCCGCGTGTAGGATGAAGCATTTCGGTGTGTAAACTACTTTTCTACGGGAGGAAGCCGCAAGGTTGACAGTACCGTAGGAATAAGTGGCTGCAAACTTCGTGCCAGCAGCCGCGGTAATACGAAGGCCACAAGCGTTATCCGGATTTATTGGGCGTAAAGGGCGCGTAGGGGGTGCAGTAAGTCTGCGGTCAAATCTCTGGGCTCAACCCAGAAATCGCCGTGGAAACTGCCGCACTAGAAGGTGTTAGAGGCAGATGGAACGCACGGTGTAGGGGTGAAATCCGTTGATATCGTGCGGAACACCAAAGGCGAAGGCATTCTGCTGGGACATTCTTGACCCTGAGGCGCGAAAGCGTGGGGAGCAAAAAGGATTAGATACCCTTGTAGTCCACGCCCTAAACGATGCTGACTAGCTATCTCGAGTATCGACCCTCGGGGTGGCGTAGCTAACGCGTTAAGTCAGCCGCCTGGGAAGTACGAGCGCAAGCTTAAAACTCAAAGGAATAGACGGGGACTCGCACAAGTGGTGGAGCATGTGGTTTAATTCGACGGTAAACGAGACACCTCACCAGGGCTTGAAATGTGCATGAAAATTTTCCGAAAGGAGAACCCTCTTTTTACGAAGACATGTACACAGGTGCTGCATGGTTGCCGTCAGCTCGTGCCGTGAGGCGTTCCCTTAAGTGGGGTAACGAGCGCAACCCCTGTTCTCTGTTATAAGTGTCAGAGAAGACTGCCGTCGCATAGACGGAGGAAGGCGGGGATGACGTCAAATCAGCATGGCCCTTTGATGCCCTGGGCCACACACATGCTACAATGGTCAATACAATGGGTTGCCAAGTCGTAAGACGGAGCTAATCCCACCAAAATTGGCCCCAGTTCAGATTGAGGGCTGCAACTCGCCCTCATGAAGTCGGAATCACTAGTAATCGCGGATCAGCATGCCGCGGTGAATACGTTCTCGAGTCCTGTACTCACCGCCCGTCAAGTCAGCGGAGCTGGGAATAGGTAAAAACTCCAACCGGGGTTCAGCCTAAGCTCGGTGATGAGGACTAAGTCGTAACAAGGCACGGGTAGCGGAAGCTGCTCGTGGATCAATTAAATTACGTCGATTGCAAGTCGTAAAAAGTGAGACGCTCCTAACGTTAGCGAATCACTGTTTACGATTTGTGATTTATTTCAAAATCGTGGAGGTCTGAGCCGAACCTTCTTCCCGTATCATGCGGGTAAAAAAAATTCGGCCGCGGAGATTAGGGCGACTAAAAATATTCATTATCTATGGGCAAAATTTCTCCCCACCACACACGTGGGGGATTTTGTTATTTTCCGGGGACTTGGGGTATAATGAAAAAAGAAATAACAATGGAAACACAAATGCCGATAAAAAATGTTCTTCTCATTGAAGACGAACCGCTCTTGGGAACACTTTTGAAACAACGATTGGAAAAAGAAGGATTCAAGGTGTTTTTGGCGCGCGACGGGGACGAGGGACTGCAATATCTGAAAAACAATACATTGGATTTGGTCTTACTCGATATTATTCTTCCGAAAATTTCCGGATTTGAACTTTTGGAAAAAGTGCAATCGGATCCCCAAATACAGAAAGTGCCGATTGTGATTATTTCCAACTTGGGACAGGAAACCGATTTGGAGAAGGGTCAATCGCTCGGAGCGGTGGGATACTTTGTGAAAGCGCGCATCTCAATGGAAGAACTCGTCGATCATATAAAAGAATTTCTCCTTTCAAATCAGTAATGATATAATGAATATCATTTTCTGAAAGGTCGGTATTCGTCACGCGTGAATATGGAAAAAAAAGAAACAAAAAAAGGTTTTACCCTCATTGAGCTCCTTGTCGTTATCGCTATTTTAGCGGTGCTTGCGACAGCGGTCGTTATTATTTTGAATCCCGCCCAACTCGTGAAACAGGGGAGAGATTCGACGCGCATTTCCGATCTCGCCGCGCTTCACAGTGCGCTCGCGCTGTATCTTTCCGAAGTGCAGGGACTGACCACGTGGACTCCGTACACCTATTGCACCGCAACCTCAACAATCACTCTTCCCGTAGGTTTTTCTTCGTGTACCATTTCCGCTTCAACGGTGGTAAATGGAAATGGATGGGTGCCGGTCAATTTCAATCAAATTTCATCCGGTTCTCCACTTTCGCGACTTCCGTTGGATCCGGTAAATGATGGAAGCTATTTTTATGGATTCAAGAGTTCTTCGACACTCCTCTATGAATTGGATGCGAGAATGGAGAGTAATAAGTATGGACCGGGAGGAACGGGAGATATAGTTTCAAATACCAAAGACGGAGGAAATGATGCTGGGTGGTACGAAATCGGAAACGCTCCCGGACTAGATTTATAAAAAATCAGCGAGGAACGATAGTTTCTTCTCATGTTATACACATCACAAAAGGTGATAAATGTGGTATAATTGACATTGTCAAATAGAGTCGTTTAAACAATATATGAATACACAAACAAAGAAGGGATTTACCCTCATTGAGCTCCTTGTCGTTATCGCTATTTTAGCGGTGCTTGCGACAGCGGTCGTTATTATTTTGAATCCCGCCCAACTCGTGAAACAGGGGAGGGATTCGACGCGTGTATCCGACTTATCGGCGCTCCATAATGCGCTCGCGCTTTTCCTTTCCGAGGTTCCGAATCTTAATTCATGGAATGCGAGTACCACATGTACCGCTTCCGGAACGTCGCCCTTTAGTGGTGCAGGTGCTTGTAGTAGTTTTAGAGTTACGTCTTCTACTGCCGTAACCGGTACGGGATGGGTTGATACTAATTTTGGTCGGATTTCATCCGGTTCTCCGCTATCGCGACTTCCGTTGGATCCGGTGAATGACACAACAAACTTCTACGCATACAAGACATCCTCAACTCTTCTTTATGAGATTGACGCAAAAATGGAGAGCACAAAATATTCAAATGGCGGGGCGGGAGATGTCGAATCAAAAGATCAGGGAGACAATCCTAATTGGTACGAAATCGGAAATGCTCCGGGACTCAACCTCTAACGTCGGTCAAAAAAAGTATTTCGACATGAAATATCACCCCGCCACTCCATGGAATGGCGGGGTTCGTATATAATAGAGATACCCATGAATTATCTTGTTCCACTTTCAAGTCTCGGAGTATTATGCTCACTTTTTTTTCTGCAGGTGTTCCGAAAAAACGTGTCCGATAAAATGCGGGTGCTCATTTCGAAATGGGCGTTCATTTTTTCCATGCTCGGTGTTGTTTTTTGGTATATCTTTTTGACCGCATCGCAATATTTTTTATGGATTCAATCGGGTGCGCCATTTATATATTTCCTTCCTCCGCATGAAAGTATTCTTTATCTTTTCCAGTACCACTTTGTTCGATTTCTCATGTACTATTGCATTTCCTTTATCATCGGGATATTGCTCGTATTTTACGGAAGACGGTACAACAAAAAGTTTTCTTCAAAATTTTTTGAAGATGAGGAATTGTATATCGGCGGGGTTGCAATATTTTTATTGGGAAATCCCGCTTGGATGTACGGGTGGATTTTTTATCTTATTGCTGTTTTTCTAGGGGGACTTATCGGAACGGTTTATATAAATAAAATTCAAAAAAAACCCGAAGAACGTTTTTCGCTGTATTATTTATGGTCGACCCTCGCGATTATTGCTATAATAATAAGTGAATTAGTAATCCGTAATTAGTAATCCGTAACTGTCTTTTTTGTACTTATTACTTATTATTTGTTACTGATTACTACAATCATGATTTCTCTTCCTCCGTCAAAAATAAAGGAAATGCTTATGGGTGCGGGTATTTTGGACGCTCAAACATTTGAATCGTTGGGCGTTGAAGCCGAGCGAAAACGACAGAATATAGTGGATCTTGTTATTTCACAGGGACTCATTACGAGCGACTATTATTACACACTTCTCGCGCGGACACTCGGGTATGAGCGGGTGAATCTCGGTGCGACGAAAATCGACGAAGAGGTGATGCATCTCATCCCCGAGGATATTGCGCGTCTCAGAAAAATTATCGTCTTTTCGAAAGATGAAGAGAAGGTATATCACGTTGCAATGGAAGATCCGACCGATCTCGAAACGATCGATTATCTCACACTCAAACTGAGGGGGAAAATAAAAGTGTTTTTTGCGAGCGAGGAGGATTTGAACAGGGGATTTATCCTGTATCAGAAAAAACTTACTCAGGATTTTAAAAAAATAATTGACGATAGCGTCCGCGAGTCTTTGAAACTCAAGGGAAACAAAGATTTAAAAGAGGCGGCTCAGGATATTCCGATTGTCGCGATTGTCGACAACCTTCTCGAATATGCGGTATCGTCACGCGCATCCGATATACATTTTGAGGCGCTCGACGACGTGATTTTGGTGCGGTTTCGCGTTGATGGAGTGCTTCATGAAATTATTCGCATGCCGAAAGAAATTCGTCCCGCCGTGACTGCGCGCATAAAAATACTTTCCGGTCTCCGCGTCGACGAGCACACTCATCCGCAGGATGGACGTTTTCGATTCAAAATCGGTGACGGGGTGATTGATATCCGTGTTTCGATTATCCCTACATTTTATGGTGAGAAGGTGGAAATGCGTCTGTTGGCTGCCGCGCAAAAACCGATTTCACTTTCGGATCTCGGAATGTTCGACGACGGGATAAAGATGATTGAACGGGGAGTGAAAAAAACATACGGAATGGTGCTCGTGTGCGGACCTACCGGATCCGGAAAAACAACAACATTGTATTCCGTGTTGAATATTTTGAATCGCCCGGAGGTGAATATTGTGACGGTTGAAGACCCGATCGAGTATGATATGCGGTATGTGAACCAAACGCAGGTGAATGTGGCTGCGGGAATTACATTTGCTTCCGGACTCCGATCCATTCTTCGTCAGGATCCGAATATCATTATGGTGGGAGAAATTCGAGACGCCGAAACCGCCGATATTGCGATTCAGGCGGCACTTACCGGTCACTTGGTGCTTTCGAGCATTCACACAAACGATGCGCCGACGACGATTCCTCGTCTCGTTGATATGGGGGTTGCTCCGTTTTTAGCTGCCGCAGTGTTGAATGTCATTTCGGCACAGCGTCTTGCGAGAAAAATTCACATGGATTGTATCGAATCGTACGATCCCGACAATCAAATGAAAGAAGTGATCACTCGAGAACTTGTTGCAATGAATATCAATCCGGAGGTGGCGCGCCTCCCGAAAGTATTTTTCAGAGGAAAAGGGTGCGCCTCGTGTAATTTCACCGGATTTCTCGGACGAGTCGGTATTTTTGAAGCGATGGAAGTAACCGAATCGATACGAAAACTCATGATTAGTCCTGAGTTCAGCCTCGATGGAGTTCGTGAAATCGCGAGAAAAGAGGGGATGGTCACTATGATTGAAGACGGATTACGCAAAGTGGAACTTGGACTTACCACTATTGAAGAAGTATTCCGTGTAATTAGGGAATAGGGTGTAGAAATTAGGGATTAGCATAAAGAAAAAGAAAATAATATAATGGCTATATCGTTTCGTATTTTTACTAATCACTAGCCCCTAATCACCTAACCCCTAAACCCTATTTTATGTTATTCCACTATATTGCATCGCAACCAGACGGAAAAATCATCGAGAACGATGTTGAGGCAAATGACGTTGGTCAAGTGCTTACTTTTC
>JAKANR010000004.1 GCA_021823645.1 bacterium
GTGCCTGAAAGTCGGTGCAGTTCGATGTTGAATGCGTTTCCCGATACACATTTTGCGAGGGAAACCACGCTTCGATATCGTATTTCGCGGCCGCAACATTTCCGAGATCTCCGCTACACATCTCGATGACACGATACGGAAGCTTTAGGACCTGCATGAGTTTTTCTTCGAGTGAAAGAAGAAATTCGTGTTCCTTCACCGATTCTTCCGGTTTACAAAAACTGAACATCTCTATTTTATCGAATTGATGCACGCGAAGAATTCCTCTTGTGTCTTTCCCATAACTCCCCGCTTCACGCCGAAAACACGTCGAAAACGACACATAACGTTTCGGAAGTTCCTCTTCGTTCAATATATCTCCCATATGGAACGGCCCCACCGATTGTTCCGAGGTTCCCACGAGATATAATCCGTCTTTTTCGAAAAAATATGTTTCTTCCATATCTTCGCGCCGATCCACATACCCCATTGCCTGCATTGTTTTTTCTTTCACAAACACCGGCGGAATGACGGGAATAAATCCATGGGGGGTAAGCGTATCCATCGCAAGTTTTATGAGTGCAAACTCGATGAGTGCCACGTCGCCCATCAGATATCCGAAACGGGAACCGGATACCTCTCCGGCTTTTTTTACGTTAATAAATCCAAGTGCCTCGCCGAGCTCAAGATAGTCCTTCGGCTGAAAATCAAACTTCGGTATATCTCCAATCTCCCGAAGTACCTTGTTTCCCGATTCATCGGGACAGACGGGTACTCCATCGAGTGGTGGATTCGGAAATTTTCTAAATATCTCATCACGTTTTTTTTCGAATTCATCACGTTCCACAGCTATCTCGGTAACGCGCTTTTTTAATATCTGCGCCTTCGAGAGAAGATCCTCGCTCTGCGTTTTTCCCAATTCTTTACTTACCGCATTTTGTTCCGATTTCAACTGATCGAGCGCGGCGGTTTTCGTTCTCCACTCGGTATCAAGACGTAAAAATTTATCGATGAGTTTCGGATCAACGCTCTTTTTCCCCAAAATTTGTTTTGCCTCTTCGGGATTTTCCCGAATAAAATTTATATCTAACATGCCAATGTTATTTGTGAACAGAGTGAACAACCATAACATTGAGCACCCCGCCTATATTTTTTTGTTTCGACGATAGTTTCTTTATTTTTGAAATTTTCATACTTGCTTTTCTTTTTAACATTTTCACCAATATGGGCGGGGTAAGGTTTAATACTGAAATATTCTCCGCGTTCCGCTTGAATATTTCAATAAAGCCCTTACTTTTTCTTCATAAGCGGGAAGATGACGGTCTCCCGTATCGACCGACCCATAAGCACCGCAAAGAGGCGTTCGGACATGCCGAATCCGGCGGCCGGTGGCATTCCATACTCGAGTGCTTCAATAAATTCTTCATCAATCATCTGCGCCTCATCATCGCCCGCTTCCCGCAATTTCATCTGTTCCTCGAACCGCGCACGCTGATCGCGGGGATCATTCAATTCGGAAAATCCTTTTCCGAGCTCGGTACCCAGCGCGAGAACCTGAAAACGGGCAACACGATTGTTGTCTTTTTCAAGACGTTTTGCAAGTGGCTCTATTTCCACAGGCGGATCAACAAGAAAACACGGCTGTATGAGTTTGAAACGAACCGCTTTTTTATAAATAAGATCGACAATCCTTCCTTTCTTAAGCCCGGGTTCGATAGCGATCCCGAGTTCTTTTGCTTTTTTCTTCAAATCTTTCTCCGTCGCCGAACGTAAATCGATTCCGGTCTCCTTTTCAAAAATCTCATAATAATCCACTTTAGGCCATGAAACTCCCCAATCGATATCCGCGTCCTGAATCCTCATCGAGAGTGTACCGAAAAGTTTTTGTATCACCTCTTTATACATCCCTTCGACAAATTTCATCATGTCGTCGTAATTTTCATATGCACTGTAACATTCCATCTGCGTGTAATCCTGAAGGTGCTCGCGGTCGATTCCCTCATTTCTGAAAATTCTTCCGATTTCGAATACTTTTTCAACTCCTCCCACAAGCATTTTTTTGAGCGGAAGCTCAAGTGAAATGCGCAAATAAAAATCCTCGTCGAGTGCGTTATGGTGGGTGACAAACGGGCGCGCCTCCGCTCCCCCGGGAACCGACTCAAGCACAGGCATCTCCACCTCGAGATAATTCGCCCGTTTCACATAATCTCGCATCGTTTCCCAAAAAAGGGCTTTCTTTTGAAAAAGTTCACGTGTTTCCTTATGGAGGAGAAGATCAAGATACCGATTTCTGAGAAGCGCTTCCGTGTCTTCCAATCCGTACCACGTTGCAGGCACGGGGCGAAATGATTTTGCAATCATGCGCGCACGTTTCACAAATAAACTCTTTTCTCCCCTTTTTGTCAGATATGAAACTCCTTCCGCCTCGATAAAATCCCCCACATCGAATGAATTTTGAATGGCGGAAAAATTTTCCATCTCTTTTTCATTGAATACAAATTGCAGTTTTCCCGAAGCATCCGCCACATCGGCAAAAAGAATTCCCCCTTGATCTCTCCACGCAAAAACTCTTCCCACGAGAGTGAGTGATTTTTGTTTTTTGAACAATTCGTCGAACTGTTCGATAACTTCCCCGATATGGGCGGTTCGCGCAACTCGCGCGGGAAATGCGGAACCGTGCGCTTCATAGAGTGAGCACTTTTTTTCACGTTCATGCATTATGTCTTCGAGCATACAAAAAGGATTATTCTATGGCCAAAATACGACACGATACTTCCCCTTTCGGCGAAACAAACGTTGATGTATCTCCAACCTTTTTTCCGAGGAGACTGCGTCCGATGGGAGATTCATTGGAAATGAATCCGTTTGACGGATCTGCTTCATTGGAACCGACAATCGTGTACATTGTCGTTTCTTTGTTTTTCTGCACTTTTACCTTCGAGCCGATACGAACGGAATCGATTCCGTTGGATTTTTTGATAATTGAAGAGTGGCGGAGGAGTTCTTCAAGTTGATTTATCTTCTGTTCAAGACGCGATTGCTCTTCGCGAGCCTCCTGGTATTCCGAATTTTCCGACAAATCGCCAAGCTCCTTTGCGTGCTTGAGACGATCGGCGACCTCTCCGCGACCGACTGTTTTTAACTCATCCAGCTCCTTTTGAAGCTCTTCATACCTGTCCTTTGTAAGATATACTGTTTCCATCCCGTTTAATGATAGGAAACGCCTGCGTTTCCGTATATTTTTTTATATATTTCGTACCTTTTTATTTTATTATTCATAGGCTCTGATATGTTCCACGGTTCCCATTTTTTGAAAAATTTATCATTAACGGGATCCATCCCGTTTCATGATAGGAAACGCCTGCGTTTCCGTACGTCTTTTTCATACACAACGTACCCATCTTCGTCTTTTAAATATAACTATATTGTACCCCAGAAATCGTTCATCATGAAAAGACTATCATGAACGGGATCCATATATTTATTTTTTTAGGCGGTTTTCATAATACCATAAGAAAATGTCCTTCGCCACCGGTATAGTGTTTGCACTCCCTTCTTTTGCGTTTTCAACCAAAATAAGAAGTGCAATCTGAGGATCGTTAAACGGAGCGTAGCCCACAAAAAATGCATTCACTTTCGCATTATTTTGTATTTGCGCGGTCCCTGTTTTTGCCGCAACCCCAAACGGGAGTGACGCCAACGAACGAGCCGTTCCATATGGTTGCACTACCACGTCGTGCATTCCCCGTTGCGCATCGGGAATGAATTTCGAGGCGATTTCCCGTATATCGGCCGATATTTTTTCCGGCATTTCCTTTATCGGACTTCCTTTTTCGTTCACAATTTCCTTTACAATACGTGGCTCATACAGAATCCCGCCGTTCGCGATTGCGGAAATATAATTCAGGAGCTCGATTGGGGTTATCATGAAATCCCCCTGTCCGATTGCGACGTTATAGGTGTCCCCCACACGCCACGGTTCTCCTCGCTCTTTTTCCTTCCATGTCGGATCGGGAAGAAATCCCTGTTGTTCTCCAACAAGATCAATATTTGTTTTTTTATCGAGATTGAACCGCTCCCACCATTCTTTCAATTTTAAAATACCGATACCTTTCTGACTCTCGAACCCTCCCGTCACTTCATAGAAAAAAATATTACTTGATTTTGCGAGCGCCGAATGCACGTCAATCCATCCGTTTGGTTGCCAATCAAGAAAACGTCCGGGTTCTGATGGGTTATACGGATTCGGAATTTCTATATACCCGGCAGAATACAATTGTTTCTTCGTATCGATAACTCCCTCGGTAAGCGCCGCAACGGCAACGAGCGGTTTTATCGTCGATCCCGGATTATAAAGCCCGCTCACCGCTCGATTGAACATTGGTCGGCGCGGATCGGTGAGCGCTTCTTTCAGTTTGGTGGAATCAAATCCAGGAATATTCACAAGTCCGAGCACCTCTCCGTTTTTCGGGTTCATTGCGATCGCGACGCCAGTATCTCGCCCAAGTGAAACGAGTGCGTTGCTGAGTCGTGTATACATATATTCCTGAAGTCCCGCGTCAATAAATGTGTGGAGCGCATACCCCGATTCCGGCTCCTGAACGGAACGTTCTTCCTCTATTTTTCCTTTTGCATTCCTGAAAAACACCTCCTTCCCGTTTTTCCCTCTTAAATATTCATCATAAAAAGCCTCGAGCCCCGAGCGTCCTATTCTGTCGTCTATCGACAAATCGGCATTATTTTGAAGATCCTCCGTATTGACGAGCCCTGTGTATCCGAGGATATGGGAAAAAACAAGCGGATCTTCATAAATCCTTTTGAATGAGGGTTCAACGTGAACACCCTTCAATCCAAGTGCGGAGAGTGCCACCACCTGTTCATGAGATGCGTCGTCAAGCAACAAAATCCTGTCGCTCTGTCCCCAATCCTTTTCTTCTATTGTTTTTTTTAATTCTGAAAAATCGACCTGCGCTACGGATGCCACATCATAAAGTGCCTGCAAACGATCCGTATAGTTTTCCGGGAAATCGCGTGGGGAAAGAAAAATCCGGATTGCGGGTTCGTTCTTCAAAAGTGATTTTCCCGTACGATCGAAAATCACACCGCGCGGGGCGGGATGAATTTTTATATCACTCATATTTGCGGTTGCCCGGCGCGTATAAAAATCACCGTTTCCGACGTTCACATAAAAAAACTGCCACAGCACCACGAGAAATATGACGACGACACAAAATAAAACCCAGCGAAACACCTTATCGGTAAGAGGAACCTCCAAGAGATCCTCTTCCGTCACCCGGTCGGTCAACATGTCCTCCAAATTTAAATTTCTGTGTGACATATATTATCGAAAACGTATTCCCATTTTTTTCAGTCCGCCCCATGCGATAATTCCCAATATGACATTACTGCCCAATTCAATAAGAATAATTTTAAAAAAATCGGGGAAGAGAATCGCAAGATCGCTTTGATATGAACCCGCATGAAGCGCAAGAAAGGAAATCGCATAAAAAAGAAATGTTGCACACGCAATGGAAAAGAAAAAATCAACCGAAGGATTTCCCGTAAGAAATCTTCGCATTCCATAGATAAGAGAGACTGCAAGAATGAGTGAAATCGAAGAAACAATCCAAAACGGCGAATACAAGAACGTAAATAGTGCGTACAGTGCGCCGCAGAAAATAAAAAACAAAAAACGGAAACGTAAAAACGGAAACACGAGAAAAAACAATAAAATAAAATTCGGAGTCACTCCGAATACCGTAATTACCCTGAAATACTGAAGCGTAAAAAATACCGCAAAACAAAAAAGCAGTATGAGAAATGTTTTTATATAATCCTGAAAATCATTTTTTATGTTCATGGAAAATCTACAATAACAAGGACGGAATTCAGAGATTCGAGTTTATAGGGAAGTTTAAGCGACGACTTTTTCCATACGTCATTTGTACTCTTCGTTATTTCGGAAAGCGTGCCGAGAAGCGAACCAATGGGAAATTCAGCGGCGCCATTCACCACCTCGTCCCCAAATGCGACGTTCCCTTCTATCGGGATGAGATCAATATTCGGCGTCGGACCGCCGTTTAACACCGCTTTTATTGCGCCGGTTCCGATATTGACACTCGTCTTCCATTCGGGACTGAAAATCGTTTCAACCTCACTCTGGGTTCTTTTTACGTTTTTTATCTTCCCGAAAAGTATTCCTTCTTTCACCATAACGGGCATTCCCGTTCGAATCCCGTCGTCCGTTCCCAAATCGATAATGGTGAGTCCCGCATCGTTAAACGGGTAATGGGAATATACCTGCGCTATTTTATAGTGATATCGCCCCGTTTTTTCTCTCGGGAAATTCAACGATTCTATTTGTTTTTTGAGACTTTCATTTTCGAGACTCAATTCTTCCAATGAGTGCTGTTTCGAAAACATGGATGCGAAAAACGACTTCCCGTCATTCAAAAAAGCCGCAATATCCCGATGCGCGGTAATAAAAATAAACAATACACATATGATGAAAATGAAAAAAAGAAAAAACTTAAAGAAGTTCTTCATACGTAAAAAATCTTATCTCCCATTCTGTTATATATTTCCCAATTTCATATTGGAAAAATTATTAAGCACGTGCTCGTATTTCTCAAAATTCTCCGCGATAAGACCTGTTCCGCGCGCAATACTAGTCAATGGTTCGTCCACAATCCACACGGAGACACCAATTTCTTTTTCAAACAACTGATTGATCCCACGGAGCAAACTTCCCCCTCCACACAAATACACTCCATTCCGATAAATGTCGCCGACAAGTTCGGGGGGGGCACTTTCAATAAGATCCTTCAGTGCCTCAACAATAGCCTTAAGTGGTCGGGAAATCCAAAAACGCACCTGAGTATCACGAAGCGAAAGTTCGCGCGGAAGTCCCGAAAGCACATCCCGTCCCCGTACAGTGATTTCCAAACGTTCTCCAAGGGGAACCGCCGATCCAAGTCCGATTTTTATATCCTCCGCGGTCGGTTCCCCGATATTCAATTTCAGTTCTTCCCGCACCGCTTTGATGATTTCCTGATTCAAATAATCTCCTCCAATTTTCAACCGGCGGGAAACAACTATTCCGTTCATCGAAATAATCGCCATATCGGTCGTCCCCGCTCCCATATCGACGATAAGAAATGCGGTGGGGCGATTGATATCGAGCTGACTTCCAAACGCGGCGGCAAGCGGTTGTTCAAGAAGATACACACTTGAGGCGCCGGATTCTTTCAGAAGATCTTCAACCGATTTTCGTTCAACCTCAGTGAGATTTGTCGGAATACTTACAATCATTCGCGTAATGAGCGAATAGGGAAATTTTTCGTTCTTCAAAAATCGCTGAATCATTTCGCGCGCCATATCAAAATCGGCAATCACTCCGTGCATAATCGGACGAAGTGCGGTGATATGTGCGGGAGTTCGGGAAAGCATCGATTTCGCTTCCGACCCGTGTGCGACAACCCTATTGGTGCGATTATTGAATGCGACAATTGAGGGCTCATTTACCATGATCCCCTTTTTCTCGAGATAAATCTGCGTAGTGTCCGTACCGAGGTCAATGCCTATATTTTTCTTTATAACCATAAAATTTTATTTGTTTCCCAATTGCGCGATGAATGTTTCGGCGTTCATAAGCACCCCCTGTTTTTCCGATCGCTTTTTCACTTCGATTTTTTCTTCGGCCATCGTTTTTCCGCTCACGATAACGCGATACGGGAGTCCGATAAGATCCGCGTCAAAAAATTTTTCTCCCGCGGACATTTTTACCCGGTCGTCGTATAACACATCGATTCCCGAGGCACTAAGCAATTCATACACCCGATCCGCGTACTTTTCAAGTTTTTCGTCGGTCTCACCAATGCACAATAAATGGACTTGAAACGGAGCGACACTCTCCGGCCACAGAATTCCTTTTCCGTCGTTGAATTTTTCCACAAGCGCCGCCATCGTGCGTCCGATTCCGATGCCATAACATCCCATATAATACGGCTTCTCGGTCCCATCTTCGTCGCGATATACCGCACCTTCCATAAGATGAGTGTAATGAAATCCAAGCTGAAACGTATTTCCCACTTCAATTCCGCGTCCCTCGATCAATGCGCCACCATGCTCCGCGATATCTCCGGATTTTGCGGCTGAAATATCCGCGAGTAATTCGCAAGTGAAATCGCGTCCGTAGTTTACGTTTACCGAATCCGTGGCGTCCTCTTTTTGTCCCCCGATGAGATTCCGCGCATCGGCAAGTACGATATCCCCGACATATCGCGCGCCCTTGTGTCCCCAGCAATGCACGTATCCGTGTTTTGTACCGAGTTTCGCCAAATCTTCATCGAGTGCGGATTCAAGTTGTCCCACCATCGTGAGCGCATGTTCAAGTTTACTTTGATTCACTTCCAAATCGCCGGTCACGACCGCAATAATGATTTCTCCGGTAATTCGGTTTTTATACACCACATTTTTCAAAAAATTGTTTTTTTCTTTCCCATAGTGTTTTACGTTGTCGTCCATGGTCTCCACCCATTTCGGCTGATCGATAATTTGAAACGGAAACATTTCGGCGCCGGCATTTGCGGGATTTCGTTTGAATTTCGCGACATCTTCATGTGCTGCATACGTTCCGTCTTTTGTCGTGAAATATCTGCTTTCCCCGATTTCGGATTCCACGACGAATTCATGGCAGTATTCGCCCCCAATGTAGCCGTTATCTGCCTCAACAATGACCGTGGAAAGTCCCATGCGCATAAAAATCCTCGAGTACACCCGTTTCATCTCCTCGTACGTCTTTGTGAAGTCCTCTTCATTCCGGTGAAACGAATACCCATCTTTCATGATAAATTCACGAACCCGAAGCAGTCCCCCGCGGGCACGAAGCTCATCGCGGAATTTCGGCGAAAATTGATACAAATGAAACGGTAAATCTTTATAACTCAACTGATACTTACGAACCAAATCGACAAACATTTCTTCCGCGGTGCCACCGAGCGCAAATTCCGATCCGCGCCGATCTTTCACTTTCATGAGTTCAAACCCCGTGGTGTTCGTACGATTTGTTTCTTTCCATAATTCCACCGGATGCAAAATCGGAGAAACCATTTCCTGTGCACCCACCCCATCCATCTCTTCTTTCACGATGTCCATAATGCGCTGCTGCACTTTATGTCCAATCGGCAAAAAATAATACCGTCCCGCAACGGATTCCTGAATAAATCCTCCCTGCTTCAAAAGCTTCGCCGAAACAACTTTGTCGTCTTCGGAAAATGTCTTGCTGGTCTTCAAAAAATATCTGGATTGGCGCATAGATTTGACACTTGTATCCTACCAAAACTCGCGCCGTGTGACAACTGATTTATTATAGACCCTAAATTTGATTTAGAACGCAAATGTCCTTACTATTTGCAGTATGGGAGCATATTTCCGTTGTTACAGAAACGGACGCATGGTGCAAAAAACCTTAATTATGAAAAAGGGTGGTTCACCATATCCAAATTTCAATGACTTTACTGAAAAAATAAAACTACTTAAAAAACATCTTGGAAATTTTATGGTTGATACAAATATTTATAAAGAAAATGAAAGATATCACCTTAAACAAAAGTTTGTCTCGGGAAAAGATTTAGATATATATTTGAAGAAGTCGATGTCAAAAAAACTTAAATCGGAAGTAAAAAAATTAAGTATCCGTTTAAGTAAAATATATAAAGAAACTAGCATCCTTCCAGATTTGAACAAAGGCAATATTCTCGTCACAAAAAATAATTCTATAAAATTAGTTGATGTGTGGCCATTGTTCTTTTATGAACGCGTAACTCAACGAGATCTTAGTAAAAAGAGTTATTTTGAAAATTTAGAGAAACTGGAGGTGTTAAAAACAAAGGGACTGGAATATCAAGATTCCAATCCCTAAAATTAAAAACTATTTGCGGACGCCAAGAAAGTGAAAACTACATTACGACATCGCAAGTCGTAAGATTTTCTACTTAAAAAGTTTTGTGACATCCTGAAACGTCACGAAAAGCATGAGTGCGATGAGGAAAAAGAAGCCCGCCATATTAATCCACGACTGCGCGCGGAGCGATACCGGACTCCCTTTTATTTTTTCGATAAAAAGCACGAGAATCCGCCCCCCATCAAGTGCGGGAAACGGAAGTAAATTCAACACCGCGAGGTTAACCGAAATAAGTCCGAGTAACTGAAGAAAATACACGAATCCGATGTCGGTTGCCTGTTTCGCAATCATTACAATCCCGACGGGACCCGCGACATTTTTTGTGGCATCGGGGGTAGTGAATATTTTTATAATGAGATCAAAAAATCCGACAAAAATCATTCGAGTTACGTCGGCGGTATATTTCGCTCCCTCCCAAATACTTTCGAAAAAACCTTTTTGTGCCACACCGGATTCTCCGAGTCCGATTCCCAATGACCCCTGACCTTCGGGAGGATTTACCCGTCCCTTAATCGTTTTTACAATTGTCTCTTTCCCGCGCTCCAATTCAATCGTCATCGGATTTCCCCCCGCTTCTTTTACCAAACCGATAAACTCATTCGTTTGCACCGGATCCTTCAGTGTTTTTTCTCCGTATGTTGCGGAAGTGATGAAATCATTCGCCCGTATATCCGCCGTTGACGCGGGTGAATCGGGAAACACCTCGAGAATCGCAAGTTTCATGGGCACTCCTGCCATAAACACCGCGCTGAAGATAATCCATCCCGCGATGATATTCATACACACTCCCGCCGCGAGAATAATTGTCCGCTTCCATGTTTTTTGGGACGAAAAAGAGGAGGAATTTTGGATTTCGTTTTCCGCTCCCCCATCTTCTCCGGCAATTTTTACAAAACCCCCGAACGGAAGTGCGTTTATGCTGTAGGTCGTCTCCCCGTATTTTTTTCCGAAAAGGCGCGGAGGAAACCCGATTCCGAATTCCTCCACCCCTACTTTAAAAAACTTTGCGCTCGCAAAGTGTCCCATTTCATGCACAAGAATGAGCACTGAAAGGCTCACAATAATAAGAAGGATGTCCATCCCGTTTAATGATAAGAAACGCAAGCGTTTCTGTACACTTTTTGTTCGTATGTGTCGTACCTTTCTTTTTTATTTTTCATAATCAAATTGTAAGTATAAAACTCCCATCTTTTGAAAAAGTTATCATGAACGGGATCCATGGATTATTCTTTTATTTCCGCTATTTTTTCCTCGAGAAATTTTTCAATGTCTTCGTTTCCCCCATCAACCGTCTTCTGCACATCTTCGCGTTCCTTAAATCTCTCGTCTTCCGTAATTTCGCTCTCGTTCTCGCGCCTCTCTATATCCTTGTTCGCCTCGTCCCGGGCGTGACGGATTTCGATGCGGTACTGTTCCGCTGTTTTCTTTACATGTTTTATGAATTCCTCTCTTCGTTCCGCACTGAGTTCGGGAAGAAATACACGCACCATATTTCCTTCGACTTGCGGAGACAATCCCAACTGCGATGATTCAATCGCTTTTGATACGAGCCCCACCGCCGAGGTATCCCACACCTGCACATGAATTTCGCGGGGAGGGGTCACTCCCACCGATCCCACGTGTTTTACGGGAACAATTTGTCCATAATACGAAACCTTAATATCCTCGATAAGCCCCGCACTCGGGCGATTTGTGCGAATTCCCGCTATTTCCTTTTTGAATCTATCGACAATTCCCGCTATTTCTTTTTTCAATTTGTCATTCATGTTTCTTATCAATTATATATTGTACACCTTTCGACTGCAGTTTTGGATTCACATTATAACGCTTCACGAGAGTAAGTCGATCGAGAAGCCACGAAAGCTTTTTTGAATGCGTTATTCGATCTTTTGCCCGAAGTTCGACTATGCGCCGTTCAATCATATCCTGAATCGTTTCCTCTTCTTTCTTTTTTTCTTTCTTTTTTTCGATTTGATGAATCGCGCGTCCGAGTCTCCCGAAACACTGTGCCGCTATTTCTTTTGCGCGCTTTTCCGACACATCATAATTTTTTTTCAATATCTCTTCCACCTCCACATCCGAAAGTCTGGGAAAATATTCTTTTGTAAACCGGGAAAGAAGAGGAGAAAAAAAAGATTCCGTATTTTGCGCCACAAATATGAGAAGTGCGTATGAAGGGGGTTCTTCGACGATTTTCAGCAATGCACTCGCGGCCTCCTCGGTGAGACACTCCGATTGATCAATGATCGCGAAACGCTTCGGGGAAACAAACGGTTTCTGAAACAAAAATTTCTTCAACGTCCGCATTTCATCAATGCCAATCACCCCTTTTTCATTCGGAGAAAAAACGGTTGAATCGATAAGAGGTCTTTCCGGTGTCGCAAAAACCCCCGATTCGAGAAAATTCGCGAACATGAACGCAAATGTTTTTTTTCCGACTCCTTCGTCCCCGAAAAAAAGGTACGCGTGACGCAATGTATGGGTGCGCGCAAGTGTCTCAAATCGACTCCGCTTTTCTTCATATCCCAAAAACGTCATATCGTATTACCTCCTATTGAGGAGGGTTCTTTTGTATATCTCAAGGTGATTCAAAATTGTCGCTGTTCCTTTTGCCACACAGAAAATCGGCTCTTCCGCAACGTACGCGGAGACCCCGAGAGAACGTTTTAAAAATTCATCGAGATCCCGAAGCTGTGAGCTCCCCCCGGAAAGAATTATTCCTTTTTCCATAATGTCGGCGGCAAGTTCCGGCGGGGTAACGTTAAACACGGACTGAATTGAATTTACGATATCCACAAGATGACTGTTGATGGCTTCCGCCACTTCATTCGAATTTATATTCAAATCCTTCGGCAATCCGGACGAGAGATCTCTCCCGCGTATCTTCATTTCTGTTTTTGCGCGATTCGGAATCGCCGTGCCGATGTTGATTTTTATATTTTCCGCGGTTCCTTCTCCGATTGCCAATCCGTATTTCTTCTTTACATACTCCATAATCGACTGGTCGAATCTGTTTCCGGCAACGCGAAGGCTCGCCCACGCGACAATTCCCCCAAGTGAAATAACCGCAACTTCGGTTGTTCCTCCTCCGATATTTACAATCATATTCCCTTCCGACGAATGAATGGGAATTCCCGCGCCAAGCGACGCGAGGAGCGGCTCTTTCACGAGATACACGTCTTTCGCCCCCGCTTCTTTTGCGGCGTTCATAACGGCACGATATTCGGTGGAAGTGATTCCCGCGGGAACTGAAATCACCACCTCGGGACGAAACACATTAAAACTCCCAATGCTTTTTGAAATAAAATAATGCAACATCGCCTGAGTCACATAATATTCGGCAATCACTCCGTCTTTCAGCGGTTTGTAGGTCACAATGTCGTCTGGTGTGCGACCAACCATTTCCTTCGCTTCCGTACCGACCGCAAGCACCGCGTTGTCGGGCTTTCGAAGTGCGACAACTGTCGGCTCGTTAATCACGATTCCCCGATCGGGTAAAAACACGAGGGTATTCGTAGTGCCAAGATCTATTCCTATTTTTCTTATAAACATACGTAATTTCTGTCTTCCCACATACTTTAATATTGAAAATGAGTAAAAGCAAGGATTGCGAAATGGCGCCCAAAATGATATACCGATATGGATAGTTCTCTACAATGGAAAGGAAAAAACGGAAAGTATTATTTTACTTGTTCATTATCGCGTTTGTTTTGGGAAGTATTTATCTTGTTGTCATCACACAAGGACTTACTATTGATTGGAAACACGCAACAATAACAAAAACGGGAGCGATATATATACGCTCGACTCCGTCGAACCCAAAAATTTATATCGATAACAAGGAGTACACGTCGGAAGACGGCATTATCACGAAAGGGACACTTATCAAAAATCTCGTTCCTGGGACGTATGAAGTGAGGGTGGAAAAAGACGGTTTTTCCTCCTGGACAAAACACATTACGGTGGAAAAAGGAGTTGTTTCATCGGAAAGTTTCGTCAGATTGTGGAAAAATAGTCCGAAGACGGAGGAAGTCGCATCAACCTCAATCAGGGACTTTTGGGTCACTGGAGCCGGGGTTATCACACAAGACGAAAGCGGAAAAATTTCCATAGACAGCACCACGCTTGGGGGAATCGAAGTAATAGGACATTCGGCGGACACCGGAACGATTATCACGAAAGACAAAGAGGGTAATTTTTTCTTTATTGACGCCGCAAACCCGAAAACAGCGACAAATATACGGGAAATGTTCAATTCGCTGAAACAGCGCGAGTTAAGGCTTCCGGGCGTTGTAAACATAGTTTCCGTCTTCCCTCACCCGTTCAGTCCCTATAAGACAATTGTGGTCACTAAAACGTCCGTATATATCATCGACTTTAAAAAAATAGCTCTCGAAAAAATTCTTACATTCGAAAATATAGAAAAAACATTTTTGAACGACACAAATGTATTCGTAAGTGATACCGAAGGAAATATTGCGACGGTGAATCTCCTCATAAAAAACGATCCGCAAATTGTGTACACTACCTCAACCGAGATACATGCCCCCGTCCTGAATAACACATATCTTCTTTTTCTCGGAGAACACAATACGCTTTTTGCATACGATCGCGCGACAAAAAATCTCGTCTCTCTCGCGAAAGAGGTAAAAAGCTTTTCATTGAGCCCCGAAGAAAAAAGAGTGGCGATGCTGTTCGAAAACGGGAACCTCGCCATCGCATATATTGCCGATTATTCGGGAAACAGTCTGGTGGAGAAAGGGACTGTTATTCCCCTCACTCCCAATCAAAAAATCGGAGAAAAAATCGAATCAATCGAATGGCTCTCCGCTTTTCCCGATCACCTCGCCCTCGCGACAAAAAACACCCTATGGACAATCGAAACGGATCAAAGAAATCCACAAAACACCCTTTTACTTTTTAAGGACGTAAAAAAACATGTCATTCAGGATGATTTTTATGTTCTCGATATACGAGGTGCGCTGAAAAAAATAACCTACTAAATTCTAACGCACCCGAGCGCCGGAAATAATCTCTTTCTCCGGAGCGAGAAGTATCACGTGCTCGTCGTCTCCCGCCGCGAGCAACATTCCCCTACTCTCCTCTCCCATAAGTTTTCTGGCCTCAAGATTCGCAACAATAACAATGAGTTTCCCCACGAGTTCCTCGGGAGTGTAATATTTTTTGATTCCGGCGACAATGTGCCGTGATTCCCCACCGACATCCAGAGAAATTTTCACAAGCTTCTCCGACGCCTCAATCGCTTCCGCCGCGATTATTTTCGCGACCCGAAGATCCAATTTTTCAAAATCGGAATATGAAATATTCGGTTTTTGTTCCATATGTAAAAAGTATACCCCACTCGCGGAGCACGCACAATTTTTTATCCGAGAAAACCCTCTTT
This sequence comes from bacterium, assembly GCA_021823645.1. Lineage (GTDB taxonomy): Bacteria > Patescibacteriota > Minisyncoccia > UBA6257 > GWB1-50-10 > JAKANR01. The sequence continues at coordinate 15,348 of JAKANR010000004.1, forward strand.
CCGCAATGCCAACAAAATCCTTTTTACCGATGTAACGGAAATTTCTGTTTTTTTCGAAATGAAGATGGGGGCTCTGTTTTTCGATGTCAGAATCACCCTCAATATCTTTCCGCGGAGCTCACGTTCCGATCCTCGAAACGGGCTTTGTTTTTTGTAATGTGCACTCTTTACGTTCGGATTTTTTCTTTCAGCTTTTCCCAAAAACGATCCGTAATCCATAAGTGCGTAATACCATTCCCTTGGATTTTTTGTATCCACGGTTTTCTCCACGTAGCGCAACAGCTCCGTATCCGAAATGTTCTTTCTTTCTGCAAAAAAGCGGTGAATATACACCCTTCGTATGTTTGTCTCTATAAATGCCGTGGGAACATCGAATGCGAATGCGGAAAGTGCTCCCGCAGTTCCCCTTCCGATTCCGGGAAGTGTCCGTAACGTTTTTTCGTCGCGTGGAATATGACCACGATATTTTTTATCGACTATCTCCGCGGTGCGCTTCAAAAACAACGCGCGGCGATTGTATCCGAGTCCCTGCCACACGGAAAGTACCTCATGGAGCGATGCATGAGCCAAACGGCGAAATGTGGGAAACAGAGAGATAAATTCTTTGTATTTCTTCATTACCCGTTCCGTCTGGGTCTGTTGAAGCATCAATTCGGAAACAAGAATGCGGTAGGGATTTCTTGTTCGTCGCCAGGGAAAATCCCTGCCGTGTGTGTTGTAAAAATTCCACACCATCTTCCGAAAACATATAATGTCTTTCTGCGAAAGTGATTTCATAAAAAAGAAGTCGTACGGACCGACTTCTTTAGGGTACCACAGAGAAAAAATACGCTCTACATTGCGGGAGACGGGGGCTCGGAACTTTCCTTTTTGGTGGTTATACCGAGAAGGGTGTAGAGGAAACAGAACCCAACCATTGAGGTGATAATGAGCAGTAATCCGACCACAAAGAAGATAATCGACAAAACTTGATTTGTGGTATACACCGATCCTCCGACATAAATCAAAATGAGCCCGAGGACACCGCGAATTATTTTATCGACGGTACCTATATTTTTCTTCATAGAGTAAAAAATAAGAACGACCTTTCACAGAGTCAGTATACCATAAGACCCTGTCGGTTCATGAGCCAACAGGGTCTTCTACTATCCGCGAACAGCATTCACTGCGGTGTCTCTATTTCTTTTTCTTTTTCACAACTTTCTTCGTCTTCACGACTTTCTTTACTTTTTTCATTGCAATTATATTAATTTTTTAATGTTCGACCTTTGCACGTGTCGTCCGCGGTGACACATGACTCAAAATATAAAATGTTTTTAAAAATCACTCTCATTCGCACGCTGAATATATCTTCTCTCTTTAGTGTAGCAAAACAAAAATAAATTTTATGTGGATAACTCGATAAAAAATAAAAAAAATCTCCCTCGTTGATTACGAGGGAGAAAAAAATTAATTTTTTAGAATTCTTTCCAGATCTTTTTTTGAAACCAATTCCTGTTTTTGTATTTCCTCTTTTACGATTGTCCGAACCATATCTTCAATCGCTTTTTTACTTCCTTCCGCCTGCTTCATGAGATCTTTCAGTTGGTTCGGATCCATTCCCTTCATCATATCGGACATCATTTTGAATTGATCAAACATATTATTCTTCGAGAATATCAACGGATTTTACCACGACCGGTGTTTTTGGCTTCGAAAGTTCCCCGCTCGCGCTCGGAACAACCTCCGCATTCGCGATTTTATCCACAACATCAAGTCCCGAAACGACACTTCCGAAAATTACGTAATTCTTCGGCAACTGGACGGTTGCATGCATGATGAAAAACTGACTTCCGTTCGTGTTTGGACCTGCATTTGCCATCGCAACGGTGCCTCGAGTGTATTCTCCCTGAAACGGCTCATCGTCGAATTTGTATCCCGGTCCCCCCATCCCGGTCCCCAACGGATCGCCTCCCTGAATCATGAATCCGCTTATCACACGATGAAATACGGTGTTATTGTAGAATCCCTTTCGCGCGAGCGTAATGAAATTATTCGCGGTTATCGGCGTTTGTTTTGCATTCAAAAGGATTGATATGTCTCCGACATCGGTATGTAATACCGCGGTATATTTTTTTTCTTCCATGTTATTATTTTTGTTTTGTGTTTGTATTGTCTCTTCCGAATTTTTTACGACTGCATTTTCCTTTTTGTTTTCCGAAAAAGGGAGCTTCAGAACATCCAAAGCAAAAAGTGCAACAACGATCGCAAGAACGATGATAAGCACGATAAAAGGCGTTTTATTGTTCATAAAAAAATACTATCACAGCTTTCCGAATAACTAAAGACGCGATGTCCCATATCTCCTGTAAAATACGTGTTTGATGAATTCCGCACACAGGAGGTACATAAGAAGGAGCGAGACGAGCGCCACAAATACCGTCGGCGGGAGCGGGGAAAAGGAAAAGATTTTCCCGATTGCGGTGTACGGAAGTATCCATGAAAACAGGAACAGGAAAAACGTATTCAGGAAAAGAGTGACACTGGGAGCACTTTGGAAAAATGGAATTTTTTTTGTACGAATAACGTAAATGACCAATATCTGTTCGGCGAGCGATGCCATAAACCATCCTGTTTGAAATTCGGATCCGGAAAAATGGAATATAAAGAGAAGAATTCCGAATGTAGCGAAATCGAAAAAGGAACCGAGTAATCCGAAAATTATCATATACCGCCCAACAAATTTCATGTCCCATCGTGGAGGTTTTTGTACATCCCCCGCATCCACCGAATCGGTGGGTAGGGCAAGTTGAGAGGTATCGTAGAGAAAGTTATTGAGTAATATTTGCGTCGGAAGCATTGGGAAAAACGGAAGGAAAAAAGATATTGTGGTCATTGATACCATGTTTCCGAAATTTGAACTGAGTCCCATCATGATGTATTTCATGGTATTTTGAAACGTTTTTCTCCCCTCCACCACCCCGTCACGAAGAACCAGAAGACTTTTGCGAAGCAAAATAATATCGGCCGTTTCTTTTGCGATATCAACCGCATTATGTACCGAAATACCCACGTCGGCCGCGCGAAGCGCGGGAGCGTCGTTAATTCCGTCGCCAAGATATCCAACCGAATTTCCATCGCTTTTGAGCGCGAGAATAATCCGCTCTTTCTGTATCGGTGAAATGCGCGCAAAAATGGTATTGATGCGCACTTGTTTTAAAAATACTTCATCGTTCATTTTCTCGATTTCCCTTCCGGTACAAACCCCCTTCACGGAGATATCGAGGTCGCGACAAATTTTTTGCGTAAGCACCTCGCTGTCACCGGTAAGAATCTTTATTTCGATGCCAAGCGTGACCAAATCTTTCACCGCTTGTTTCGCGGTCAGTTTTGGCGGATCGAGAAAAACGGCGAATCCGAGAAATTCCATATTTTGCTCGTCTTCTTTTTCATATATGTCTTTCTTCTCAATATGCCGTGATGCAACGGCGAGCACACGAAATCCCTCTGCGCTTAATTTTGTAAACTGCCCCAATATGCTTTTCCTCGACTCTTCGTCGAGTGGAGAAGACATGGTGTGTGTAATATATGTCGAAGAAATACGGAGTACGTCTTCGGGGGCGCCTTTCGTGATTAATATCCGTTCTCCACTCTCTTCCACCACGATTGAGTCTTTTTTTCTTTCGAAATCAAAGGGAATCTCATCGATTTTCCTGAAAGAATCGATATTTATCTCCTTGTATTCTCTAATTGCAGTATCGAGCGGGCTCCGAATTCCCGTATGAAAGTGACTGCTTAAATACGAATATAAAGACATTTTTTCATCCGGATTTCCAAACCCGTCCATATATTTCATAAGCACAATTTTATCTTCGGTAAGCGTTCCCGTTTTATCCGTGCAAATTATATTCATCCCTCCGAGACTTTGTATTGAAGAAAGGGTTTTTACAATTACATCTTTTTTTGCCATCCGCACGGAACCACGACTCATGGTCACCGTCATAATAATCGGCAAAAGTTCCGGGGTGAGACCGATCGCAATGGCGACCGCAAAAATAAAGGAACTGAACGCTCCGCGTCCTAAGAGCGTATTTCCGAGAAATACGAGTGCCACAAGAATAGTGGTGATACGAAGAATAAAAAAACTGAATCGCCGTATTCCCTTTTCGAAATCGGTCTCCGGTGGTGACATCTGAAGATGACTCGCTATTTTTCCAAATTCGGTCGATGTACCCGTTGTTGCGATTTCAACCACCGCATATCCCGTCGCGACACTTGATCCGGAAAAAACGCGTTTTTTATTTTCAAACAACGGAGCGTTTTTATCTTCCTCCGCACTTGTCTTCTGTATCGGAAACGATTCTCCGGTGAGAGACGACTGATTCACAAAAAAATCTTTTGCCTCAATGACTGTACCGTCCGCGGGAATAATATTCCCCGCGGAAAGCAATACAATATCGCCGGGAACAATCTCCGATATGCCGACTTCACGATCTTTTCCGTCCCGCACCACGGTCGCGGTAGTTCTTACTTTTGCGACAAGTTCCGCAACAGCCTTTTCCGATTTATAGGTATTCACAAAATCAAGAATTCCGGAGATTATCACCATAACAAGAATGATAAGACCGTTTGTTCTTTCGCCCACAAAAAAAGAGATGAACGAGGCGCCGATAAGAATGAGAAGAAGCGGACTTTTAAATTTTTCGAGAAAAATAAAAAAAGGATGTTTCTCTTTTTTTTCGAAAAACACGTTTTTCCCGTACTGTCGAAGACGCATCTCCGCCTCTCTCAAGGTAAGTCCGCGTATGTTTTCTGAAACGGGATGATCCATAGTATCTCTATTCTACTGCATTCCGCGTATAAAAAAAAATTCCCCATAATAAGGGGAATTTTGTCTACAAATAATTAATTTTTATTCCAAGTGCGACTGCAATGCCGTGTTCCCACGTTGCACCGAACGACTCATCCCATCCTCGTATAAAGTTCATCTTTTTTATGAGACCTGATTCAAAAATGGGAAGATAAAATTCTTCCAATAACTGCGTAGCACCTTGATATTGCGGATTTCGCTTAATGCGTTGCATGGCGCCTTCAAAAGGAATTTGGCTGAAAATATTTTCACCGTTATTAACGAGGGTCTGGATTGTTTTTTTAAATACGATAAGATTTTCCTTGATATTTCCCTTCCCCCCGGTCGCAATGGGTCCGCATACCATAGAAATGGGCTGTGGCATCGTCCTGAGAATACTAAGTGCGATAATATTAAGTTCCTCAAAACTTTTTGCCTGCTCAATAGAATTATAATCTTCCTTCGAATAATACCTTTCCGGATCCATCGTTTTTTCTTTCTCCTGAAAAACAGACTCCATTGAAATTTCTTCCCATTCCACAGTCCTGAAAGATTGGTTGAATATCGGTTTTAAAAACCGAATTTTTCCGGAAGTTTCTTTATAAAGACACGCACAATCAAATTCATTGTGTGCCGGATTCATAGACTCCTGAATATCTGAGATAATTTCATGTGGCGGAATGGTCACAAAAACAACCACGCCGGGCAATTTTGTTTTTTCATTCGCAAAACTCATTATCTCATCAAACGAAGATCCTATCTCACCCATAAATACACCAGTGGATCCCAATTCTTTACATTTCTCAGTAACCGCAGTTAAAAACTCAACTGGAAACCAAAATTCGCTTTTCCTTCGATAAAAAGTCTGAAGTATCATACTGTTCTCCTATATTATTAATGTAATTTGCTGTCTGATTTATACACTCAAATAAAAAGTGTGTCAATAAAAACCCCACCACTCCATAGGGTGGCGGGGTTTCTTCTATCTTTTTCTCCATTGCTGTGGTCTGCGGGCTTTTCTGCTTCCGAATTTTTTTCGTTCCACCATACGTGGATCTCGTTTCAAATATCCAAGTCCCTTTAATCTCCCTCGCGTCTCTCCGTGCATTGAAAGTATCGCGCGGGCGATTCCCAAACGAATTGCATCCGCCTGAGACGATACCCCCCCTCCTTTGGCGTGTACCGTCACCCGATACATCTGCTCGGTTGCGACAAACGGAGACACAACCATTTTTCTCTGCTTCTCAAGAGGAAAATATTTTGTGAACGGAACGTCGTTTACCACAACATCGTATTTTCCTCCATGCTTCTCTTTTGTTGGAAACAGCCGAACGCGCACGATCGAAGTTTTTCGGCGTCCTACAGTCTCAACGTACCGTTCCTTTTTCACCGTCTCTTTTTTTTCTTTTGTTGCAACTTTTTTCTCCATATGATTATTTTTCTATAATAAGACGCCTCATACGCTTCGCGCGAAGTTTATTTTTGGGAAGCATGAGATTCACCGCATGACGAAGCACCCACGACGGATCTTTTTCGAAAACGTCGGCATATTTTGTCTCTTTCAAATGTCCGAGCGGACCCGAATGTTTATAGTATACTTTCTGACCCGCCTTTCTTCCGCTCACCTGAAGTTTCTCGATATTCTTTATAATAACCCGATCGATTCCCGAAAATTTCGGATTATACGACGGATAAATTTTCCCCTGTAAAATAGAGGCTATCTGTGTCGAAAGTCTTCCCAGTGTTTTTGTTTTTGCGTCAATAATATGATCTGCCATAATTATATAAATTCAATTGTTGCCATGTTCGCCGCATCGTGTTTTCGAGGTGCAAGATGTTTTACAATCCTCGTATATCCCCCTTTTCTGTCTTTATATCGCGGAGCAATCTCGTGATACACCTTGTATGCCGCGACCTTCGGTAATTTCTCGGTAAGCATGCGAAGTGCCGCAATATTCTGCTTCTTTCCGTGGCTCACTAAACGTTCCACAATGGGACGAATCGCTTTTGCGCGCGCCTCCGTCGTTTTGATGCGCTCTTTCATAATCAAATTCTGCGCAAGTATCTTCATAAATGCTTTGCGCGGTCCGCGTTTCAAGCCAAATTTTTTGGTTTTACTTAAATGCCTCATGTGAATAGTCTATTTCTTACTCTTTTTTTCCTTCTTCTTTTCTCCCGCTTCTTCAAGTGTGGTTGGGGTTACTTCAAGCGCCAATATCTTTTCGAAATGATCTTTCAAAATATTTGCCGCCTTATGCATCGCCTCCGATGGCGTAATTGACCCGTCGGTTTCAACTTCCATTTTCAAACGATTGTAATCGGTACGATCCCCGACGCGCATGTTTTCCACTTCGAACGAAACGCGCTCAACGGGAGAAAACGACGCATCAAGCACAATTGTTCCCACAAGAAGACGTTCCAATCGCCGAGCTTCCGATGGCACATATCCCAATCCTTTTTCAACCGTCACTTCAACTTCAAGATCAGCCGTCTTTTTTGTAAGTGTTGCGAGATGTAATTCGGGATTTACCACTTTTGCAAATGGGGTCGATTGAATATGTCCCGCGTTTATTTTTTCCTCTCCCCTCACTTTCAACAACAGCGTCTGCGGTTCATCCGCAAAAAAATGGAATTTTACTTTCTTCAAATTGAGTGTGAACTCAACAATATCTTCCGCCATTCCGGGAAGGGTTGAAAATTCGTGATTTACCCCTTTTATTTTTATCTGAGTGATTGCCGCTCCGGGAAGTGACGATAAGAGCACTCGACGCAATGCGTGCCCTAATGTGGTCCCATATCCGGTATACAATCCCTCGATATAAAACGTACCAACATTCCCTTTCTCTGAGATTTTTTTTATCTCGACTGACTCGCTTAAACGTGAATATTGCATATAATTTATCTTGAATAAAATTCTCCGACGATATTTACATCAAATGGCAATTGTGATGCCTGCCCCAAAGTAAAATGTTTGACACACTCCCCCTTTATTTCATCCGGGAAAAGTTTCAACCATTCCGGCGAAGAATACTTTTTTAACTTCAACAATAATCCTTCAAAGAGCTTAAGAGATTGTGATTCCGGGCGGATTGATATAACGTCTCCTATTTTAACATGAAACGAGGGAACCGTCACCTTTCTTCCGTTCACCATGATATGTCCATGGGAAATAAGCTGACGCGCAATGCGAGGGGACCCCGTAAATCCGAGGAGAAACACCACCCTATCGAGACGGTGCTCAAGTACCTGCATTATTTTTTCCTTGTCTTTTGAAGACTGGAACAGCTTCGCCATTTGGCGGTTCGACAATCCGTATAAAAATTGGATTTTTTGTTTCTCCTGAAGCTGTTTTCCGTATTCGGAAACGTTATGTCTTCGCTGTCCGTGCTGACCCGGACGGGTGGGACGGCGCACCATCACACACTTCGGCGAATTACAACGATCCGCTTTCAAAAAAAGCTTTACTCCGAGCGATCGTTCTTTTTTTTCTGTAATTTTTTTCATCCCTTTAATAATAATTTTTATACTCGCCTTGTTTTCGGAGAACGCGGACCGTTATGGGGAACCGGAGTAACATCTTTAATGGAAAGGATATTGAATTTCTTTGCCGCAAACGTACGTACCGCCGAATCCCTTCCCTTCCCCACTCCGCATACAATGACGTCAACATTAAACGGACCGGTTTTTTCCAATTTTGCCGAAATTGCTTCCGCAACCTTTGATGCCGCAAACGGGGTTGCCTTTTTGGGACCCGAAAATCCGATCGAACCCGAAGACATCCACGCCACCGCATTTCCTATCTCATTCGTTACCGTGATAATCGTGTTGTTGTACGAAGCGTTAATATAAATTCTGCCACGTTCAATTTTGTGCTTTCCTCCCTGACTCGCTTTTCGTTCCGCGGTTTCCTGCACTTTTTCGGATTCCTGAATAAGCTGTTCTTTTGTTTTTTGTATGACTTTTTTCTTTCCCATGCGAATGATATCTAAATTTTCGAGCCATGGCGATGAAAATTTAGCCATAGCATTCCGCACCCCGCCTGATACGACATTAGGATGATTCTGTTTTTGATTTTGTTTGTATTTCTTTGCATATTTTTTGTTTTATTCAACGTGTGTTATCGGGCGGGGTAAGGTTTGATGCTGAAACATTCTACGCGTTCTGCTTGAATGTTTCAATCAAGCCCTTATTTAAGTTCCACCTTTCTCTTTCCGCTTCCGGCCGTCTTTCTCACATTCCCTCGAACGGTTCGAGAATTTGTTTTTGTCCGCTGACCACGAACAGGAAGACGTCGCATATGACGCACGCCCCGGTACGCCTTTATGTCCCGCAACCGATTTATATTTTGGCGAATCGCCTGACGCAACTCTCCTTCAATCTTATATTTCTTTTCGATCGCCCCCTGAATTTTACCCACTTCGTCGGAGGTCAAATCTTTTGTCGGTTTATTGATATCGATTTTTATCGATTCAAGAATTTTTTTCGACAAAAAAGGACCGATTCCATAGAGGTAGGCCAATGAAACAACTATTTTTTTATTATCTGGTATGTTGACTCCGCTTACGCGCATATTTTTGAAATTATCCCTGTCTTTGTTTGTGTTTTGGATTCTTTTTGCAGATTACATATAACGTACCATCTCTGCGGACGGTTTTGCAATGCTGACAAATCTTTTTTACCGATGCTCGTACTTTCATCCCGTTAATAATAGGAAACGTTATACGTTTCCGTACGTTTTTTGTGTAATTCTCGTCCCATTTTTTGTCTGTGTATAAAACATAATTATATTATTCTGTTCCGTCAATAATACCGAAAAAAACTATTATTAACGGGACTCATGTATAAAACTTTTTGAAAATTATAATCTTCTCACAATTCTTCCTCGCCGATCGTTAATATCCGGCATTTCAAGCGACACTCTGTCCCCCGGGATAATGCGAATATAATGAATTTTCAACTTCCCTGCGAGGTGTCCCAACACTTCTTTTTCTTCCTCCCTCCCCTCTTCATTCTTTGTTCGAATCTTCACTCTAAAAACGAGGCCAGGTAAGGCCTCAACGACAATACCATCGATCCGGACGAATTTTGAATTGTGTGACATTAACAGATACATTTTTAACAAAACAGAGGAAAAAGTCAACCCCGTAGTGAAAACTCGATTGTAAAAAGATGGGTTTTCCGAGTTTTGTCCAGTAATACATGGAATAAACAAAAAAACGAAATATCCGTAGATACAGCCACAAAGTGGCTTATCGAGTTTCTACTCACGGGGTCAACCCCTTACGCGGGCATTGAGTTAAAGTGCAAATAATATGGCATCCCGCCCCGATTTACATCGGGGCGGGACATGAAGCACATCATAAGCCGGATTCTGTTTATACGATAATTTATCTGGGTCCTCGATTACTCTCGGACTCAAGCGATTCTCTCCGACATAACATCGGAGCACGATCTTGCGCTCATGTAAGGATTTAGCCGTTTCACTTTCGCCTTTTTATCCCTATGGCGAAATTAGACCTTCTAGCTCGGGATCGGGTCTCTCCGACTCTTGCGCGTCGGAGCGTCACTGCTCGCACCTCTAAGGTTCCCCTCGATGGGTGTTACCCACTACACATACCCTTCGATAAACTCGGGGTTGAGTGTCCGGACTTTCCTCTCCGATGTGACATCGGAGCTATCGTTTGATGTACCAAAATAATTAAAACTGATTTAAATAAGTGTGTCAAGCACTTTATTTACTACTCTATCTGCTTCCTTATTTTTTTCTCTAAGGATATGAATAAACCTAACATTTTTAAAATTCTTCAATAGGATTTGTGCGTCAATAAATAAATGTTTTAAATTTTCATTTTTTACTTTATATTTTCCATTCATTTGATGTACTAGAAGTTCACTATCCGATCGAACTTCAATTTCAATTTTTTCACACTCATCTTTTAACAACTGTTTTGTTTTTTTAAGTCCGAAAATAACCGCCTTATATTCGGCGATATTGTTTGTCGCAATTCCGATTTTTTCACCATATTCTTTTTTGAGATCGGGAAATACCACTCCGA
>JAKANR010000045.1 GCA_021823645.1 bacterium
TCGTGCGGGAGTTCCGCTCATGGAGCTTGTCACCGAGCCGGACATACAAAATGGGGAACAGGCGCTTCGTTTTGCGCGCGAACTTCAGAGAATTTTGCGGTGTCTCAATATTTCCGATGCGGACATGGAGAAGGGGCAAATGCGTGTCGAAGTGAATCTCTCGCTTATGAAGGAGGGACAAAAAGAATTAGGGACGAAGGTTGAGATAAAAAACCTAAACTCATTTCGTGCGGTCGTGGGATCGATCGACTATGAAATAAAACGTCAAAGCGAGGCGTTGGACGCGGGAGAAAAAATAATTCAAGAAACACGCGGGTGGAACGACCAGAAATCCATTACGGTGAGTCAGCGCACAAAAGAATCGGCACATGATTACAGATATTTTCCGGAGCCGGATTTACCGGAGCTCACATTTACCGACGAATATATTGAAACCGTCAAAAATTCGCTTCCCGAACTTCCCGATCAAAAACGGAAGCGCTTTGCGGATGAATTCCGCCTTACCCCCGTTCAAGTGGCGGATCTTCTTGATGACGCGGGGGGCGCCACATACTTTGAGGAAGCGGTTTCCGAATTAAAGGCAAAAACAGATTCGGCAAACATTCAACTGCTTTTTAACTATCTCACGAGCGATATGCGCGGGATACTGAAAACAAAAGGAATGTCCATTAAAGATTCGAAAATTGTTCCGGAGCATTTTGCACATCTCATTTTTCTTATTCAAAACGGTACGCTTTCAAGCAGAATCGCGAAAGATCTTCTCTTAAAAATGGAGGAAACCGGTTCCGATCCCGAAACACTCATCAAAGAGGGGGGGATTCAATTTATGGGGGATGAAGATTCTCTTTTTCCGATTGTTCGGGAAATTATACAAAAAAACGAAAAAGCGGTTGCGGATTACAAAAAAGGGAAAGAGAATTCAGTCGCATTTTTGGTCGGGCAAGGAATGGCAAAAACAAAAGGACAGGCGGATCCGGAGAAATTAAGAACGCTTTTTAAACAGGAACTTGGAAAAATCTAGTGTGCGATGAGAAAAGATTTTATGAGGTCAGCGGTCTCTTTTTTGTTTTTTACCCAGTGAATTCTTTTGTTTTTCTTAAACCACGTCATCTGACGCTTTGCGTATTTTTTGATTTCACTCAAAAGTTGTATCTCCATTTCCCCTTCGGTTATTTTTCCTGTGAGAAATCTCGAAAGATATCGATACTCGAGCCCAAATTGCTCCATTTTTTTCCACGAAACTCCATTCTCATGAAGTTTTTTAACTTCTTTTATCATTCCAATCCTAAGGCGCTTTATGAGACGATCTTCTATTCTTTTCGAGAGCACGGATTTTGGGAGTAATATTCCGAGAAATAGGGCGTCCGCATCAAGCGGATTTTTTGCGAATTCAGGGACTTTTCCCAACGCCTCCGCTATTTCAATCGCACGGATAAGCCGAACCGGATTTTTCCGGTCTATGATTTCCGCCCGCCTTTTGTCTTTTTTAAGGAGAATAGAAAACAATTCTTCGGCGGTTTTTTTGGAAAGAGTATCGCGGAGTTTTTTATTCGGTTTCACATCCGGAATGACGGTTCCGTCAATGAGCGCATCAATATAAAATCCGGTGCCACCGCACACAATCGGGATTTTATTTTTTTTCATAAGTTCACCGATTATCTTTCTTCCTTTTTTTTGATAGTGCGAAATGGTAAATGGAGCAGTGGGGGAGCTTATGTCGAGCATGTGATGCGGTATTCCATTCATTTCCCGTTTCGTTATTTTTCCGGTTCCGATATTCATTCCCTCATACACCTGTCTTGAATCGGCGGAAACTATTTCCGCTCCCTCGGTATTCAAAACACCCCTCCGTTCATTAATAAAACTTGCCACTGCTACGGCAAAATCGGATTTTCCGCTTGCAGTGGGACCGACGACGACTATTATTTTTTTTCTCTTGACTGCCGACGTTTTCATATATATACTCTATAACAGTTTTATTGATAACTTAAGCGGAGCGACATATGGGAATATTTTCCCCTTTGTTATTTCACCTCGGAATACGAAGAGAATGCGCGCCGTGTTTAAGGAAACAAATCGGAATCCACTGTGTAAAATATCCGGTCGGTTTTACTTGACGCGAGCAAACTATGTTTTTGACGGAAGACAATCTGACGAATTTTAAAAAGCAAAGCTTAAAAATCATTACGAATCCCAACACACAAATGTCGGGATTTTTTTATGCAATATATTGACCGATATGGGTTTTAGTTTTATTCTTTTTTATAGCACAAGAACAAATATGGAGTTGTTATGAGACGCTCGCTGAAAATTTCTTTTGGAATTTTTGCACTTCTTGCCGTTGTCGGCGGTGTTCTGAAATCTTTGAGTAAGGATTTGGATAGAGACATCAATTGGAAAAACGGCAACGCTGCGAGAAATTGAAAAACATCCCCCGACGTATATCGGGGGATTTTTCTTATTTTTTTTCTTGGATTTCTTTTGTTATCTCGTTTATGAATTGCGAAATCGAAATGGTGGATGTTTCTTTTTGGTGTCGCTTCCGGACATTTACTGTTTTTTCGCCTTCCTCCTTTTCTCCGACAACAATAATGTATGGAGTTTTTTTTATTTCCGCTTCGCGGATTCTTTTTCCGAGCGTTTCGTTTGCTTCACTTATTTCCGCACGAATCCCGTTCAGATATAAATCCTGTAAGACTATCACTGCATAGCCGGTATATTTTTCCGATATTGGTATAACCACCGTTTGCACCGGAGAAAGCCACACGGGGAATGCGCCCGCGTAGTGCTCAATCAAAATCATCATAAAGCGCTCCGGGGAACCGATAATCGCGCGGTGAAGCATCACGGGATGCTTTTCCTTTCCGTCGGTATCAATGTAGGTGAGGTTAAAGCGTTCGGGCATCACAAAATCGATTTGCACGGTGGAGAGTTGCCATTCACGACCGAGGGCATCGGTTGCCATAAGGTCCATTTTTGGTGCATAGAAGGCCGCCTCACCGGGACCGTCGTAATAATCAATCTCGTTTCGTTTCATGATCTCTTCCGCCCATTTCTCAACTCTATCCCATGTTTCGGGATTCCCCAGATATTTTTCCGGGTGTGCTTTATCCCGTGTGGAAAGCCGATATCGGTATTTAAACCCAAACGTTTTCATCACCTCTTTCGTCATTTGGAGTGCAACATCAATTTCTTTATCAACCTGATCTTCTCGGCAGAAAATATGGCAGTCATCTTGTGAGAACGAGCGTACGCGTGCAAGTCCACTTAATTCTCCTGGTTTTTCGTCACGATAGAGCATTGCAAAATCGGTATACCGGAGGGGAAGGTCGCGATAACTTCTTGGCTGGCTCGCATACACCTGCGTATGTTGCGGACAGTTCATCGGTTTCAGATAGAATTCTTCTTCCGAATAATTTGAGACGACGCGAAACATTCCTTCCTTGTATTTGTCATAATGTCCCGAGATTTTGAACAATTCCGCTTTTGCGATTTGTGGAGTCCAGATTTGCGTATACCCCTCTTTTACCTGGAGTGATTCGATATAGTCGTTCAACGTTCTGCGAATGAATGATCCTTTTGGAGTATAGAGAGGAAGGCCACTGCCGATATATTCGGAGAAGGTGAATAAATCGAGTTGTTTCCCGAGTTTTCGGTGATCTCTTTTTTTTGCTTCTTCCAAAAATGCAAGATAGTCATCAAGTTCCTTTTTTGTTTCAAATGCGAGGCCGTAAATGCGAGTGAGCATTTTATTTTTTTCATCCCCGCGCCAATATGCTCCCGCGATTTTCAAAAGTGTGAATGTGTCGGGATTTATTTCTTTTGTGTTTTCCACGTGTCCTCCTCGACAAAGATCGAAAAACACATCGCCGGTTTTATAAATCGAAATTTCTTTATCCGCTTTCGAAAACTCTTCAATGAGATCGAGTTTGAACGGTTGGTCATTCCCACCCCAAGCGGGTCCGGCTTTGCCGGAAAATATCTTTTTCGCCTCGTCTATCGTTACCACCTCGCGCGTGAAGGGAAGACCCGCTTTCACAAGTTTTTTCATTTCTTTTTCGAGATCCTTCAAATCATCTTCGGTAATCTGTTCCGGGAGATCAAAATCGTAATAAAATCCGTTTTCAATGACGGGACCGATGCCGAATTTCGTTTCCGGGTACTTTTTGAGCACCACCGCCGCTAATAGGTGAGAGAGGGAGTGGCGAATATGATCTAATTTCTCATTCTGTTCCATAGAACTATTGTAAATAATATCGGCGAATTATGCACGTTTTTTGTAGGGAAAAGAGATATTGACTTTTATATAAATATATGCTACAATGCATATGTAAATTAAAAACGGTGCATCTTGAGTCATCATGGGTTTGATGAAGAAGGATGGACCATAAATATGAGGTCGCTATGAAAATTCCAGACGCTGGTTTTCAAAATATCCTAAATAATTTAAAACAGGATAAGAAAGAAAAAGAAAACCCCACGCCTTCAGAAAAAGAAAAGAAAAACATTTCAGAAGGATTTAAAGTTTGTGGGCAGTATTTTGCCGACGTTGTTGATAGGAAAGGAACAGATGCTCCCAATTCTTAAATAAGTAATATAACCGCTCCAAAAAGCGGTTTATTTGTTTTTATATTCCAATAATTTCAATTGCGGTTGGATGAACTGGGGATTCAGTGAAACGGCCATTTGCCAGTATTTTTTTGCCATTTCTATATTTTTTTCATCTTCATATATATTTCCCAGGTTGTGGTAAGGAATCGGGTTTTGCGGATCAAGTGCAATAGCATGAGCGTATGCACTTATCGCTTTTTCATTCGTATGTTTATCCGCATATGCCATTCCAAGATTATTCCACACACGGAGCGAAGTCGGTGCGTGCGCTAGTGTCTGCTCGTAGAATATTATCGGATCACGCCATTCGGCATTTCGTAATATGGTGCGTCCGGAGAGAAAAAGGGACCACACAATAACGATGACCATAACAATGACAGAAACCCAATATTGCTTGAGATTTTTAAGGAGGTCGGAAATTAATAGCGCAAACACAATTGATATGCCGATTATGGGCGCATACATATAATGTTCGTACATAATTCCCGCGACGGGGATAAAAATTCCCGACGCGGGGAAAAACGCGACGAAAAGAAAAAGTGTTCCGAACGCATATTTCGGATTTTCTTTCAGTTTAAAAAGCGAAAGGAAAATGAGAATAAGTGTGATACAGATTCCCATAAGCACCGATGGATCAAAAAAAGTTTCAGCATACGAAACGGTTTCCGAGCGTTCCATGAAAAGCGTTTTCGGAAAAACATACAGTTCAACGTAGGAAGGAATAATTTTGAGGAAGGTGAAGGTTCTTGTGAATATGCTCGCGGTATATGGCGTCTCGGTGTTGTAAATATTGAATGTGTTTTGGAAATTGAGCGCGGTGCCCCGGAGAAGGAGATACATACACGCGATAAGGACAAATGGGAGAATTAATATAACAAGCTTCTTTACGAATTTTTTGAAATCAACTCTCTCCCTGTACCAATACCATAATTCGAAAAGAATAAGATACGCGGGGAAAATGACCGCACGTTCTTTGGTGAGGAGTGCAAGAATAAACATAAAAATGGAGAAGAGAGAGAACAATGCTTGGACGTTGTACGTCCTTAAGGACGTACAACGTCCTTCTTTTTTCACGCGATGAAATGCCATTAAAAAAAACAGGATTCCGA
>JAKANR010000046.1 GCA_021823645.1 bacterium
ATCCTGCCGAATAAGCAACTCCAATAATTTTGACTTCCCGACACCACTTTTCCCAATAATATACGCATGCCTCCGACGGTCGATCCGTTTTAGACCAAAAATAAAATTTTTCGTTTCAAGTGCGGCGACATAGTTGGTGCGTCCGATAAAAGAAACTTCTTTTGGGTCCACTTGTCCGTAGATGGGAAGGTCCGGCGGTGGCGGAGCGTATTTGATAAGCTGAATTTTTGTGCCTTTTCGTATCGGGTTCATAACACGTTTAATTCCTTCAAAAATTTCTCGTACACTTTCAGCACATCTTTTGCCTGCGATTGGGAAATCTGAAATCCGGGAGCATGCACCAAATTATTGCGGATGCGATGCACGCGCCACACGTCGTCGATTGATTTTAAATCCATAATCTTCCCCGCCCGTTCAAGCCGTTCCGCGATATATTCCCCCTCGAACCCGAGACTTTTCAGCGCGGTGTCGATAAGCTTGTCCGCTTCGATAATTGCAAGGGTAAGCGTATCGGGACCGCCCGCTTCGACGGTCGAGAGAATTTTTTTCCACTGCGGGGTAAAATCGAATTTTTTTGATTCCGTTTTTTTCTTTTTCGATTTTCTTCCCCCGGGAAATGCGACAAATTTCGGACGATACTCGAGCGCCTTCAAAAACACCAAGACGAACAAAATGACGAGAATAATATCGAGGGCAATGAAAATCCAGCGCACCGTATAAAAGACGCTTTCCCAGTTTATATTCAAGATATACGATATTATTTCTTTTATCTTATCCATACATTATTTATTTTCCCGGTAAAACTCCTCCAGTTCCTTATCCTCCCCGAATATCGCAATGCCCGCCGGAGGTCCCGCTTTTTTACTTTCGTTTCGTTTGATATGGGGAGCGGTAAGCACAATGACGGTCGGAATGTGAAAGAGTGTTGCGAGACACTCGATATTCATGAGAAATCGCTTGGTCGAGAAATTGAAATTGAATATATAGGAAGTGATAAACCGACCCATCCATGTTTCCGGAGGTATTTCCCGAATGATAAAACTCCGAAGAAGGCGTTGTTTTCGAAATTGGTTTCGTATTTTCGGAAATATGTGAGGCCAGTTCCAAATCTGCGTACGAGTCGCCACATCACGATTGGATTTGAATGCATTCAGGTTCAGGGCCGCATATTGGTTGAACGCCCCCACAAGACCTCTTCGTGCGAAACTGTCGTAGTACGTCGCTTTCGGCGACATATAGATAAATCGAAGCATGGTATCGAATGCGGGTTTCGAAAGATTTTTTTCCACCGCCTCAAGCACATCATATTGTCCGGGGGTGCGGGAAATGGGAACCTTGCGACTTCCCCCTTCATCCGATTCGATATCCGCGGTCGCCGGTTCCTGAAGTTTATCCATCACATCCTGATATTTATCTTTCCACTCGTTTCCGGCAGGAGCGATAAGAAATTGAATTCCCACGATTTCATCCTTGTTTATTTTTCCCAAAACTTCCAAAAATGTCGAGATTGGATCAAATTGTTTCGACTCCGCCTCGCTTTCGAATGTTGTGTAGGATTTAATCGGATACACGGCGGGTTTCGCGAGTACCATTTCGGTCCCCCACATATCTTTTCCCTGCGCATACAAATCTTCGAGTGTTTGCGGAAATTGTTTTGCATAATCCTCGACTTCGGTAAATTCAACATCCTGGTAATACGAGAAAAACGCGGCCTCGACAAGATTGCGTTGTTTTTTTTGACAACGAACGAAAAAATGTATTTCACCTCCGAAACTGATCATTTCGAGTCCGAACGGAACGGTCACCTCTCCCTCATAGTAAGTCTCCTTGATATCGCCCGGAGAATTTCGGAGCGCATGAAGCGCGGCAAGCACCTGTTCCATGGCCTGCGGACTTTTTTGCACCTCACGCGGAATGAGAATCTCGAGAAGAATGAATTTCAAATCTTTCTTGAATTCTTCATTCCTCCAAAAAAGAAACAGGGAGTTAAAAATCGGAAATAAAATAAGGAAAAACCAAAGCCACCACGTGTATGAGAGAAAAAGAAGGATGAAGTTGACGATGTCCCAAAACGAAACTCTGGGTAATGTAATCGCGAAAAGCCCCCCCATTCCCAAGAGAAAAAGAATAAGCCACGCTTCCTCTTTCTTGAAAAAACCAATAATAATGTCACCTATGGCTCCAAACGATTTTTTAATCATAGTAAGCGGAAAACCCGATGATATCTCTATTATCGGACTTTTTCCAAAAAACTTCAAACAAACGGGCGTTTTTCGACAAAAAACAACCCCGACTTCAAGTCGGGGTTGTTTTTAATATGTTTAAATTTCGGGGTTATGCTTCTTTTGTGTGATATCTTCCGTCATCAAGGCGCTTGAAGTATTTTCTATTCTGAAGATTCAAAAGAATCGTATTTTCCTTCAAAAATCTCTGTTCGTTGACGAGTTGCACCACATCGGTTGAATGAAGTGGTCCTTTTGATTTCAAAAGACGGGTAATCACTTCACGAACCGTTCCCGGAGTGTATCCGTGTTCATTCAGGGCATAAATTCCGCGACCGACAAGAACGAATCTTCCGTCCTTAATGAGTTCGTTGTGCACAGTTTGCACATGTGCCGATCTCTTATCGATTCCCAGTTTAGAAATATTTTTTGCGATGTCTTCAAAATGAAGCGGTGTTCCAGTTTTCTTCAATGCGAGATATGCTTTATCGCGAATCGTCTTCGGCTCGATTTCGGCCGAGGCGCGCAATCCGAATTCTCCAAATACATTCACTCCGAAATGTTTCGGAATCAAAAGGAGATGGCAAGTCGCCAAATCGTTGCATTGCGACGCATAGAAGGGATCCTTGGAAACTTTTTCTTTATCGTTTGTTTCCAAAAGATGGGTGGTATTTTTTACAAAATCCAAAAAGCGCTTTTCGTTCTTTTTATCGTCATACCAAAAAGCATGAAAATCGTCGTCTTCCTTGTGATATGACGGGGATCCGGCAATGAGGAGAATAAAACGAATTTTTGTATCCAAATGTTTCGTCTGAACAAATCCGACGCTCTTGTATATGTCTTCAAGGAATAAATCATCCTTGCGAACTCCCCCTGTTTTGAGAAGACACTTCTCCGCTTCCGCAATAACGTCCACGGCTTTTTCTTTTACCTTCTCTCTGAGTTTTTTGATTCCCAGTTCTTCAATTTGACGGACACGCTCACGGGTAATACCGAGCTCGTCGCCGATCTCCTGAAGTGTGGCACGCTTTCCGGTTTTTAAACCAAAACGCCCCACAAGGACCTTTTGCTGTTTCGGAGAAAATTCCGAGAGCAATTCGTCTATAAATTGATCTAAATTCTTTACCATAATGCCCTTATTTGTACTCTTTGAGAGTAGCACTTTTTCATTTATGCGTCAAGTGGGGACAGCCCCCCACCCCTAGGTGGCCTTTTTTGCGCTCCAATGCTCCCAAATATAGAGAAGCGGACTCGCTACAAAAATGGATGAATATGTACCGAATATGGTTCCCACCATAATAGTAAGGATAAAGTAAAAAAGAGGAGTCGGACCGAATAAAATCATGGCAAAAAGCACAAGGATAAGAGTGAGGGAAGTGTTGATTGAACGCACCATGGTTTCCTTGATGCTGAAGTTGATAACATCCTTCAAATTAATATTCTTTCCCCGCGCAAGAAGAATGTTTTCACGAATTCTATCGAACACCACAATGGTATCATGAACGGAAAATCCCATCACCACAAGAAGTGCAACGATAAAATTCGTATCGATTTCGATTCCTTTTATTTTTCCCAACACCGCAAGCAGTCCCGCTGGAATAATCACATCATGAAACAACGTGATGAGTGTCGACACTCCGTATTTCCACGATTGAATCGGTCGCGATACTTTTCGGAATGCAAACGCGATATACAGGGAGATTCCGAACAATACGAAAATAATCGCCCATATCGCTTTCGTCCGAAGTTCAGATCCGATTGCGGGACCGATACTCGAAAAACTTTTTTCTTCGATCTCTCCGAATTTTGCGGTCAGTGCGGTAAGATACTCGCGATGAATTCCTTCACCGGTATCAATCATGCGAATGAGATAACTCCCATCACTCGCCGTTTTCACCAAAATTTCCTTATCGCTTGTTCCCACCAATGTTTCCCTGATACTCGCCTCATTCGCCCCGCCGTTTTTTACGACAATATTCCATTGCGTTCCCCCGATAAGATCAATGCCGGGTTTCAGTCCGAAAACAATGATTGCGACGATACTTGCGACGACAATAATCCCGGAAAATCCCAAAAATATATTTCGTTTTGCGATGACATCCATATTTTTATATTGACTGTGTGGCGACTGGTTTCGACGAACCGATTTTTTTATCTTTCACGAATATTCGGAGAAGGGTGCGAGTGATGGTGATTGCCGAAAACATACTTACCACCACCCCAATGAACAAAGTGAGTGCAAATCCACGGACAAAACTCGAAGTGAAGAAATACAGCACTCCCGCCGTAATAAGTGTGCTGATGTTCGAATCACGAATTGAAGTCCATGCTCTTCGAAATCCCTCTTCGATTGCCGCGGTTCTGCTTACTCCCCGTTTCAACTCCTCTTTCATTCGCTCAAATACAAGAATATTCGCATCCACGGACATTCCGATAGAGAGAATAAACCCGGCGATACCCGCAAGGGTCATGGTCACATTAAACAGTTTGAAAATACCCAACGCGAGAGCGATATACATAAGCAACGCAACCGTCGAATAAATTCCGAACGATCGGTAAAAAATGAGCATAAAGAGGATAACAAACAACGTTCCGAGCGCGCCGGCAAACAATGCCTTATCGAGCGAATCTTTTCCGAAATCGGAATTAATCGTCTGTTGATTCACGAGTGTGATTGGTGCGGGAAGCGCTCCTGCGTTGAAACGTTCCACCATTTTCCGCGCTTCATCAACGGTAAATTTCCCGGTGATTTGCGCCTTTCCTCCGGTAATCTTTTCCTGCACCATCGGCATTTCAACAAGTTCATTATCCAAAAAAATCGCAAGCGGTCTTCCGATGTTTCTTCCGGTAAGCTCCGCAAAAAGATTCGCCCCCTCCCCGTTAAATTCAATACTCACCTGCGGAGCTCCCGTGATGTTATCGAATTGCAATTGGGCTCCTTTCACATATCGTCCACTCAATTCGGTCGGAAGAAACGAAACAGTACTTGTTCCCTCCCGGCTTACTTCGCGAAAATCCAAAAACGGTGTCTCCCCGATTTGTTTGATTGCTTTTGAAACATCCTTAATACCCGCAAGCTCAACCACAAGACGCGTCGCTCCCGCGGAATTTTCTGTATACACTCGGGGCTCGCTCACTCCAAATAAGTTCACCCGCTTTTCGATAACATCCCGAAGTCCCGTGACCACGGAATCCTTATCGGCGCTTGCGACCTGACTTAAATCGATTTCATAGGTAAGATAGCTCCCCCCGGCGAGATCAAGCCCCAATCCCCACGGACGGAATGAACTCAAGGTCTTCCAGACCGGTTCATACACAAAAATGCCCGCGATAAACGAAACAATGAACACACTTATGAGAATAAGCGATAAATTTTTTCTGTTATGCATGTTTTTTCAGTCTACACCACGAAGAGGTCTAAAGGCAACCCTTCGCTCCTTTTCCGTGCCGATGAAGCGCCGATTCGAGAATAAGCGAGAGTAATTTCGAAAA
>JAKANR010000047.1 GCA_021823645.1 bacterium
GCGGTCTGTTTTTTCTGTTTCGAAAGCATACCAGTGAATGGTACAGCAAAAAAAAGGAATGGTCAATCCCGCCCATT
The DNA here is from genome assembly GCA_021823645.1 of bacterium. Lineage (GTDB taxonomy): Bacteria > Patescibacteriota > Minisyncoccia > UBA6257 > GWB1-50-10 > JAKANR01. The sequence continues at coordinate 78 of JAKANR010000047.1, forward strand.
TTTTCAGGGGAAATCACTCCCCTGTGAGTGGAACGACTGATATTTTGCGACAGGAGTGTTAAGATAAACGCATGAATGAAGCGGATCGATATTTTCGGGAATACCTTGATTATCTGGAGATAGAAAAAAATCGTTCTCCAAAAACACGCGAGAATTACGAGCGGTATATCGCGCTGTTTTTGAAGGAAAAGAATATCCGAACATTGAAAGACATCACTGAGGAAAGCGTTCGGGCGTTCCGTGTTTCCCTCGCGAGAAAGGATATAAAGAAAAACACACAGAGTTACTATGTGATTGCGATACGGAATTTTTTGAAATATCTGATAAAGCGCGGACACACCGCTCTTTCTCCGGAAACCATCGAGCTTCCGAAAACGCCGCGGCGCGATATCGAAGTGCTTGATTATGGAGAACTTGAACGATTGTTGAGAGCTCCGAAAGGAGATGATGTGCGTTCGATTCGCGATCGCGCGATTCTTGAAACGCTTTTTTCGACCGGGCTTCGTCTCTCCGAATTGTGTAATCTTCCCCGATATATCGATATCGAGCGGGGAGAAATTTCGGTGCGGGGAAAGGGAGATAAATTGCGCGTGGTGTTTCTTTCCGACGGGGCAAAAAAATCGATTAAAGAATATCTGAAAAAAAGAACCGATCCGGAAGAATATTTATTCGCGAGTTTGAGTAAATCGGGAAAGGCACTCGGAAAAATCACCCCACGTTCGGTGGAACGACTTGTCGATCACTATGCACGGAAAGCGGGAATTTCGAAAAAAGTACATCCGCATCAACTTCGTCACTCGTATGCAACCGACCTCTTAATAAACGGCGCTGATCTTCGGTCGGTGCAATTACTTTTAGGTCACGCGAATGTCTCAACGACACAAATTTATACGCACCTTACCAACAAGGAACTCCATGAAATACACGAGACGTTTCACGGGAGGAGAAGGAGGGATAGGGGCTAGATAGTTAGGATATAGGGATTAGGGAAGAAAAACTCCGCATTTGGCGGAGGGGTGTGGGGTTTAGAAACCATTATTCTTTTTTTCATAATTAACACCGATTCAAGAATAATATCATTGTTTCTCCCGACCACCCTGATATCTCTCGGTTCGATTTTATATTCTATTCCCCGTGTTTCAGAAATTTCTTTAAGTAGTTCGCCCCATTTTTTTATTGATTCTTGAAGCCCCTCAAGCGGAGTCGCGTACGCCACTTCTTGTATAGGATATATTCTCATTTCTCCTCCGCGTTTAAGCGAATCAAACGACTTTTCAATAATCCGCTTGATATCCATTACTTCCTCATCGCCCCAAATTCCATTTGATACCGCGCCGACCGAGACAATATAGTCGTTGTTTTTAATCGGGAGATCTTCCTCGAAGTTTCCTTCGATGAAGTGACCTTCAAATTTATTTTCAATCGTATCTTTTTCCAATTGGGCGTCGATCCCGTATGCGTCGGAAGTAATTCCCCTTTCGATAAGAAGTCTTACAAACTCCCCGTCACCGGAACCAAGATCCAAAACCTTTTTATCCTTTAATGCGCGTTCGTCCAATCCAAGCCCATTCATATAGCGCTTGAATGTGCGCTCCAATAAAACGTCGGAAGATTCCGTTATCCCATTGATTTTTTCATCTTGATTTTCTTTTTCTTTCTCTTCAATCAGTTTTTTAAAATCTTCATCCCATCGAGACCTCGGAAGATTGATTTGTTCCCGAAGATATTTTGGAGAAAACAATTCCATTTTTTTGTTTTTCGATTGTATTTTTTCCAACTGTGGATTTTGTGATTCTCCAATTTGCATATTTAGCGGGTTAAGTTATGAATTGTGCCCTCGAGAGGATTTGAACCTCTAACCCTTTTGGGGACAGCGTCCTAAGCGCTGCGCGTATGCCAATTCCGCCACGAGGGCAATCTTATTTTGTGATGATATCACGCGGATTATATGAATACAAAACCCCCCGACGTACATCGGGGGATCGTTCTCTTTGTATATTCGATATTCTAACCGGTTACGCCGAGAAATTGTTTCAACACTTTTACAATTCCCGTCGCGAGCATCGCAACCGCGAGTGCGACGATTGCATAAATGAGCTGTTGCTTCGCTGTTTCTATATTTTTTTCGTCTCCGCCGGCGGTCAAAAACTTGAATGCCGCGTAAATGATAAATATAACCGCAAGAGCAATGAGCGCACTATAGAACCATCCGCCCGCTTTATTGATGAGATCGATAACTTTCTCCGGAGTCGTGATGCTTGTCGTCGGCTGTCTTTCCTCCGCGCTTACGAGTAACGGAAACGCAAGTGCGAGAGTGATGTAAAAATATTTTTTCATGATATTTTCTACTTTGAACCAAGAAATTCACCAATAACAGATACAATTCCTGTTGCAAGTGTTGCGACCGCAATTCCAACAACTCCATAAATAATATAATTCTTTCCGTCTTTTACCTTATCTTCATCTCCTCCCGCGGTGACAAATATAAATCCACCATAAATCATCAATATGACTGCTATTGCCACCACACCACTAAACAACCACCCTCCAGCCTTTACTATAAGCGAGTATAATCCTTCAGCCCCGCTATTTGTCACCACTGATCCGGGGGGTGCGTTAAGAAGTGATGGGGTTTGTCCATACACAAGCGTAGGAGATATCACAATAAGTGAAGAAAAAATCGTCCAACCTATTTTTTTCATGAAGTGAATTTATTACCCAATGAAGTTCTTTGCGAGAAGAACGATACCGCGTGCGAGCAATGCGATTGCAATACCGATGATTGCGTAAATGATGTAATTCTTCGCTTCTTTTGTCTTATCTTCGTCTCCACCCGAGGTGAGATACAAGAATCCGGCATAAATGATGAAGATAACCGCAAGTGCGATAACGATGTAAAGCAACCAATTTGCCGCCTTTTCAATAAGCCCTATCGCACCCCCATAACTTTGAAATCGGGGAGCCGGCAACTGATCGGCGGGAGCATCGAATTGAGCCGATACCATAAGTGGAGCCGCAAGTACCAACGAAAGACCGAACACAACAAAAAACTTTTTTAAGAATGATTTCATATATTTTTTAAGAATTTTATAACGACTGTATTATAGATAAAAAATCGACCTTTCTTATCTTTTTACTGAAGAAGTTTCTGTATAATCAATACAACTCCTTCCGCAACGAGTATTATACCATACCCTACGACCGCATACAGAATTACCTGTTTTCCCGTTTCGAATTTTTTCGGATCTCCCCCGGCGGTCAATATTTGAAACCCTCCGTAAATAATCATAATAACCGCAATTGCGGGTCCGAGAGCGACAACAAACCAATCAATGACGGTATAAATGAAGTCGGGAATGGATCCCACTTTCAGCGGATTTTGCAGACCGACGGTTGCCCCCGAAGCATTTGACGCTTTTAGTAGTAAAAACGAAGAAACAAGAAGAATGAGTGTGTTTTTTATTTTTTTCATCCCGTTAGAAACCCGCCTGAATGAAAGAATTCATTCTTTCGGGCAGGTAGACCGCGAATAAACGATGCGGTCTATGATTCACAATTATTATTCGACTAATATTCATATATATTGAGTTAAATGTATCTTCGTGGTCGCGATTTCTAACGGGACATGTCCGTTCATTATACCAATGTATAGTATCACGAAAATTCGTGGTTTGTGAATATGGGGACCTATTTGCAGATTGTGGAAAGATCGGGCAATCCGTCTGAACATTTTTTCCACGGAGAAATAACTGGAGTGAGACAGTCGAGTTGTAGTTTGGCATTATATCCGCTTCCCACCTTTGTGCAAGAAATTTGATATGCCGCCTCAAGGTTTATATTCATCTGCGGGCTATCTTGCGTGCCACTTTTACTCTCACCTATACAAACCTCAGCCTGATTTTTACACGAGGAAGTCAGACCCTGTTTTATTTGTGATTGTGTAGAACCGTTATTACTTGAACTTGTGCTTGTTTCCCAGCTTCCATTTGCTCCCGCACCACCAAACTGTCCTCCCTCACCCGTAAGTGCTGTTGTTCCATCTCCTCCCTCTCCAATCGTTTCACGCGGTCCCGCGACCGAACCGACTCCGCATTCCACGACATTCCACGGCGCGGTGGTGCTCCCCATAATGAGAGATCCAAAAATGGTATTGATAACAAGCCACGCTCCGAGAGCGATGAGAAGACCTATCACGGCACTTGTGATGATTCCCTTTGCACTTTGAACACTTTTTTCATTTCCCCCCGCGGTCATGAGTGTAAATCCGCCGTATGCGATGAATACGGTCGCGAGGATAAGCGAAACCTTGAACATATCCTCAATAATATTTCTTCCCACGACAAGCGCATCGCAAAGTCCGCACGGTTCCGTTGGTCCGGCATCCCCCGACGTACATGTTGTCCCCTCCCAGATATAAAACAGCGTCCGCGCTGAAGTGGTATGAGGGAGGAAGATAATTATCGCTATGAATATAAGAAGACCAAGAGAGAGAGTTTTTTTCATCCTGTTAGAAACCCGCCTGAATGAAAGAATTCATTCTTTCGGGCAGGTAGATCGCGATCAAAAGATGCGATGAGTATGTGTGTTTTGTATATTCGACGAAAGTATTCATGTTTTTAAATCTATTAATTATTTATGCGCTCGCGCTTGTCCGCCTCTGGTGGAGTCTCTAACGGGATTTTATATATACTTTTATTTTACGCTCATAAAAATTTCTTTTCAACAAAAAAGAGCATCATTGATGCTCTTTGTTTCTGATCTCTAAGTGGCTTTGGGTTTTATGACGTACACATGACGCGGAAACTTATTTTCCAATGTGCCAAATATTAGAATTTTGCTCTCACCGACCGCACGTGCACACATGCTTCAATATCAAGAAACGCAGTCATCGTTCCTCGTTACAGGAATCTTTTCCCAATTTATTAGAGGGCTAATTTCACTCTATATCTTCAATTATTTCTTTGCAAGTCAAGTAACAAAAATCTCACTGACTCCAAGGTTACAATAATCTGTCGGGGAAATCGGAAAAAATACCATCCACTCCAAGCGACTTCATGTGTGCGATGTCTTTTTCATTGTTCACCGTCCACACAAATACCTTCAATCCCGCCTTGTGTGCTTTCTCAATCAGTCTTTTTTTTGTGATACCAAGTGACGGATTAATTGAGTATGCTCCGATCTTTTTTGCAAACCGAAACGCTCCGAATCGGGAAATACAATTAAAGAGAACACTCAATTGAATTCTTTTGTCCAACAGTCTCATTGCCTTCAACTCGGAGCGAAGAAACGACGAAACAAAAAAATCATCGTACGACCACCTGTGTCTTTCGACCGCATTTCTGATGACTTCATGTGTCGGACCCGCGCAACGCCTCTCCTTCAGCTCTATATCCAGTTTCATGTTTCCGTTTACGGATGCAATCACTTCTTCGAGGGTCGAAATAGTCGTACTGTATTCGACAACAAGTTTTTTCAATTCACCCAATGTTTTATCACGCACGTGCCCCTTTCCGTTCGTCACCCGATCCAGCGTATTATCGTGAATCACGACCACTTCTCCGCTTTTGCACACATGCACATCGATTCCCAGCGCGTCCGATTTCAT
>JAKANR010000048.1 GCA_021823645.1 bacterium
CACGGGGGTTGTGTGAAATTTAAGCAATGCCTCGGCAAATACATTTACAACTTTTTCCGGTACCCATTCCTTTTTAAGCTCCGCAAGGTTTTTCCCCTCGATCGCTGAAAGAAGAAGCGCCTCCATCCCCGCTATGCGGGTGAACTCAATCACCTTTGGAACGGACAATTTTCCGTTAAGCCAATCTAATTTTTCGCGCTCAATCTTCAAATCCTGCGCGATTTTCATAAAATAATTTCCATGAGGAGTGCATATCCGATATACCGAACTTTGATCTCCGTATTTTTCTTTGGTCGCGGTAACGTTACTGCCCAATACCACCCCCGCCCATTCTATAAATTTTTCTTCTAAATTTATCATTGATATTTAAATTATTTTTCTCTTCTTTAAGAATCTTCCCGGCGAAACATTGATGGTTGTAAGTTTTTTCTTGCGTGGCCATTTTTTAATTTCGATTTCACGCTTCAGTGCCATGCTTTTGGTCTTATGCTTTTCCGAATAGACAAGCGTCACGGGTCTGCGGGATTTCGTGTATCGCGCACCGCGCTTTGAGGTGTTGTGTTCCCCCACTCGTTTTTTCAAATTATTCGTATACCCCGTATAGAGCGAATTATCCCCGCATTGAAGAATATAAACAAAATGGTTCACGAATTTATATATAACAACGATAAATGGCTAATCGAGAATTTTGAACGAAGTAAGAAATCTTTTGTATGATTCGGGAAAATTGTATGTTTCCGCCGCGCGGGCGATGATTCCGAAATACTCTTTGGAGGGCGGAAGATGCTCCGCGCTTTTTTCGACAACCGCATACGTCTCGACAGTCCGTGTTTCGCCGCGTTCATTTTCGACGCTTGTCGTGAATCTTTTGTATTTTTCGGGGTGCGCTTCGAATCCGTCCAATCGCTCGAGATCAACGGGAGAAACCTCATACACAAGCCCCCACACCTCATCCCCTGGGCTTTTAATTATGTCGGCACATCCGCACTGCCGTTTCGACGAAAAAATGGAAAAAGCGAGCCGATAGTCTTTCAACACAAATTTCCCGACGAGTTTCGAATCGGGACATCGTTCTTTCATCTGACCCTCGTCTTGATTTGAACCGTATGCAAAATAAAAAATCATTGAGTAAATTATACCTCGGCGAGCCCACTATTTCGACCTTATGTTGAATCAAAAACCCCGATTGGTCGGGGCTTTTGATTAAATGAGTTTTCCGATTTCCCGTTTCAGGGTTTCCTTGTCTCTCATGCCGATAAATTCTCCGATTATTTTCCCATTCTTAAACAACTTCATGTTGGGAATGCTCATAATTTGGTATTGAATCGCCAAATTTCGGTTTTCCGCCTCTTCGGTGTTCACTTTCGCGACTTTCACCTTTCCCGCGAGATCCGTGGACACCTCGTCCAAAATCGGCGCCATCATCCGGCACGGCATACACCACGGCGCCCAGAAATCCACGAGCGTCGGAAGTGATGACTTTAATACCTCGACTTCAAAATTTTCCGCTGACACATCAATTGCTTTTGACATAGTTTTTGTTTTTTTATTTATATTTGCAAATGAGATTTTTGAGATCGGACACAAACGGTTTTTCGGGAAGCAGGTAGCACGTTTTCTTTCCTTCGCGCACGGACTCCAAAAGTCCCGCCCCCGCCATCACCTTCAGGTGGTGCGAAACGATTGCCACACTCACATTGAGCCTTTTTGCGATATCGGAGACGCACATATCCTTTTTCTCGAAAATAATACAAAGGATATTGAGCCGACTTGTATCCCCCGCTATCCGCAGAAGTTTTGCAATATGTTCCACATCCTTATCTTTTTTCATATTCAATCGTTCAAATCTACGTTTGAATGATATCGCGAACGATTACGGGAGTCAAGAGGCACCACACGTCTTTTTCTCTACTGTATTCAAAATGCAGTTTCATGATTGAAACAAATTGAAATCATCCCGTGCGACGGTCAGTGAATAATCCTCCCCGCTCGAAAACTCCAAATCGAATTTCTTTCTTTCGGGCAACACCATCGTTCTGAATTGTTCGTCCCGTTCAATACATTTTTTCTCGATTTCCTCACGAGACAGATTCTCTTCCCCGTCGCGCGCCCTGTCTATTCTCCGACTTATCTCAACCGCACGATCGCACATGAGGAAAATGCCGAATGTCTCTTTATTTTTTTCGAGAAAAGCGGATCCGACGCCCTCAATAATGGTGAGCGATGCCTCGGTTTTCACTTCGACAAATTGATTGCCTTTCTTAAGTTTAAAATAACAATTTTGCCCCTTGTTCAGGGAATAAATTATGGCTTCCACCGCATTCAAATAATACGATTCCCTGAATGAGGTTGTATATTCGCTTTCGTGGGCGTTACCTTCCGCGTCAATCCAAACTTTTTTGGCGCTTTTTCGCATTTTCGTATCGAGAACAAATTCGTCCGTATCGATATAATTAACCTCCGCACTGCGCGAGGTAATCTCCGAAACAAGGTCTTTCGCAAATGTCGTTTTTCCCGCTCCCCCGTTCCCGGACACAAAAATAAACCTGTACTTCCCGAGGCAGAAATCCGCAACTCTTTTCGCAATTTGTTTACTTGAATATGACCCCATCGTTTCTTTATCCGCTTCCATTCTAGAATTATATCAGAATGTCAGAATCCCGTTCGCAAGGATGAGGGGGTCTTTATTAAAAGAGAGAAATTTTATGCTGTGGATAACTTTGCTTTATCTTTCGGCTTTTGTTCGGTTATAATTAGAATGTAGCATAAATAGATTCTTAAGAAAATATGCCAAACCTTACAAAAAAACAAAAACAGGTCTTTGATTTCATAAATACCTATATTTCTGAAAACGGTATATCTCCGACCATTGAAGAAATAAGAAAGAAGCTAAAACTCAAAGCAGTTTCTACTATCCATGAACATATCAACTCCCTCAAAGTAAAGGGGTATCTTTCAAAGTCTGAAAATTCTGCCAGAAGTCTCTCGTTGAGAAAAGAAATAAAATCTGTCATAGAAATTCCGATTTTGGGTAGAATCGCTGCCGGATATCCGATAGAAGCAATAGAAAACATAGAAGATACCATATCCATAGTTAGTCAAAACATTAAAACATCTGAAGGATATTATGCATTGCGCGTTGTAGGAGAAAGTATGATTGGAGAAGGAATTTTCGATGGAGACATCGTCGTAATAAAAAAGCAATCCGTTGCAGAAAATGGACAAACCGTGGTGGCAATAATTGATGAGAATGAGGCAACGCTTAAAAAGCTATACAGAGAAAAAACACGATACCGGCTCGAACCAAGAAACCCAAGTATGCCAACATTATTTAGAACGGACGTTGAGGTACGCGGTGTTGTCATTCAAGTTATAAGTAATATAACTGACAAACCGGAAAAAAATAGTTTAAAAAAAATAAAACACGGATTCAAAACCATAGATCTTTTTGCAGGCGTTGGTGGAATTCGACTCGGATTTGAAAATGCTGGATTCAAAACGGTCTTTGCAAATGATTTTGAGCCACGATGCAAAGATACTTACGATCTTAATTTTAGAGATTCAAAATTGGTGGTTGAAGATATTAGAAAGATTGGAATTGACGACTTACCCAAATTTGATTTTCTTTTGGGTGGTTTCCCTTGTCAGGCTTTTTCTATTGCAGGATATAGGCAAGGATTTGATGATGAGAAAGGTAGGGGTAACTTATTTTTTGATATTTCAAGAATTCTTGACGCACGAAAGCCCGAAGGCTTTCTGCTTGAGAATGTAAAAAACTTAAAAAGTCATGATGGGGGTAAAACGTTTAGAATTATTCAAGAGACGCTAGAAAATCTCGGTTATCATTTGAAAACAAAAGTTCTCAACAGTATGGAGTATGGAAACATCCCCCAGAATAGAGAGCGTGTCTATGTGGTAGGTTTCAAAAATAAAGAGTATTTTGATAAATTTGAATTTCCTAGTCCGGTCAAACTAACTACAAAAATTACTGACCTACTAGAAAAAAATATTCCGGAAAAATATTACTACAATGGCAAGCCATTGTTTGAAAAATTAAAGGATTTTGTGAAAGAAGAGGGTAAGGTATATCAATGGCGCAGACAATACGTTCGAGAAAATAAGAGTGGAGTGTGTCCAACGTTAACCGCAAATATGGGAACAGGGGGACATAATGTGCCAATTATCAAGGATAAGAAAGGAATTAGAAAGCTAACCCCACTAGAATGTGCTCGTATTCAAGGTTTTCCTGCTTATTACAAAATACCCAAACTAGCCGACTCTGCTTTATATAAACAATTTGGAAACTCTGTTAGTGTCCCTGTAATTGAAGCGGTGGCAAAACAGATGATGAAAGCAATGGAATAACTACCAAACCCTTACCTTACTAGCCAAGGGTTCAATTTTGTATTTCACAATGATCTCTTTTTTGATTCCGAAACGAGGTCGTCTTTTCTGTTCTTGTTGTTCAGTAAATGATTCCTTTTTATTCAGGGATTGATTTTTTATATATTTATTTGGGATTAGATAGACATCAAACTTGCCATCAACCCTTCCATCATTATAAAAGTCTATAAAATATAAGTCGTCCCATTTTGATTTTGGTCCGAAAGAGGTTAAGTCGCCCTCAACACTACAAGCCTTGATCTGTTGTGCTTTATTAGTTTTTAAATCAAAGGTATCAAACGATCCAGTAATTCCTTGTTTAGCTCCTTTTAATTTTATGTATCTAGCAGAACCAGACCAAAGACAAAAAGCGACCTCTGATAACCCCTCTGGCATATTTGGTTCGCGAGATTTATAACTTCTTAATCCAAGTTTTAGTTCTTTCCAAATATCAAAAATTCTTTTCCATTCCTTTCCATCGTTTTTATCAAAATGCATAAGTTCAAGTTTACATTCTTGACCAAATACTTTCGCTTTGTGTTCTAAAATTTTCATATTATTTTTCAAACTCACTCCGACAATCCTTTCCAGACGGAAAAACATAGTTTTCCCGTTCAAATTCCACCATATCTCAATGCTAAAACCCCTGCAAAAAATAGCAAGTCTCCCGTTCCACCCCAGCATTCGCACCCTCACATCCTCGCCCCCACAATGCAACGATGTACAACGTCGTTGCATTCTGTCCTCGCCCCATCCACCCCCAATGTCGGGATGTTGTACGTCCTTGCATTGCGCCTCTTCCTTCCTTTTGCTCATTCTACGATTTCCACCTACGGCGGACAGGCGCGCGTTTACCCGCCTTTGGAGGGAATCGTAGAATGCTTTTTCTTCCCCCACCGGTCTCGAGCGAAAAAACCATCGACTTGGTTAGAGACGAATTTTGAAATTTCTCTGCTTTCCCCATTTTCCGACGAATTCGCTGGTTTCAACGATTTTCCCACTATAATTTTTCGTTATCTTATCGGCGTATCCATTTTCAACCATGGCACGCCTGGTAATATATTCATACCCTCTCTTTCTTAACTGATTTTCAAGGCACGACATGAGTATGGAAACAAAACCCTTATTCTGAT
>JAKANR010000049.1 GCA_021823645.1 bacterium
CTTCCCAAGGGTTTAAACCGGTAAGCGTGAAGGCGGTTTCAAAAGCCGCACAAACCGGACGAAAGGAAATTTTCGGTTCCAAGATATCACTCACCGACCAGGTGTTCATATCGAAATATTTGGCGCTCATGTTGAAGATCGGAACGGGATTGCTTCAGGCAATCAATATTCTGATCGACGATTTTTCAAAACCGGCAGTGAGAGGGTTTCTTCTTGAGGTGCGATCAAATCTCGAAAAAGGACAGCCGTTTTGGGCCGCGTTTGCGCGATATCCGAAGACATTCAGCCAGGTATATATCAATTCCGTAAAAGCCGGGGAAGCGGCGGGAAATTTGGAATATATTTTTGACAATTTAAGCTCTTCCCTCACAAAAGAAAAAACGCTTCGCGATCAGGTGAAGGGGGCATTGTTTTATCCCGTGATTCTTCTCGGTGCATCCGTGCTTATCCTCATTTTTTTGGTGGTCTTTGCGCTTCCGAAAATCGCGAAAGTATTTTCCGAGAGCGGATTCGAACCGCCACTTTTTTCGAAAATCGTTTTTGCAATCGGTCTCTTTCTCGGAAAATTCGGGGTGTATGTGCTCGTGGGAATTGCGATCGTGATAGCAATTCTTGTGGTATTGTATAAAACCTCGCTTGTGTTCAAACGTGTTATGGTGAGTATTTTTTCGAATCTTCCGCTTGTGCGCGACGTAACAAAAAAAATGGCGATTCAAAGATTTTCCGCGACCTTAAGCACGCTTATCAAGGCGGGAATGCCACTCACGGACGCACTTGAAATCACCGCCGATTCAATCACACAGTTTCAATTGAAGGAAGCGCTTGTCCGTATTTCGCGCGACGGGCTTGCAAAAGGATTGACCGTCGGAGAGGCATTTAAGCGTGAGCCGTATTTTCCGAAAACAGTGGTGAACCTCATCGCAATTTCCGAAAAAGCCGGACACATTGAGGAGGTGCTTGCGACACTCGGAGATTTTTATGCGGCGGAAATCGACAGTTCTCTAAAGACGCTCGTCGCGTTTCTCGAACCGATTATGTTGCTTGGTATCGGTCTCATCATCGGAGTCATTGCGCTCGCAATCGTTGTTCCGATTTATCAGCTTACCGTGCAGTTTTAAGGGCTTTGTCTAAAATTTGAGCATGTGTGCGAAAAATTTTAATAACAAAACCTTAACCCCGCCCTCTTTATGCATTATGTCTATTTTTTAAAACATCAAATAAAAAACAAAATATACATTGGTTATACTAAAGATCTTAAACGTCGAATAAAAGAACATAAAAAAGATCTTGATGGTTTTGTACTCTCGTATTATGAAGCGTATGATAATGAAAAGGGAGCTAGAATGAGAGAATTTAAACTTAAACAATATGGAGGTGCGTGGCGGTCACTTAAAAAAAGGATTTAGAGGGCGGGGTGCTCGTCCAGCCCCCTTTATTTCCAAAATTTTTTGGTTTGGTTATAAAAATCTATTCAGTAGGGTTATTAAGTCTTTTTGCAGAGAAAAGAATTTAGGGGGCTGGACGGCAGGTTTCACGCTCATTGAACTTATTGTTGTGGTTGCGATTTCCGCGATCGTGTCGGTTGGCGGATTTTTGATTTTATACAAATATAGCGCATCGCAAAACTTGAAACTTGCGACGGGAGAAATAACGGCGGTGCTCCGAAACACGCAGGAAATGTCGGTAACTCAAAAAAACGGAAAACAATGGGCCGTTCGTTTTTCGAATTCCACCTCAAGCGGACAGGTGTTTCGTACGTGGAGCGGACTTTCGTTCGCTTCCTCGACGGCGGATCAAACGTATAAACTGCGCACGGGAGTAAATTTTGGAAATCCCGCCGTGGGGAAAGATATTGATGTTATTTTCTCCCCGATTACAGGTGAATTGTCCCAAAACCAAATTATTACGCTCCTTGCCGGCACCGCAGGCTCCACGGTCAGTGATATTATTGTGAACCCGTTCGGAAAGGTCACAACACGAAAAGAGGATGGGCTTGTGGGATATTGGCACTTTGACGAAGGAACCTCGACGATTGCGTATGATAATTCGGGATACGGAAATAACGGAACGCTCTATAATACACCGACGTGGCAGACAAGTGTAAATTGTAAGGAGGGGGGGTGTATGGGGTTCAATGGAAGTAATAATTTTGTAGACATGGGGAAAAAAGATGTGCTCTACGGAGCGTCTTCAGCAACGTGGAGTGCTTGGATAAAGCCGACCACTCTTCCTGTTCAATGGTCATCAATAATCACAAGTTGGAATGATCCAACCTCTCACACGTGGGTTTTTGATACGTATGGAACGGGAATAGCTCTCCATTTAAAGTTGCAAGGAGATTCGGATTATCCGCCTAGTTATATAGTGAATTCTCTGGGACTTTCAGTGGGGCAATGGCAATATGTTGTCGCCACTTTTGACGGAAATGCGTCATCAAACCATATAAAATTTTACATAAATGGATTACTTGTTTATCAAACAAATAAAACGAGTGTTGGAAATAAAATTGCTAATGGATTGGTTGATAATTTAAAAATTGGCACAGATAGAATAACGACAGCCCCATTTAACGGTCAGATTGATAACGTTCGTATCTACAATCGCGCACTGTCCGCGACCGAAATCCTGCAGATGTATAATGATTTAAGATAAAAAGATTGATATGGAGTTGTTTTTAACTCTCTCTTTGTCATATTATTTTTTTATCTCTGTATAGAATTTTAAAAGATTAAATATTTATTATAGATGGTATAATAAGAAGGTGTTATGCTATAGCATAACAGTATGAAATAAGGTATATAGAATAGAATTTATATGAACAGAGGAAAAAATGAGTCATATATATTGAAAGAAATATCCGCAACAATTCCGCCAATAAGTAGTTTTTCTTCCCGCAATGAATGGAAAAATTTCTGTCGGCAAAAGATATTGAAATCAAAAAAATTATTGCAATTACTTATTACTTTAGATGAACAAAATGACCTGGTGGTACGCGCCGCCGCATTGAAAGGCATTCTTTCTGGAAAAAGTTATCGAGAAATAAGTAAAGAATTTTTCGTTTCACTTCAGACGATTAATGCTGTTAGGAAGGGTATAGATGAAAATGGTTATAGAAGTTATTCAGAGAGAAGTAGAAAAGAAAAACGGAATTCAACGCACAACCCTTCTCCTGTACGCATAAAACAAGGAGATCATAAAAGATCAGTTCGTACAAAATATGGGAGAATTTATGTGTCCTATTAACTGTTATGCTATAGCATAACAGTGCTTATATATTTTTATTATATAATGAGTGTATGAGATTTATGAAAGCCGACATAAAAATGAACGCGGGACAATCACTGATTGAGGTGCTTGTGGGACTTACGATTGGGGCGATTTTGATCGGGGGAGCGAGTTTGGGGGTTGGATTTATTCTGAAATCGACAACCTCGAACGATAATCTGCAATCCGCTTCCGGTATCGTGCGACAAGCGCTTGATGAGGTGCGTTCGTATGCGAGCGCAAATTGGCAAAATATTTATGGTCTTACCAAAGGAAGTAGTGCCTCGTATTTTTTGAATTCATCAGGAACAATATTTTATACCATAGGAGGGAAGGAGGGTGTATTAAGCAGGGATGTGACAAATGGGTTGGTGGGGAGATGGGGATTTGATGAGGCGACCGGAACCATCGCATACGATATGAGCGGAAACGGGAATAACGGGACGCTCATGAATAGTCCGACACGGGCGACCTCAACGTGCCAAGTCGGATATTGTCTGAGTTTTAACGGGACGAATACCGTTGATATAGCTGCAACATCAACTATTAATTTTGTTACAAATGGAACATTTTCTATTTCTGTATGGATTAATCCAGATACATTCAGTACAACCTGGCGGCGGGGTATTATGCGTTTAGAAAATTATTTAACAAGTGGATACCGTTTTGGTTTCGGAGGCTCCGGACAGCCATTATTTTGGACGTCTCAGAGTGGAGGAACGATATTACTAAGTGGCTCCTCTAACCTTGTTTTGAATAAATTGAATAACCTCGTTGTAACTTATAATAATCAGCAAGGGAATATGTATTTAAATGGAATTTTGATTGCGAGCTCGACAGGAACTTATATCGCCGGAAATAATACATTACGACTCGGTGATAATGTAAATAACGAAAAATTTAGCGGAATAATGGATGATGTGCGTATTTATAATCGCGCACTGTCCGCGACGGAAGTAAAAAATCTTTACGATAGTAAACCATTTTCCTCGTTTTTTACGGTTGAAAATGTGTGTCGTTCAAACGATTCGTCGAGTACGATTGTGAGCACCGAGCCGTGTGTCGGCGGATCCATTTCCGATCCGATAACACAGAGATTGACATCGCGAGTCGAGTGGAATGATCGGGGAACATCAAATAATATGGAGCTTGGCGATTATATCACTCGTTGGGAAAATAAAGTATTTCATCAAACCGATTGGTCGGGGGGTTCGGGGATTGACGGTCCTCTCACACTTCCGAATACGCAATATTCGAGTTCAACAAATGTGGATGCGACGACAAACAAAGGATCCATCCGCATACAGGGACTTTAGCGGAGAAAATTTTTTCGTATCCTTTTAGTTCAACTCCACAACAAAACTTCCCGCGGGAATGTTGTTTTTCTTGTCCGGAGTGATGTAGAAAATATTTTTTTCTTTTTGTTTCTCCGGGGTAAAACTGTCGGTGAGATACATAACCGTTTGCGAAGGCATGGGAATACCTCGCACAAGAGTGCCTCCCGCATTCACGATGACATATTTCGGGATTTCTTTCGGAAGTGAATTCAGCATCTTTCCCATATCCATCGAAGAAGATGAGAATGCATTCGCGGTCTCCCGATTTTGCGCCCAAAGAATGAAATAGGTGTAATAGGTATGAAGCGCAATGAGAAGGAACAGCAACATCCCGAAGGTGAAAAGAAATTTTTGCGGGATATTTTTACTTCTTATCCAATCGTATAGAAGCACCGCGCCAACTCCCGCGAGTATCATTGCGGGGGGAATCATGAGAATTGAACGAAGGGCGTGGGGGATACCCTCGTTGGAGATTACTACTGGTAATGCGGTAATTATCAACCATGCGAAAAGAATGAGGAATGGAAAAATACTTTGGAAATTTTGAATTTTGAATTTTTCAGCCCAAGGCTGATCCGCCTTTGGTGGAAAATTTCGAATAAAACTTGAATTTTTAAATTTCTGAATTCGGTTATTCTGCCTTGATTCGAAATTTGAATTTTGTAAATCAGAATTTCGGAATAATGAAGTTATTCCGATTATAATTCCTATTGCAAAAAATAGTGCGACCGGCCAGAAAAGTTCCGGCGCTCCCGAAAGGTTATGTCGCCAATTA
>JAKANR010000050.1 GCA_021823645.1 bacterium
AAATTGGAGAACAGGAACCGTGGGAAATCCCCGCATTTTTGAGAAAAAAGAAAAAATAAATTAATCCCGCCCCTCCATGGAGGGGCGGGATTTTGATTCGTGTGGAGTCATTGAATTGTTCTTTGTATTCAAGTATTATTTTTTTGTCGCCACCTTAGCTCAGCGGTAGAGCAACGCTTTTGTAAAGCGTGGGTCCTCGGTTCAAATCCGAGAGGTGGCTCCGGATTTTAGAAAAAACACACACATTGTTATGAATACGGTGTGTGTTTTATAACAAATGTATTATCTTTCCGATTGGTAGAGCAACAACATATTAGTATGTAGCTCTACCAATCGTGATATAATGAACAAAACATGAGTGGAAACATGCATTTTAGAAAAAAGAGCGAAGAGGAAACGCGAGAAGCGCAGATCCGCTTTTTGCAGACGTATAGTGAGAAGCACGCAAAAGAAAATACGAGAAAGTTCAGAAAAAATACGGATGTAATTTCAAAACAGACCCTTTCCGATTTATATCTCAAAAACGGGAAATCAATGAAAGAGATAGCGGAGATACTCCATATTTCTCTTCATAAAGTCACTTATTGGATGGGAAAATATAAGATTCTCCGGCGGTCAAAAAGTGATGCGACATATATAAAAAGAAACCCGGACGGCGATCCGTTTTTATTTCATCCGCCACAAACGGTAACCGAGGGGATTTTGGTTGGATTGGGACTCGGGATTTATTGGGGAGAGGGAACAAAAGCAAGTTCCGATTCTGTCCGGGTGGGAAACACCGATCCGGATCTTTTAAGGGTCTTTATTCGATATCTCGAAAAAATATACGGAATAAAAAGAGAAAAAATTCATTTTGGGTTGCAAATTTTTTCTGACACATCTCCAAATGAGGCGGTTTTATTTTGGTCAAAAAAGTTAAATATAAAAAAGACACAGTTTCAAAAAACAATCGTGGTGACACCGTCGCGGGGAAGGGGCACGTACAAAAAGAAAATGAAGTAC
Source organism: bacterium (assembly GCA_021823645.1). Classification (GTDB taxonomy): domain Bacteria; phylum Patescibacteriota; class Minisyncoccia; order UBA6257; family GWB1-50-10; genus JAKANR01. Next base: position 1,003 of record JAKANR010000050.1, read on the forward strand.
GGAGTATTGACAGTTTACGTACATAATAAGAAACTTAGAAATGCGTTGATTCAGGAAATAGAGAATATACGCGCTTAAAAATTTTAGAACGCCAATGTAGCTCAGTTGGTAGAGCAACTCCATGGTAAACCGCACGTTTTGCCCACTATGGTGGCAACGTCATAGTGAATCCCGAATTACGGTTAAAGACTTAATACAAAGTTCAGACCGTGGCCGATATATCGGCCCGAACGACTGACAAGGGCTCCAATATAATGTCGGAGAAGATACAGTCTAGCCCTCTTCAATATGTATGGAAGACAAAAAAAGAGGTGAAAGCGAAGGAGTAGGTCGTCGGTTCAAATCCGACCATTGGCTCAAAGTAGGTGAAAGCGAAGGAGTAGGTCGTCGGTTCTCCGCCAAAGGCGGATCCGCCTTGGGCGGAAAATCCGACCATTGGCTCATAGATAGGGGATAGTAAGTTAGAGTGTTAGGGGTTAGGAAAAATAGTTTGAATTATCATGAACTTGGAAAAAAGAATAACCCCGGAATTCCAGGAGAAAAAAGAAAAGCCGGAATTTTTATACCACGGTTCTGCTTTTGATGTAGAAGTGGTAAATCCAAAAGGAGAACATAAAAGAGAGGAGAAAGAGAACGATGTTGTTTTTGCGACGCCGGATATTGCTTTTGCATCAATGTTTTTATCTCCGCGTTCGGATGATAGTTGGAGTGATAAAGGAAAATATAATGACGTATATTATATAGTATGTGGCGATGAGAAAAGATTTAAAAAAGAAGACAAGGGTGGATTTATCTATGTATTTCCGGGTGGATCATTCAAATGTGATGAAGAAATTGGAATGGGAATGTCCGAATGGATAAGTGTGGATTCTGTTACACCGATAGAAAAAAAATATTTTCCGTCTGGGTTGGTTGCTATGATGGAAAATGGGGTCCAGGTATATTTTGTTACCAGAAAGATGCTCCAAGAGATAAAGGAGTCGGAGGACCACGGTATGGGAATATTAAAAAATATAAAATCGGAGAATCAAAAATCAGGAATAAACCCAATTGATATGTTTTCTGAAAGAGAATAACCCTTTACTTTTTCCGTGTTTTGTTTTAAGTTTACAGTATTACAAAATCACTATGGCAGAAGGAAAATTTACCGAAAGTTTAATAAAGCTTCGTTGCGGAACGTGCAAGCGCATCAATTATATCAAGCACAAAAATAAGAAAACGGTTGAGCGCAAAATCGAGTTTAAGAAATACTGTGACTGGTGCAAAAAACACACTCTCCACAAAGAATCGAAGAAATAAGAAATTCCCCCGCGGTCGGGGGATTTCCTTTTTATCGAAGTTTTAGTATAAAATAAAGAATGTTGGGGGCATAAGCTCAATGGTAAACTGCGGGACTCCAAATCCTGACTTCTGGGTTCGAATCCTAGTGCCCCCGCCACGTTTTACATTCAGCGAAATTGAAAGATGTTGCCGAGCGTGAAGTAGAATATAGTGGTCAGATTTGGGAGTTATCACGACTTACATACAATCTTTATGAACATATCAAACTTTATCATTTATTTTATAACCGGCGGGCTGTTCACCACGATCATTGTGGCGCTTGAAGAAAGCGGACACAGGATACTATCGGGTCTTGCCACGCTTATCCCCGTATTTACTCTGGTCGCATATTTTTTCATCGGTCAAACTCAAGGAAGTGAGGCGGTTAGCCAACACGCAAAATGGGTATTGGTCGGGACCCTCGTATCGTGGGTGCCGTATATGCTTGCCGTCGCGTACCTTTCGCCGAAGATTGGTTCCCATAATGCAATTTTTGTGGGACTTGCGATATTTTTCGTGCTTGCGTTAATTTATATTACGGTGGCAAGCCATTTCGGATTTTTCAAATAATTTCGCCGAAAAAAATGTCTACGTAAAATAAAAAGGTCGAATATCTTAACAAGCCCAAATAATCATTAACGTAATATAAACATTATGAAAAACAAAATTTTAATTGTTGGCGTATTGGCGATAACACTCGCTCTCGCTGGCAGTGCCTATGCTGTGGGTCAAAACGGCAATAGCGGAATGGGAACAGGCAGTCAAGTTAAACAACAAACTCAAACCGCCAATCAGGGCGAAACAAGTCAAACTAAAACGCAAAATGGCGAGCAGGTTCAGGTGGGGACAAACGCCGGACCTGGCGCGGGAACGCAAACTCAACAGCAGACAGAACAACAGTTGCAGGACGGAACAGGAACGGGCAATCAGGTTCAAAATCAAAACCAAGTGAAAAATCAGGGCGAGGAAAACAAAATTCAAACCAGTGAACAACAAGGAACTCAAGCCGGAAATAAATCAGGTTCGGCTGTGGCAGAGCAAAGAAGAAGTAAGGTAGCCAATGCTGTGCAAGAAATGTTGCAAGTGGCGGATAGAAACGGCGGAATCGGACAGCAAGTGAAAACCATCGCTCAAACCCAAACTCAAAATCAGGAAAAACTGGAATCCAGTTTACAAAAAGTCCAAAGTCGAAGCGGTTTTGCCAAATTTTTTGTCGGGCCGAATTATGGTGAGATAAACAACGCTAAAAAAATCCTGGAACAGAACAAAGAGCAGATCAAGCAGTTGAACGAAGTTAAAAATCAGCTTGCCAATCAGGGCGATCAGCAGACTTTGACCGAGCAAATTAAAACACTGGAACAAGCAAATTTGGAAATTGAAAATTCACTGGGAACGGCGCAGAAAGGATTTAGTTTATTTGGCTGGATGTTCAGGATGTTTTCCAACTAAGCGCTTATAATAATTTTTAGGTGGCGAAGTTTTCGAGTAACGGCGAGGCTGACTTCCTTGTTGGAAGTTTTGCTCAAAAAATGTCCGAATTTAGTTCAAGAAACACCGCCGAGATTGATTATGGGGATTCCCTCGTCGCCCGCAAAATTTCTAAACTCCATGATTCTAAAATCCCACATGCATATTGTGGGATTTTTGGTATAGTAAGAACAATGAAAAGGCTATTCTTTTCGGTTTTATTGTTTTCCTTTTTCCTCCCTATTTTTGTTTCGGGAGCGGGGAGGGCGATTATTGAAATCCAGCCGAAGACGATTATGCAGGGAGAAACTCTGGTTATAAAAGTGACTCCGACCGTTTTTTCGGGAACATCAACGATTTCCGCATGGGTGGGAAGCCGAAGACTTTGGCTCTTTCCGTATAATGATTCTTTTCTCGGTTTTTACAGTGCTCCCGCGAAAGCGACGCCAATGAGATATCGCGCAACGATTGCGGTAAACAGAGAACCCGCGGTGAAAATTCCGGTTACGATTAAAAATGCAAAATTTCCCGTTACGAAACTCGTGGTGACCGACCAACTGAAAAACAGCGGATTCACTTCGAATACCATCGGTTCGAATTTGGCGACGAACGATACACCCGCTTTAATCGGCGCACTTGCCCATCCGTCGAACAAACCCTATTTCACAAAATCATTCGGGTATCCGCTTGAAAAAATCGTGAATGTGGGCGCATTCGGAAATTATCGGAAGAGCGGAAAGACGGTATTACAGCACTTGGGCACCGATCTCGAAGCCACACCCGGCACACCCGTTTATGCGATTAACGATGGGGTAGTCACTATGGCAACGCGGTTGATTAATTACGGAAATACGATTGTTATCGATCATGGTGCGCACATTTTTTCAATGTCCCTCCACCTCGATCGCTTTTCGGTATCGCCGGGGGATCGTATAACAAAAGGACAAATCATCGGATATTCGGGAAATACGGGATATTCAATCGCCCCCCACTTTCATCTCTCCGTCAACGTGAACGGAACAAGTATTGACCCTCTGAAATTTATCGAAACTACACAGACCGCAATGAAATAAATTACGCGTACTTATTTTGCCCCCCCGGTTTTAATTTGTTAAAGTTAATGTACCTATGGCAAAGAAACCACTTTGTGTCGCCGTGCTGATGGGAGGACCTTCGTTGGAACACGAGGTCTCTTTGAAGAGCGGAGAAATGGTGTTTTCCCATTTAGATCGCACCAAATACGAACCCGTACGTGTCATTATACAGAAAGACGGATCGTGGACGATCCCTCCCGAGGAAGTAAAACGATTTTCGGATTGCGCATTTATCGCACTGCATGGCACATACGGAGAAGATGGGACCGTGCAGGGCATTTTGGATTTGCATAAAATTCCGTATACCGGATCGAATGCGTCCTCGAGTGCGCTCGGAATGAATAAATTTCTTTCACTTCGGGTATTTCAGGACGGGGGATTGCGTACTCCGCCGAGTATGTTGTTTCACGAGAGGGAGTGGAGAGTGTCTTCGGATGAAGTAATAAAAAAAATA
>JAKANR010000005.1 GCA_021823645.1 bacterium
TTGCGAGAAGCAACAGGGTTAGCATTTTTTACCAATCCGACTCCATTAACAACATATCCTTCTGAACGGATGAGAATTGATAAAAATGGAAATGTTGGAATCGGGACGACGGCGCCATCCTCTATATTTAATGCAGTTAGTGGCGTGACTGATTTTAGATTTTCAACTGGAGTAAGTGCATTAACTCCAACTATGGCTGTAATTAATACCGGTGCTTCAGGAAAAGCAGCCGCCTTAGTGGCTGGAACCTCTGGTGCCTCTTTTACTTTTGATAGTGCCGGAAATTTTTACATTGTATCTGATACTCATGCAAATTTTGTGAATAACAATGTTGGTAATGGCTCGTTTCTTATGACAATACTAGGGAGTGGTGGCAACGTCGGGATTGCGACCACCACTCCATCATACAAACTCGATGTCGTGGGCACCGCACAATTTTCACAGCCGATTGTTGTCGGCACTCCGACCGCAACGAATCACGCAACCACAAAATCGTATGTCGATTCAATGTTCACCGGATCCGGGCAGTGGACGACAAACGGAGGAGTGGTGTATCTCACTTCGACAACGCAGAATGTGGGCATCGGAACGACGAATCCGGGATTTAAATTAGATATAGCTGAATCAACTGGCGGGGTATGGGCAACAAAAATTTACAATAGTCATGTAACAGCTGGTTACGGACTTCAGGTAAGAGCTGGTAGTGATGCTACAAATAAAATTGCTGAGTTTAGAGATGTAAATGATAATGCAAAAGTCACAATTCTCGGAAATGGCAATGTCGGGATTGGGACAGCGACACCCACCCAAAAACTTGATGTAAATGGTGGATTAAATATTGCTTATGGCTCTGCATTGTCGTGGGGTAATAATAATAATGAGATTTATTCAGCAACAAATGATTTGCAGTTTGTATCTAACGGTAATTATCGAATGAGTATTAATTCTTCCGGCAACGTCGGAATCGCAACCACGACTCCATCATACAAACTCGATGTCGTGGGCACCGCACAATTTTCACAACCGGTTATCGTGGGAACCCCGACCGCAACAAATCACGCAACCACGAAATCATATGTTGATTCCATGTTCACCGGATCCGGACAATGGACGACGAATGGAGGGATCGTGTATCTCACGAGTACCACGCAGAGTGTCGGAATTGGGACAACAAGTCCAAATAATAAATTTCAAATTGTCGGTTCCAACGGCGACATTTCCTTCAATGTAAATCACGGATATTTTAACCAAATTGTTGCTACTCCCACTGGTGCAAATGGTAAGGTGCTTAGGATAAGTAACAATGGAGTCTCTAATATTAACAGCGAAACGGCGATTCTTATTGATGGCCAAAATGCGTGGACACAAACATCCGGTACAAGTGAGTTGCTTAATGTAGGTGGTAATGGTTCCGGTTGGTTTAGTTTTGCCCCTACCAGTGGTAATGCAAAATTTGTAGCAATGAATATTAATCCAAAGATTAATCAGACTGGAACGGCAACGGGCGATTATACGGCGTTGCAGGTGAATGTCACTGAAACCGCGGCAACTGGCGCCAATAAAAGATTAATGGATTTGCAGGTTGGGAGTACAAGTAAGATGGTGGTTACCAGTGATGGCAACGTCGGTATCGGGACAACAAGTCCGGGAGTAAAATTGACGGTCAATGGTCAAATTGAGGCAAATTATAGTGGAGCTCTTGGGAGTGGTGCTAATTATTATTTTAGAACAGGAACGGGGCAAGTTGCTGGATTAAGAATGGACGCATCTGATAATTTAAATTTTGATATTTGGAGCGGTTCAGCGTGGACTGCTCCCATGGCAATTTTAAGGAGCGGCAACGTCGGTATTGCAACCACGACCCCATCCTATAAACTCGATGTCGTGGGCACCGCACAATTTGCACAACCGATTGTGGTCGGCACTCCAACCGCGGCAACGCATGCAACTACAAAATCGTATGTCGATTCCATGTTCACCGGATCGGGGCAGTGGACGACAAATGGAGGACTCGTGTATCTCACAAGCACGACGCAGAATGTCGGCATCGGGACGACAAATCCGGGATATAAATTACAAGTTGATAACGGAGGTTCCAATAGTTTCATCACGGTAAGTGCAAATATAGGGAAACAGGGAACCTTTGAATCGAAAAGCGGAACAAATATTTGGCAAATTGGCAATCAGAGTGATTATTTGTCCGGTGCTTTGTGGTTCAGAAATGCGGAATCGGGAACGCCGCCAATTGTAATACAAACAACCGGCAACGTCGGAATCGGGACGATAGGTCCGGGAACAAATTTGGAAGTAATGCATGCGGGTGCTTCGGCCGGAGGAATCAAAATCAGTTCCGATCAAGGAGATAAATATCTGAAAATGGGTGGGGATTGGCCGTATATCGACAGTTACGGAACCGGTGCAAGATTGTTAATAAATTCCAATAGTCCTCAGGATGTTCAAATTGGATTAACCGCCAATTCGCTATATTATTCAGCAACGAACGGCAATGTTGGTGTCGCGACGACGACGCCGAGTTATGCGCTGACCGTGAACGGAACAGGTTGGTTTAATCAGCCGGTTGTAGTGGGAACTCCGACCGCAAATAACCACGCGGTGACGAAATCATATGTGGATTCAATTCTCTCGGGAAGCACTGCCGGCAGTTTCACGACACTCACCGTTTCGGGAACATCGACACTGAGTGGAAATATCTGGTTTGGCGGAGCGGCATATTCGAATTTGAATATGAATGGGAGAAATATTTCCGGAGTGGGTAAATTATCCGTAACGACACTCGACCCGTTGTATGAAATTGAGGGATCAAAATATTCGACCTACGCGTCGGCAATCGCGGGAGGAGTCCGCGAGGAATACGTTGGCAGAGCGACAATGATTCCTCGCAAGTCCCAAATGACAAATAACAAATGTCAAATAAATATCAAAGATCAAAATCAAAGTAATAGAAGCAATTCAGAGGATTCGGATTTTGAAAATTATTTGGAACTTGGAAATTGTCTCCCTACGGGAGATGTCCCGAAGGGACATGATTTGGAAATTGGAGCTACCGAGTATCAATACGTCATTGATTTTAATGACGTAAAACGAGGGAGCGACTTGTGGGTCTGGTACCACGCGATTGATTTTTCAAAAGACAATGTGGAGGTGATGGCGACCGCGTATGGTGTGCCGATGCCAATTGCATACACTATTAAAGATAATAAGATTATCTTTAATACAATTACTAATAACCAATTACTAATTACTAATGACGGAATCGAGTTTTCATATCGGTTGGTGGGGAAGCGGGTGGATTGGGAACAGTGGCCGACATACGCGAAAGATCAGAGCGAGAAGGCGGGAATCATTGTGAAGTAGAAAAGCCTATAAAGTTTGTAAAGTTTGTAAAGTTCGTAAAGTCGACAGAGTGAAGAATCCAAAAAGTTTGTAAAGTCCATAAAGTTTGTAAAGTCCATAAAGTCCAAAAAGTTTGTAAAGTTTGTAAAGTTTGTAAAGTCGACAGAGTGAAGAGTCCAGAAAGTTTGTAAAGTTTATGAAGTTTTTAAAGTCTATAAAGTTGAAAACCCACAGAGCAGAAAGATTGTAAAGTTTATAAAGTCGACAGAGCAGAAAGATTGAAAATCCAGAACGTTGGCAGAGCAGAAAATCAAAAGTTCGTATTTTTCTTCACTTTATGGACTTTTCACCTTCCACTTTAAAAACTTCGTTGTGGTATAATGAAAGTAACATAAAAAAAGTCGAATAATTAACCCTGTAGTAGAAACTCAATTCCACAATTATGTTCTACTATGTATATGTACTTGAAAGTAGAAAATATCGAAGACATTACATAGGATATACCAATGATTTAAGAAAGCGTGTAGGAGAACATAATTGTGGAAAAAACATTTCAACAAAAAAATATATTCCTTGGGTGCTCATATATTATGAGGCATGTCTCGATAGGAATGATGCCACAAGAAGAGAAAAATATTTGAAGACCACACAAGGGAATAGATTTTTTAAGCGGAGAATTAAGGAATATATTTATAAAGAAATTTATTGAGTTTTCACTACGGGGTAAATACAAAAAAATGGATACAAGCAACAAAAAGAATATTATCGTGTATATAGTGGTTGCGGTGATTGTCGTCGCAATCGTTGTGTATGCGCTTATGAGCGGAGCAGGAACGAAGCCGACAGTTGAGCAGGGAGCGGTGGGTGAGAAGACCAACCAGGGAACCGTGACCGAAAAGGGAGTGGTGGCGGCACCGGGAACAAGTCCGATTTCCACCTCGACCGGTGAAGTGGTAACCCCCGAAGGAAAGCCTGTGCAGAATGATGTCATTCCGGGAACTCCGCAGGCGCCACAACAGTCAAATCCGACATCACCGGAAGCACTTCCTTCCGCAACAATCAAATTGAATGTGTCTTCATCGGGGTATTCGCCAAACCAATTTACGGTGAAAGCGGGGAATCCGGTTACCTTGAGTGTGACCGCGACCGACAACCAGACCCATGTGTTTGCATTCGATGATGCATCGCTTTCCGCGATTGCAATCGGTGTTGCGCCGGGAGAAACCCGCGCGATTACCTTCAATGCACCGGCAAGAGGTGAATATTCATTCATGTGCAATGTCCCGGGACATGCGGGACGTGGTGAAACGGGAAAAATGATTGTGCAGTAAGTCTACGAAGTCCATAAAGTTCATAAAGTTCATAAAGTTTGTAAAGTTCGTAAAGTCGACAGAGTAAAGAGTCTAGAAAGTTCATAAAGTTTTTAAAGTCTATAAAGTTGAGAATCCACAGAGCAGAAAGATTGAAAGTCCAGAAAGTTGACAGAGCAGAGAAAAGAGATAAAAACTAATGAAAGAGGGGAAAAGCGCGAAGAATTTCGCGCTTTTCCATTGTAAGGTGATTAATAAAAATAACTAACTACGAGTGAGGCAGAACAGAAGGGGTATTAAGTAGTAAGTATGGAGAAGAGAGAAGACAATTACAAAATTACCAATAACCCATGCCTACCGGCAGGCAGGTAATTACTAATGAGAGAGCAGAAAGACAATCACGGATTAGCGATAATTACGTTTTTCGGATTGAAATTCCGGAGACGTATGATATAATGTGATGCATAACGTTTGATAGCGCACTTTTGCCGTGAGTAAGCGAAGGAGCATTACTGAACGAAACAAAAAAACGAGTCTGTGAGGGACTCGTTTTTTTGTTATAATAAATGGGAAGAGAATAGTCCATAAAGTTTGTAAAGTCCGTAAAGTCAAAAGTTGAAAATCCACGGAGCAGAAAGATTGAAAGTCCGGAAAGTCGAGAGCATTAGAGACAAGACAATTATGAGATTACTAATAAAAGGGAAGGGGGGGAAAAGAGTTTTGATTTTTTTAATTTCGAATAAAATTAGATTTAAAAGATGAACGAAAAAAAACACTTCGATTTGGAAGAAAGAACGGCGGTTTTTGGTGAAAACGTTATTGAGTTTTGTAAACCATTAAAAGAAAGTGCCATTACAAGACCGCTTATTTCACAAATTATTCGATCAGCAACAAGTGTTGGCGCAAACTATCAAGAAGCAAACGGAGCAAGTTCGCGGAAAGATTTTAGAAATAAAATACATATTTGCAAAAAAGAGGCTCAAGAAACCGGACATTAGTTGAGAATGATAAAAAGGCAGTTCCCGAAAAAGATAAAGAGGGCGAAATTCTCTTTAAGGAAACCCAAGAGCTTACCTTTATCTTTGGGAAAATTATTTCTACTATGAAAAATAGAGAATTAGACAAATAAAAATTTATTCGAAATTCGGAAATCGAAATTTTATCAATGCTTAAAAAAGATTTTAAAGAGGCTCCGGAAAAGAAAAAAAAGCCACAAGTGTATATCACCTCCGATGAGGTGGTTCACGAGAGACGGTTATTATTGTTGAAGCGATTCGGGGTTGGCTTATTCGGCTTTTTTTTGGGTATCGTGCTTTTTGTATTGGTCACGAGCGGTGGGGGAATATTGCGGGATTGGATTGAGATGTTTATCAGAAATCGATTTGTGACACAGCTCGAGATGTTACGGAAGACTCCGGAGACGCCCGCACCACAGGTACTGCAAACAACCCCTCCCCCCGTGACTATTTCGGAAGAGATTCCATCGTTTTTCGAAAAAATTACAAAACCGTTTTTTGAAGTGCTTAAAAATCAGGAAAAACCGCAAACACTTCCCCAAAATCTCATTTCATCGAGTTTTACCGATTTGTTTTCCGGAGTGGGGTGGCTCGATGTGTCGAGAACGAATATGTATCACGACAAAGTCATCACCGCATTTACTCTCGAGCCGAATTTTACCTGGCGAAAGTTGGACGGAGCGCACATTCAGCAGGAAAGATTTTTGAAAAAGAATGACAACGGAATTGACCGCCGATGCATCGGTTCTTCGTGTCTCGAACAGCGCGGGCTCGGACTTTTTTACAACGGAGGGGAAATTTCTCTCCCACGAGAGATGCGATCGAAAAACGTTCAAAACGTGTCGATAGGGACACTGGGAGAAAAATGGCTTGTGGGGGTGACGGCGAAAGAAAAGGAGAAATATGAAGGATGGGTATTCTTTTATTCTCCCTCGACGGACGGTTCGGCATATTCCCGCGTCTTCGGAGAAGCAAACGCTCCGTTCCTTTCCGATTATGAGGGAACAATAGGATTTGGGGGAACAAAGGACAATTGGATAGCATTGTACGGGGCGTATGAGGGACAGGCGTATCATATACGTGAGGGAAAGCCGTTTCAGAATATTTCAAAATTTTTCGGTATTCGCGCGATGGCGGGGGGGTTTCATCCGGCGATTCTTCGTGCGGGGGATGGGGTGGATGCGCGATGGTATGTTTATAGTTTGACCAAGGGAAGACCGGTGTTTATAAAATTGTTTCAGGACGGAAATGTGGGAGATATTCGCGGATCGATGGATTTTACGCAATCCGTTCTCGGGACTAATTTTTTCCAGGTTTCATTTGCGGTCGCCGATGTTCGCGGGGGAACGACGGCACTTGAGGCGGACGCGCTCACAAATGATGGAAACGAAGAATTATGGCAATTCGTTGATGAAGGATTTAAAGTTCCCTCACTTGCTCGGGTTGTGTCAATTAATCTCAATAATTATCCCGCGGAAGTGTGGACGGCGACTATCGTGGATTCTGATGTATTCGAGGGAAAATCGAATATTGAATTTGCACTTTCAAACGACGGAGTGAGTTGGATTCCCGCGCGCATCGGAGAGCCGGTTGTTTTTCCCGATCCGAACAATAATCGTCTTTTCTGGAGGGCGACATTTCAGCCGGAAGATGGTGCACGCTTTTCTTCCCCGTTTTTTGACCGAATCCGGGTGGACTATAAGGTGAAGTTTCTGTAAGCCTACAAAGTTTGTAAAGTTCATAAAGTCTATAAAGTCCGTAAAGTCCATAAAGTTTTTAAAGTCTATAAAGTTGAAAACCCACAGAGCAGAAAGATTGAAAATCCAGAAAGTTGGCAGAGCAGAAAATCAAAAGTCCGTATTTTTCTTCACTTTATGGACTTTTCACTTTCCACTTTAAAAACTTCGTTGTGGTATAATGAATAATATAATCCATGAGGCGTTTTGAGGACAAAAATACTTCGATTTTGGTGGGTATCTCCACTTTCTTGTTGCTCACATTGGGAGTGGTTACGTTTGTCGTCGCACAATCGATTACGTTCGACAAAGATCTTGATTTACAGGGAACAAAGAAAATTTTAAACGCGGCGAACGTCGGTATTGGGACAACAACTCCGGGGTATCCACTGGAGGCGGTGGGGATTGTGAGTTCCAAAAATACTTCCAATGCAAATAATCGTCATTTTGTTATGAATGGATTCTCCGGATTCACGTGGGATTTTTATGGGGGTCACGGGAGCGGAGGTTATTTTGGAATTTCAGAAAGTCAGGCAAGTCCGTTTTTTGTTATTTTATCGGGATCCGGAAGTGTTGGTGTTGGCACATCAACTCCAAGCTATGCACTGACTGTAAATGGAACTGGTTGGTTTAATCAGCCGTTAATTGTGGGAACTCCAACCGCGTCAAATCATGCGGTGACAAAGAGCTATGTCGACAGTGCAATCGTTTCGACGTCGGATATGGTTGTAAAAGGAAACTGCACGGGAGCGGTGACTATCGACTGGAGCGCAGGGAAGACACAGCATTGCGTGCTCACGGGAAACGTTACATTCACATTCAGCACCCCCCAGAGTGGCGCGAATTATAAACTTATTCTGAAACAGGACGGCATAGGATCGCGCACCGTGACATGGCCGGCGGGCGTCCGATGGGGATCGCTTGGTGCACCGAACTTGAGTGTGGTGCCGGCAAAAACGGATTATGTTGGGTTTATTTATAACGGAGTCGACACAGCATACGACGGCGTTGCATTTAATTCGAATTTTTAACGGATGAATATCAAGAAGTAAGTATGGTGAATAAAAATAAAAACATTACCATTGAGACCCTTGCCGTGATGGTGCAAAACGGATTTGAGGGCGTTGATAAACGATTTGACGGAATGGATGAGCGGTTTGAAGAAGTACATGAACATTTGCGGATTGTCGATGGACGATTTGATGCAATAGAGATGGAACTTATTGATATTAAGAAAAAATTGGACAATATCGTGTATCGTCACGAATATGAGGCATTGAAAGAGCGCATAACACTTCTTGAGAAAAAAGTCGGAAAACAAAAATCAATATAAAACCCAATAGGAGAAAGGTCATAAAATAAATTTATATATGGAACAAAAAAAGACAAAAGGTGGACTTATTGCAGGGATTATTCTTGTTATTGTCATAGTGGTCGTGGGAGTATATTTTTTACAAAAACAATCGCCGGAAAATGGAGTAAAAAACAGTGTGACGAATGGGGAAACTCAAGTGGGGAATCTCGGTGGAGTACAACCGGAATTTAACGAAGTGACAAAAGAAGCTCAAAACTTGGAAGTTACCAAACCCGTTGAAGTAATAAAAGGACCAGGGGGGAGTAATGTGGAAATTCGATCGTATGAGATAAAGATGGAGGGTGGAGCGTTCGTTCCCGCGGAAACAGTGATAGAAAAGGGGGGACGGGTGCAGATAAGCGTGACCGCGGTTGATGCGGATTATGATGTTTCATTTGCGGCGCCACTCGGCACATATTTGAATGTAAAGAAGGGAACCACTTCGGTTTTCGGATTTGATGCGTCGGACAGTAAAGTGGGAGAATATACGTTTACCTGCAGGGATTTGTGTCCAAAATCGGGCACGATGACCGGAAAGTTTATTGTGAAGTAGAAAGGGTTCAAAAATATTAAAAACCATTAATAACAAATTCCCCGTAAACTTACGGGAAATTTGTTATATTTATTCCCAGAATATTTTCTTCAATCTTTTTTTGATGGACGATGCAACACTTTCCGGACTTAAATGTTCCATAACATAACGTTCGGCAAACATTCCTTTTCGCGCGGCAACCTCCCGCTGATCAAAGACGAGACGCATATATTTTGTGGCTTCATTTTCGTTCGGGTTTGCCCAAATATTCCCCATTTTATAAGGACCATAATCCTGTTCAAGGGGTATCAGCGTATAAGAAACAGGAAAACTATTTTCCTCGTTCATAAAATCGGCATTTCCGGAATAGTCGGTTGCAATAACGGGTTTTCGGAGAGCCATTGCCTCGGCAATGGAGAGTCCGAATCCTTCCGAACGGTGGAGTGAGACATAACAATCACATACGTTTATAAGACTCGAAATTTCATCCCGTTCGAGGTATTCATGTATGAGAAAGATATTTTTTCTTTTTGCCTCTCGAGTCAGTTTCTCGAAGTTTTCAGGATCAACTTTCTCGTTTGAACATTTTATTATCAAGGCGACATTTTCATTTTCCGTAAACGCACTCACGAACGCCCGGATTACCGCAAGCGGATTTTTTCGTTCAAAAATACTGTAAAAATCGAACATGAAGAGAAAAAGAAACATATGTTCGGGTAATCCGAATCGCTTTCGTGCATAGGGGCATTTTTTTATTTCAATCGCATGGGGAATGACGGTGATTGGCATATTATTTTTTGCCTTCCGAATCGCATGTGCCGAAAATATACTTGGCGTCCATACCTCATTCACGGTATCGAGAAGGGGAATCCACTCGGGGGGAAGGGCGGAAAGTTCCCATGCCCAATAAGCGATATTATAGTGATGTTCAAATTTTTCTTTTCCGAAACGATTCAATTCACTTCCAAACATATCGCCATAAATTGCAATGAGATTAATCGGATATGGATTTACATTCCCGAATTTTTTTGAAAACTGGGTTTCCCTTCTTCGGTGCGGTGCCCGGTCACTATTCAGAAGTGCATAAGGGATATTTCCACGGTCAATTGCCCGGATAAGTGTGCGCGATGCTTCTCCCACTCCGCTTTCGGAATCAATAAAGCCGAAAATATTTATCCCGTTAGAAATAAACCGCTCTAAGTGGTTACCATCCCGCCCTTGGCGGGATGGATTTCTAACGGGATAAACCCCGTCTTCCTTTTCCTCCTTTTTTATAGACTGAAATCCATTATTATGCCACGCATGCATTTTGGAAGTCATATATCTCAAAAATCCCGATTCGAGATACATCTTGGAATATAATTTGAGAAAAAAAGACGGCTTTTTAGAAAAAAACCCGGATAAATTTATCTGATCGAAAAGCACATTTTGTATACGCGATCCGTTTTGTTTAAGATCTCGTATTATTTTTTTGGGAAATCTTGTATCACTAAATTCCTCGATGAGGCGGAGATAAAAGTAGAGTTGCGAGGAGGCGTTCGCTTGCATTCCCAGTATTGCGGTTTTATTCCAGTCGATTTGATTTTGTTTGAGGTATATTGATGCGTCGGATATTTTTTTGCGGATTTGTTGGAAAATTGGCGGATTTTTGTAGAAGGAGAATTGAAGACACGTCATACACGCATCAATAATGAACGATGACTCATTTTTGAAAAAATCATTTTTTTCTATGAATGTAAACTGAAAAGGGAGATTGGCAAGGACGGTTTCAAAATAAACATCAATTGTTTCGGCATCTACCGATTCTGAAAACGGAACTTTCCCAAAAAGATTTTTCTGCATAAATTGATCGTTCAGATTTTTTATTTTATATACAATAGGCAATGCAACTCTATGTTTTGTAAAATTAAAAAATGGGAGAACCACTCTGTGTTTGGTGTGTTCAGTAATCGGAATGAAATGTTTCCAGATAAAAAATTTTCCTTTGATATTTTTTATCCATATTCGCACGGGGGTCAGGTCTTGTGCTGCGAGCGCTATAATTGCGTCATCGCCACTTTTTCTGTTTTTCTGTATATTTTGGCGTTCTCTCATAGTATTCGGAAGATATATGAGATTCCAGACGAGTGCACCGAGTGGTATTGATGCGAAGACAAACTTCTTCGGCAAGGAAAGCTCACTTTTTTTTTGAAAATATCCCACCAGAGCAAACCAATAACCGATGAGAATATACGTGAGATATCGGGGAAGGTTTTTCGCCTCATAATTTTTTATCGCTGCGCGAAGCGCATTCTTTTTACAGAGGAACAGTTTTTTATATGGCATTTTCTGATAACTTGCGCTGTGTTTATGATATATAACCGCATTTTTTTCAAATATGACGCGATAACCGAAAATATTTGCTCGCCAACTCCAATCGAGATCTTCAAAATAAGCCCCAAATCTTTCATCAAGGAGTCCCACTGTGCGGAATGTGGCACTTTGTATTAATGAAGCTCCAAAACACGCCCCAATCACCTTTCCGCTTTCTTCTTTTCCGTTTGTTCCGCGCATTCCGAAATTTATATCATACCCATCGCCATTCCAATCTATGGTTCCCCCCTGGCTATTGATAATTTCCGGGTGGTCATAAAAAAACATATTTGATGTCACTGCGGCGATGTCGGCACCTTCTTTTATTCGGGCGACAAGCGATTCAATCCATTTTGTGTCCGCTCTTGTGTCGTTATTGAGTATCGCAATAAATCTCGGAGAATATTTTTTGAGGATATAAGTGATTCCCTTATTTACCGTTTCGACAAATCCTTTGTTTATTTCACATCGAAAGACGTCGACGTCGGGAAAATTGTTTTGGAGATATGTGCCAGTTTCGTCGGTCGAAGCGTCATCGGCGATAACAATTTTAAAATTCCGATATGTCTGATTTTGTATTGAAGAGAGACAGTCATTCAAAAGATGTTTTCCGTTGTATGTGGGGATAAGCACCACGGTTTCATAGTCCATATTATGAGGCGAGATACATTTTTATTACTTCACCGGCACTTCCGAACATCCCGAGATTTCCATTTTCGAGAAAAATAACCCGATCACAATATTTTGAGATAAATTCCAAATCATGACTTGCAAGGACTATTGTTTTCCCCTCTTTTTTATATCTCTCGAGAATTCCGATACTTTGCGGGATAAAATCTTTGTCTCCCACGGCAAATATCTCATCTAAAAGGAGCACATCAGGATCGGTTTGTATCATAAGTGAAAATGCGAGTCTTCCAATCATCCCCGTCGAGAAGTTTTTTAATTTTACATCCTTGAACCGTTCCACACCGGCAAAATCAAAGATATCAGGAAGCTTTTCATTTATTTCATTGCGCGACATTCCAAGTATCGCCCCATAGAGGTATAAATTTTCCCGCGCGGTCAATTCATGATGAAATCCGACACCCAAACTCAAAAACGGGGCAACTTTTCCGTTTATCGCGAACACACCCTCGGTCGGGGAGAGTACTCCGCCGAGTATTTTAAGAAGTGTCGTTTTCCCGCTTCCGTTTTTTCCGATGAGTCCTATTATCTCTCCCTTTTGTATAGAAAGGGTTATGTTTTTTAATGCATAAAAATCCTGATATTCCATCCGATTTCTCAGATAGCCTCCCAATGTTTCGAACACGGTTATTCTTTTTTCATGAGGGATCCTGTATTTTTTCGAAATACTGTCAATGGTGATCATAAATGTTCGACAAATGAGCGACTTGATTTCTTTGCCACGAGGAGCCCGATCATAAATATGGAAATCACAATTCCCGCGGTGATGAGAATCTGTTTTGACTCGGGGATTTTATCATAAAGCACCACTGTTCGCGTCTCGACAATGATGCGGGCGAGTGGATTTAAGAGATACCATTTTATGTATGTTTTGGGGACGAGAAAGTGTTGATAAACGATTGGGGTGATCCAAAAAAGCATTTGGAGAAATATGTCCCATAAATGCCCGAAATCTTTAAACCGCACCGAGAGAGGGACGATAATGAGCGAAACACCCACGGTGAAAAAAGTGAGGAGCATGATAAAATAGGGGATTAAAAAAATCGTCCCCGTCGGAGAAAATCCGAATATAAAAATAATAAGAAAAAACGCACCGAGACCGATGAGGAACGTCCAAAACGAATGGAGGAGCGAACTTGCAATGATTACAAATGGGGGAATATTTATGTTTTTCAGAATATGCGCCTTTGCGGTGATATTCTGCATGCTGTCTTTTGTCGCATCGGCAAAAAAATTCCAAAAAATAATGCCCAAAAGAAGAAACCACGTATAATGTTCAACATCGACTTTAAGGAATGAATGAAACACGACATAGAGGATAATCAACATAAAAAACGGTTTTAGGAAACTCCAAAATAACCCGAAAATTGATCCGTAATATTTCAGCTTAAAATCCGCCCAACTCAACTCTTTTATTACGTTGAAATAATTTATTTTTTTCATAGAGAATATTTTCCCGCGGAAATCCAGTATTTTATTTTCAGAGCATCAATGAGCGATAGGAGATAATCGAAAATTTTGAACGTTGAATTTTTTTTTACGTCATTCCATACTATCGGAACTTCCTTTATCGGATACCCCATTTTTTTCGCGAGTACCAATATTTCATCATCAAATGTCCAGCGATCGATTTTTGTTTGTGAAAATATTTTTTCGGCGACATCTTCCCTCAAGCATTTAAAACCGCAATGGGTATCGGAAATGTCGAGCGAAAAGAGAAATTGAATGAAGAGATTGCCTCCCCGCCCGATAACTTTTCTGTACCATGGTTGTGGAGTTGAGATGACCGATCCTTCTATTTTGCGACTTCCAATGAGTACCGCATAGTCCTTGTTCGTGTAGGGAATCATTTTTGTAAATTCCGAAAATGGGGTTGAATTATCGGCGTCCATAAAGAGACGCCATATTCCATGTGACGCGAGCATTCCCCGTTTTATCGAAAACCCCTTTCCTTTGTTTTCCTTATTTTGAATCACAACGATTTTTTTTATTTTTGCTTGAAATGATCGAACGATGTCCTGTGTTTGATCATCCGATCCGTCGTTTATCACGATGACCTC
This sequence comes from bacterium, assembly GCA_021823645.1. GTDB lineage: Bacteria > Patescibacteriota > Minisyncoccia > UBA6257 > GWB1-50-10 > JAKANR01. Next base: position 14,402 of record JAKANR010000005.1, read on the forward strand.
ATATTCAAAATTTATATGGGAAAGATTTTCGGAGAGAGAGGTGAGCGTGGAAAAAATACGGTTCTCTTCGTTGTATGCGGGAATAACGATTGAGACAAATGGTTTCACAATGCTATGATATAATAGAATCCATGAAGTTAAAAGCGGCAACCGTTGAGGCACTACTTTTCATCGGAGTCACTGCAGTAACCGCAATAAAACTGGCGGGACTTTTTATTTATAAGAACAGTATTCTTCCGGGATGGGATACCGTTCCGCATTTTTATCTGTTTAGAAAATTTCTCGCGTTACTGGGAGGTGGTAGTATCAGCGGATATGACGTCGGACAACTTGGTGGATCTTCTCTTTTTCACTTTTACGGACCGCTCCCATATATGTTTGGGGCGTTTATCAAGTTTTTGGGAGGAGAGGGAATGAGTGATTTTTTTGCATGGAGAATCCTCCTTTTCCTTGTGGTGATATCGTTTACTTTTGCGTTTTGGTTTTTTATACGCACGTTTGTCCATAAATCTATGGGATGGATCTCCATTATTGTGTCTCTCTTTTACATTTTTTATCCGCAGGTGTTCAGGGGACTCGGCATCGGTATACCGGCCGTACTGCTGGCGGGACTTTTTACCTCTTCGCTTGCCATAATATTTTCTATTTTATTTTTTGCATTTCTCGAGAAAACCAGGGAAACGGGAAAGAGGGTATATATCACATTGAGCGTTCTTTGTTTCGTTGCGGTGCCACTTTCGAGCCCGATGATAACCGTTTTTCTTGTGTTTTTGTGGCTGGTATATGCGTTTACCACGAGAAGAAAAGAAAACTGGCTCTTTGCCCAGAGTGCTCTTTTCACATACGGGTGTTTTATAGTTCTATTTTTTGTGATTCCAATCGTTGTTTTTGGATTTTTCCAATCCGCAAAACCACAAACCATGGATGTACCTCCCATGCTCACCACTCTGGTTGCCCCGTTTTTTTCGCTTCTCTCCCAATACAAAAACTCCGCGATACCGTTTGCGAGCATATGGAACAGTTTTCTGTTTGTTGCATCACTCATCATTTTTTTATTTTTCATATATGGATTTATCAATTCGCGAAATAATGAGAAACATAGGGCACTGAGGAATATTTTTCTCGGGATTGTTTTGATACAGACATTCAGTAGTGTTATCGCAAGTATTTTTCCCGGAATCACTGTTCATTATTACCGCTCCTCCCCATTTGTTCTTATTTTTTATTTTGCCGTATCACTGCTCGGTATTTATTATTTGGTATATGAAAAACGTCCCCGGTTTATCTCTTTGAAGTGGATACGTGTTGGGATATCGATTCTTGTTGTGAGTATTTTAGGGTGGGTTGTCGGTCTGCAATTTGATCGGCAGACTACATTTATTTCTCCTCCATTGGGACGCGAAGAAAACCTTGGTGTGGCACCGTATCATTTCAGGATTGAGGACTATCCCGAATATCCGGTTGCGAAGGAAATCGTAGATACAATGAAGGAGATAAAAACACAGAGGGTCTTTGTCGAGGGGGATTTGTATCAACTCTATCAACTCGGAAGTCCGCATACGATAGCCACTTTACTTAATTTAATCGGAAAAGATACCATAAACGGGTTGTTACTCGAATCTGCACATCAATCCGACTTTATTCTCCCTCTCTATCATGGAATTTCGCACAGTCTTCTGTGGGGATATTCGAACGATTCATTGATTTATAATTTTGATCTCATTACGCAATTTCGGGAAAATGTGGATCGCATGAGACTTTTTGGTGTGGATTATCTCATTGTTCACTCGGTAGACGCGATTGAAAGATTGAATCTTTTACTCGGAGATAATGTCGAAGAAGTTGCCCGTTTCGGAGAAGAAAAAAGAATTGTGCCTCCCGGGTTTCAATACACATTATCGCAATATCATATTTTTCGTTTTAAAAACCCCGTTTCTCTTGTGAGGCAACCGGAATATCCGGTGGGTCTTTTCGTTGATGATTCGTTTTCCGGCGCAAAATCATTTAGAAATTTCGCGATAGAAATGTTTCGAAGGCAGGGCACATACGATATGCCGGTTGCATTTACAAAGAATATATTGGATGTTTCACCATCGGAACTCGAAGCATTCAACTATTTTATAGTTTCCCGAGAGGATGTAAAAAATAAAAAAATCATCGAACGACTGGAGAAAACGAAAAAACCGATTGTCGCATACGATCGTTTTGACGACCGAATAAATTCTTTTATCATGTCCCTGAAACAGAAAAAAGAAATTACCGTTGCCACGATAAATATATTTAAGGATAATTATATAAACTTCACCACGCAGAATAACAAACCGACCCCATGGATCATCAATTTAGGAAATTTTCCAAATTGGCGATCAAAAGAAAAAACCGTATTTGAGGTAACGCCGGGGCAGATGCTTGTGATATCCTCGACTCCCGAGTCGGTTTCCCTGGAATTCAAACCGGGGCTTATCGAAAAGACTACCGGAATTTTTTCTCTTCTCGCGTTTCTCATTCTTCCATTTTTCACTCTCTTTTTGAAAAAGATATTCTTCAGCGAGAGTGCGCTGAATAAAAAATGGAATAACCTTAAAAAGATATTTTTAAAAAATATCCGCCGACTGCTGTCCCGCGCATAGCTCTTCAATCATTTTTGAGGATTTTTCCCACGAGTGAGCGGATGCCCATATTCTGCATTTTTTTTCCGATGCTTCCGTTTTTTCCCTTTGGAGGGAAGAGATTATTTTTTTCGAAAATACACGGACGTTGTGGCAGTTTACCAGCATGCCCGTTTCTCCATCTTTTACCACTTCCCGAAGTCCGTCCGTATCGTTTGCAACCACATATGTTCCCGTTGCGTTCGCCTCAAGCGCGGATATACCATATCCTTCGCTCCGCGAGGGCATGGTAAAAATCCATGCTTCGCTCAAAAGTTTTTGTTTTTGCTTTTCCGAAACATATCCCATAAATTCAATCTCATCCGGCGAATATCGTTTCATCGAGAATTCTATTATTTTTTTTATCCGCAGAGGTTCTCCGAAGAGAAATCTCCTTCCGGCTATTATATAGCGCACGGAAGGAATTTCGTTTTTTACAAACGGGTATGTCTCAAGAAACAAATCAATACCCTTTCGTCCCTCAAGTCTACCCAAAAAAAGCACGGAAGGGCGGGAATCGTATTCTTTTTTGATCGAGAAAAATACATCATCAACGCCATTCAGAATTTTATGGATGTTTTTGAATCCATGCCGTGAAAGTGTTCGCTTCATCCACTCACTGACCACAATCACGGATTCTTTTTGATAGACAAGGAGAAAAAGCAATTCGGCAATATAGCCGATGCATGCGTAGAAAAAACGCTGGGAAGAAAAAAAATGACGTCCATTCAATCCATGTATCATCACCATTTTTTTTTGTTTCGGATAGAGGATTGGGGTAAAGAAGGGTATAACACTTACGTCTTCAAAGAGTATGTCAGGATGTATCGCTCTAAGATAAGAATTGAGTGCAAGAGGGAGAAGAAGGTGAATTCGTATGATGTTTTCGGAATTCGAGTTTCCCACGCGCTCTATTTGTATGTTCCGATAGGTCTCTTTTCTTTTGGCTCCGGGGAACATCGCGGAAACAAGGATAACGGTGTTGGTTTCACCGATTCTCGAAAATATTTCGAGCAGATTTTTTTCGGCGCCTCCGGCTTTCGGGTGTAGAGGGCAATATTTATTGACGACAAGAATTGTTTTTTTCATTTTTCCTTTATTTTATGGAAAGTGTCGAAAGAACCATCGAGTTGAAAATAATTTGTGAGCCGATAAGCGCGGAGACGAGGATTATATCGAAATATTCATTTCCCGCTCCCGCAACTCTTATGATTATTGCAAAGGTTATGAAGAGAAGACCGAGCATAAGTGCGGAAGAAAACTTGAATTTCGAATAAAAATTTTTCATAAACTCATTTTTTTCGCCAAATCTCGTCATGAGATATGTTTTTGCAAAAAATCCAAAGAAAATTATTTGGATTCCTAGAACGGGGAAAAATATTTTCACGGTTGCCGATATAAAAAAGCGGTGGATATCATTTCCTCCCAAAAGTCCGAGTATTCCAAGAAGGAAAAGAACGCCCCCTCCTCCAAGAAAGAAGGTGAGGGGAGCCTGAAGGAGGATGTATTTCAAATGTGCGAATCCGTCGCGGTATCGTCGAAGTTTTGAAATTCCTCCCCGGAGCGCGTAATCCGTCGGTATTTCATTTATACAAAAATGCATTCGGTGCGCCTTAATAATCATTTCCGTTGCGAACTCCATTCCGTTTGTTTTCAAATCGAGATCAAAAAATGTTTTTCTTTTCATGGCGCGATATCCCGACTGACTGTCTGAAATTTTTATTCCGAAAAACATTTTAAGAAGGAGATTAAAAAGAGGTGTTCCCAAAAATCGATGGGGAAGTGGCATTGCGCCCTTTTCGATAATTCCCCGCAACCTACTTCCAATCACTATGTCGCAATTTTCCAATTCTTTCAGGAATTTCGGAATATCGGCAAAGCGATATGTGTTGTCCGCATCGGCATATATGATGATTTCTCCTCGTGCGTGAGTGACACCTTCTTTTATGGCGAATCCGTATCCCTCTTGGTCGTGTTTTATTACCATTATCCCTTCTCTTTCGGCGATTTCATGCGAACCGTCGTTTGAAGAATCGGAAACGATAATTTCGAGAGAGAGATTTTCTTCGCGCGCCACTTTCTTGATTTCTTTGATGCAGTGTCCGATGGTATCTTTTTCGTTTCGCGAAGGGAGTATGACTGATATTTTTGGGCTCATTGGTTATAATTATATCATGGGTATTCTTCTTATTCTCCCGTTTTTTCTTATTCCGGGATATCTCATAACGCTGTTTCTTCCCCGCGTACGGGGGTTTTATGATCGGGTTGGTTTTTCTCTCGCTCTATCGATTTCGCTCCATGTTGTTATGAGTGTTATTTTTGTTGTCTTGAGTCTCCCGCTTCCCGTGGCGTTTTTTATATGGAATGTACTGTTATCCGCCACGCTCATTATTGTTTTGAAAAAGAGAGTATTTTTGTTTGTCAAAGAATGGAAAGAATTGAAAAAAAAAGGAATGATATTTGTTGTTCTTTTACTTTTTATCTCAATTCTCGCGGGGGGTTTTATTTCTCTTGTGCATAAAGGGTATCCGTGTTCGATTCGTGCTGATGAATGGTGGCAGGTGGGCACGGTTCAGAATGTGATTGAGGGAAGATCACTGAATACCCACCCCTACCTCTTTAATGAATTTTCGAACGATAAACCCGGTTTTTCGAGTTTTGTGGGAATGATGTCACGTGCCGCGGGAGTGGATCCCGTGGAGGGGTGGCAATATATGCCGGCAATCAATGTGTTTTTTATTTCTTTTGTCGGATCTCTTCTTATTTTCGGGAGGACAAAAAGTTTTTCGGCGGGGATGCTATTTCCGATTTTTCTTGTCGCACTGAGATCAAATGCGTATTCTCTTGGGTGGTGGTTTTTTGTTCCCTCGATGTTTGCACTTTTTTTCGTGCTTATTCTCTTTCTCACAGTATCTTTGTGGACAAGACATATCCGCGAATTCTTTTTCGCCTGTCTCGTTTTTTCCGCCCTTTCGCTTGTATACTTTCCGTTCGCAATGCTTTCATTTCTTTGTTTTCTCCCGTTCCTTTTTTCGCGGATGCGGGAATACAAATGGAAATTGTTTTTGTATTTGGGATTGTTTTTTCTGGCAATCGGGGGAATTTCCGTCGCCGAATGGATAAGCCCATATCGTGAATTTTGGAGAATGATCGATGGCGTTTCCCTTCCCTTCTCGTTGCCGCAATCGGCATTTATTCAAACATTTTTTGTTCCGCTCTCCGCAACATTTCATTTTGCGGGAGAGACGGGTTTTTTCGGCACGGTTCCTTTTCTCCTCGTTTTGATCGGTGTCGCTGGAGTTTTCTTTCTCAAAAGTGATTCTTGGATGAGAGGAGTAAAGTGGGGAATTCTTTGGGGGGCGGGAATCGTTTTTTTAGGAATGATTACCGGCGTCTCATTTCTTGTTTTTTATCAGCGGTCATTTTATTTCTTGGGAATTTTAATTGCGGTGTCGGGAACAATGGGGATAATATTTCTTACCGAAAGAATTCGATTATTTTGGAATAAAGAAAAACTTCCGGCGGTATGGAGAAACGTCGGTATGTTTTTTTTGATGGTGGCAATTTTTTTATTTCTTTTCAACAACTATTTTGTCCTCCCCTCGGGAGCGGGACTTTATACATTGGTGAATACCGATGATCTCGTGGCGCTTCGATGGCTGAAGGAAAACAAAGAAAAATTCAACGGAATGACGGTGGTGGCGAATCAATCGGTGGGAACCCTCATTACCCCGTTTACTCGTCTTCCGTCAAAGGTTTCTTTTCTCACTTCGCAAAATGCGAGCGCACTCATTAATCCGGCCGGACTTATGGTTGAGGAAGAAGGGGATTGCGGGAAAAAAGAAAAAATACTGATTACCCTCAATTCAAACATTATGTATGCAAAAAAGTCCCAAGAATGCACTTTTTTGAAGGAGATATATCGAAATCCCAGTACGTTTATTTATCTTTATAAGAAAGAAAAATAAAGAAGAATGGACGGAAAACGGAATATATTGTTTTTGGTGTTCTCTATGTGAAAAAAGAGAAAAATTGTCATTTTTATTATGCTATAATGAAAGAGATATGAAACTACCAAAATCGCTTGTGGCGTTTTTATCCGTAAGCATTGTCGTTGTGTCGTTTTTGGTATCGGTGTTTTATACCAATACCATTCAAGCGGCGTTATGGTCTGTAAATGATCTCGATTCGGTAAGCTTTTCTTCAATTACACAAACTTCGGTGAATGTCTCGTGGACATTAAGTCAAGCAAATGGGGGCAGTCAGGATATCTCTCGTAACGGGGTGTATATTACCACGGTAGCTGTAGGAACAGGTGCATATTCAAGCACGGGACTCTCCTGCGGAACGTCATATACATTCCAAATATGTTCCGCATACGGTTGTGCAAGTAATTCCGTAGTCACCACCGCGTGTACTCCCGCCGCCCCAACCGGCCTTACTGCAACTCCTGTTTCGCAAACACAAAATAATCTTTCGTGGGCCGCTTCAACCGGTGCGACCGGATATTATATCTATCGCGGGGGAGTATATATCGGTTCCTCCGCAGGAACGAGTTATTCTGATACTGGACTTTCGTGCAACACGGGATATAACTATACCGTTGTTGCATATAACGCGGGAGGCAGTTCGGGTAGTTCAAGTGTTTCAAATGTGGCACAGACAGACCAATGTACCCCGGGTACCCCTACAATTGGAACGGCTTCTGTGGTGGATCAAACCACCGCAACCGTAACATGGACGAGAGGATCTCCGTACACTGAGACCGGATTTGAAATTCATAGCAGTGGCGGACCTCTTCGCGGAACCGCGGGAGCTGGAGCAACATCGGGAACCGCTTCGGGGCTTACGGCTAATACACCCTATGCGTTTTATGTTCAAGCATATGTGACGACGAATGGGAGAACATATTATTCCGCCAATTCGGCAAATTCAAATACCATTACCACACTTCCGAATCCTCCCGCAACACCAACAGGGCTTTCTTTTTCTCTTCCATCCCAAGTACAGACACAACTTAATCTTTCATGGAATACTTCAGCTGGAGCAACTTCCTATACTTTGAAAAGAGGAGGAGTGTCAATTTATTCCGGAAGCGCAACAAGTTATTCGGATACTGGGCTTACCTGCGGCATTCAATATACGTATACTGTTTCTGCTTCGAATGCGGGCGGAACTTCCGCGGAATCGGGTATTGTATATGCAACAACAAATCCATGTCCACCACCTCAAGTTACCGGTCTTAGTGTATCCCCGTCATCTCAATCAGGTACCAGTCTTACGTGGTCGCCTTCATTGGGAGCGTATGGATATCTCGTATATCGAAGCCCCAATGGGTTGTCATCATGGTCTCAGATTGCGGATACCGGAGTAAGCTACATGAACGATACGGGACTTTCTGCTGGTACTGCATATTATTATTATGTCATTGCATATAATGGGGGAGGACAAAATGCTCCACAATCTGCAACTGCTTCTGCAACGACTGACGTCGCAACTCCCGGCACTCCCACAAATATGACCTGTTTGACTACTGGACAGACTACTGCATCTCTTTCGTGGACGAGAAATCCTCCATATACCGAAACCGGATTCAACACCTATATCACTGGTGATGGATATGCAGGACCTCATCCCGGTCCCGGAGATACATCGGGAACTGCTACAGTGCTTTCTGCTGGCACATCGTATTCGTTTTATATAGATGCATTCGTTGTCACAAATGGGAGGACGTATTACTCAAATAATTCCACAAGTTCAAATGTGTGCACCACACTTCCGAATCCTCCCGCCGCTCCGATACTTTCCGGAACAACAATGTCACAAACGCAAATTAATCTTTCATGGACGTCACCGAGCGGAGCAACTTCCTATACATTAAGTAGAACGGGATTGGGGGCTATTTATTCGGGAAGCGCAACAAGTTATTCGGATACAGGACTAAGTTGTAGCACTTCATATTCCTATACTGTCACTGCAACTAATAGTGGAGGGACTTCTGGTAATTCAAATATCATTTCTCAAACGACGTCGGTATGTAACGTTGCACCAAACACGCCGACA
>JAKANR010000006.1 GCA_021823645.1 bacterium
ATATCAGAAACATAAGACACGGAACAAAAATCAAACGAGTTTACTTTCTTTGAAATAATAATAGAGCAGTCCGAAAAGAAGAATAAATCCGATACAGTATCCCGCAACAACGTCCGTTGCCCAATGCGCTCCGAGGTATAAACGTGATGCGGAAACAAAAACTATGAATCCGAAAGAAACTACGGAAACAAAAACTCTCACAAAAAACGGAAATTTTTTGACCACCGCCATTGTGGCGATAAGAAATCCGAAAAAGACCACATAAAAAAGCACATGTCCGCTGGGAAAACTTGGGTCGGTCAATTTCTGATATACCGCAACCAACGTATCAGTGGGACGCGGACGGTTCACAATTATTTTTATGACTGCACTCACAATACCGGCGCCGAGCGTAAAAAGAACAAAGAGTGCCTCGCGCTTACAGGATGTCCAAAAAAATATTCCCGATGTGATGAGAACCATGATAATCGCAACAAACGGACTGCCGAAAAAACTGACGCATCGCATGAAAAGCAATATCCACGGATTACTGTGTTCTTGAACCTCCCGTGAAATGGAAATATCGGTCGTGAGAAGCGGATGCAGTTCAACAAAAATGGTCAAAAAAACGACCCCGAGAAGCGAAATCGCAAGTAAACCGATAAGAATCGACTTGGCGGTTCTACTCTTTAAAAATATTTCCATGTTTTAGATCAGAAAAAAAACGCGTTTCCGAATATCCAAATCCCGACAACAAACGACATAAAAGAGAGGATGAGCACCGCGCCGGCAATTAAATCTTTTATTATGCCGATTTCCTCGCGCTGTTCTTTTGAAACAAAATCGAGAAGTCGTTCGATTGCGGAATTTGTTATTTCTCCCACAAGTACAATCGTGATACAAAGTGCGATAATCAGCCGTTCAACCGCCGAAACATGCACCATAAACGAAAAGACAAGAACAATAATTCCGATAATCGTTTGAATGCGGAAATTGCGCTCGGCATACGCCGTTTTTATCCCATTGAACGCATACACGAAACTTTTTAAAAATTTAATGAGTCCTTCCATGTGTAAATTATACATCTCTCATATTTTTCGTCTACAAAAACCCCGACATATATCGGGGTTTTTATTTTATCTATCCAATTTTCTCTTGGTAAAAAAACTGTTTCCTATTGAGAGATAGGAGGCGATGACACATATAAGTCCCGCCCACCAAGGAAACGATTGCGGTGCAGTGGTTAAAAACAGGGCGCCTAAGAATCCGAAAAGGAGCATCAGAAATCCCCTCTGATATCTGCGCGTAAACGCGCTGATTTTTTCTGCATTTTTTGTGTTCAGATATTTTCCAACGTCCCATAGCGGAGTCACGATACAGAGGACCGCGGAAACAATGATGAGAATTAATAATACATATCCATCCACATCAAGATATGTTTTCAAAAACTTGCTTGTGATTCTCTCCTGCTGATCCATGAGCACATAAACCACACAGTAAACAAGTACGAAAAAAAGTACGAATTTCATGATTTTTTCGGCGATTCTCATTTTTTTTACCTCTTTGATTTATGAATAATACTGACAATAAAATACCACCTTTCGATGATGTGTGTCAACTCCGTTGGAGACAGATCACGATGTGAGTACGCAAACAAAACATGCTAATAAAAGAATCATGATTTTTGTACACTATTTTTTCTCTGCCAACGTTCAATGCGATCGCGCTCGCCTGCCGGTGGGCAGGGATGCGGGAGCTAGGGTGGTGAATATAAAGCAAAAACCCCGATATGATTCGGGGATTTTTCTAGCCCTTCTTATCTCTAAAGACAAAATAAGAGGTTTTTGTTTCCGGCACAAGAGAATGTTTTTTCCCCGCAGGAAAAAATATTGTCATCCATCCCTCATGAAGGTTAAAACTACGCTTCTCTTTTTCTAGGGTCACTGTAAAATCACCCTCTTTAACCACAACCCATTCATTGACCCTTGAGTGACTATGGGGAGTAATTTTTTTTCCGCCAGAATGTCGGACGCATATATATTCTTTGTCGTTGTGCGCGAAAGATATATAAGCCGTATTGAAATCTTCATAAATTCCTATTTCCATTTTCCTCTCCTTTCATATCAATGGACGAATAAAATGTTAATCGAATACTGACGACAGGATAACACCAATTGTGCTATTTATCAATATTTGGTGTTATGGCAAAAAAGCGGAAATTGAGGCTATATTTGAATTAATCCAATCCCCGCACCGTCTTGCAGGTCTTCGTATACAGGTTACGAAAGATGTTGTTCGGGTCCGTTCTTCGTTTTACCTCGTCGTAATTCTTTTTGTTCCACGTCTTCCAAAACTCTTCTTCGGAATAATAATTATTCGAAATCAGGGTCTTAATGCCACCGATAGCCATAAGCTCTTCTTCCATCATCCGGTAATAATTTTTATCTCCTCTCTTCTCCATCCCGTATATCGCAATATCTAAAAACAATTCATCGTTGTTCTTATCGAAAATTTCCGGATTGATCCATTCATATCGCCGCACGATTTTGTACGGAACATACCAGAGGGGAAAATGATTTATTTCTTTTCTGTACCACTCAAAAAAATCATCGAGGCGCGAAAAGGGAATAAAAAGATCAATGGTAATGGGAATTTTATGTTCGGGAATAAACGAATGAAATTTTTCGACACACCACAGGGTTCTGGTCGAATTGATGAATTTTCCGAAAAACAATCTGCCGAGAAAAGATTTCGGGGATACGTTCGTCACTCCCTTTTCATATCTGAAAAAATAATCCGCGGTTTTGAGATAATCCTCTTTTCTCTTTTTTGTGCTTATGTAGTAAATTTTCATCCAATCGTATCGATGGGTATACGGGGAAATATCCGTGAAATTGCCGACCGAGAGCACATATTCTTTCGGAGAATGTATGATCCCGTCCATAAAATCAACGTCCTTATTCCGATAATGTTCAAGTGTGGCCTTTTTGTATGATTCCAGACTGTCGTATTTTTCGTACACAACTTTCACAAACCGTTTCGCGGGCAATAACTTGAATTTCAACTTGGAAATGATTCCGATGGTACCGAATGTTCCGTGCACCATCTGAAATACCGATTTATTTTCGTTCTCCGGAGTACAAATCAAAACCTCACCTATCGCGGTCACCACCTCATACTCGATGCAACTATCGTGAAATCCGCCGTATTTGTAGGACATCGATTCGAGCGACGCGCCGGCAACCGCCCCGCCAATCGTAATGGTTTTCAGTTCGGGCACCGTGAAGGGAACGAGATTATATTTCAGTGTTTCGCGCACTAAATCGACAAAGGTCACCCCCGGCTCCGCGGTGCAGGTCAGTTTCTCCGTATCGATATCGATAATTTCATTGAGATCACTGAGATCGATTTTTTCATCAAAATATGTTTTATCATTCGCTTTCGGCACCTGATGGGAAACGCTTTTTTTCTTGAAAGACACCGGCGTTATTTCTTTCCGCTCTTTCAAAAATTTAGTCACTCTCTCGATCTTTTGTTCATGCGTTGTCATGTTTCTAACTATATCCCAATTCGATCCTCTCGTCAGGATATATAAGAAACACCTCCACTGGTTGGTAGAGACGTTTTTTTGGCGAGTGCCATAGTGATCCATGCCTGCCAGTAGGCAGGGATGTGGGAACTAAATTAATTAATAGAGCGTAAAAGTACTACTCTCGCTTAGATTTTTACTTTGATAATTTGGAACCTCTCCCTCCTTCAGTGTAAGAAGGGTCAAGCGATAAGTCTCGTTGGAAAGATTTTCTGGTAGTTTTATATTCATTGATTTATTTGAGACAGAAACACCTCCCTCTTCTCCGGTTATATTCCACCAAAGCGAACTTCCCCCTATTTCTCCAAGTATCGCGGTAACACGAACATCGGAATTACAATGTTTATTCTCCCACTGAATCGTCTTAAAAGAATCTTTTTTTACACGAGAATTCGATTCAGGAAAAGTGATGGCAAGAGGATAAGAAAGTAATTCGCCGTTAGGTATGACATCACATCCCCCAGTGGTCGCAGAATTATTTATTGAAACTTCTTCCTTTTGTAACTGAACCCCTGGAATTACCGGTTTGTTTTCTGTAACCTCACTTTTTTTCATGAATGCATATCCGACCCCTCCGACAACGATGACCCCAAGCACAATCAAAAGTGCTACGATAGGTGCAAATCCTTTTTGTGTGTTCATAAAATAATTATATCCCAATTTGTGTATCCCGTCAGGATGCAAAAAACCCCGATGATTATCGGGGTTTAATCTTTTAGGCGATTTTCATAAAAGAAAACTCACACGCCCAGAAATATTTTTCTTTCTGCCAAGAACGCCTTTTATACTCAAACTTCCAAATTTTGTGTCCGCGTTCTTTTTCTTTTTTCTGCATTAACTCCGGTGCGTCCTGTGCGTCTTTTGAAACAAGTCCACACTTTTTAAGCTTTCTCGGGTCTCCAAAAAGCAGATCAACCATCTGTCCTTCGGAAATACTAATTTTCCTTAGTGGCGTCTCCACACAATCACCCTTCTCCCGCCGCGGAAATTTCACTTCAGAAACAACTGCTGTGAAGTTTTTGGCTTCTGAAATTAAATCTCTGTTGCCCATACCGTCATAGTAGAACAATCTTTTTTTTCTGATTGTCTTAATGCTACTCCGTGACAATAATATAAGAAAACATAAGATCGTTACAATAATGGCGACTTTTGCAAAAATTGGATTTGAGGTATTTACTTCAGCAATAATAATGATATAAGAGAATTGAATTGCCGTAAGAGCCGTAAAGATAACTATGAGCCACGCCAACAACTTGTTCTCTCTTATTGATCTAAGCTGTCTGAGTAAAAAACAAATCGCAATAAGAAGGGTTGAAAATATTCCAGTAATACACGCGAGAAAAACTTCTTTTTCCATCACCAACCTCTGTTATTTAATTTAAAAAAATAATTGAGTTAATTATTACTGCATTTATACCGGCACTAATTACGCCATTTGTCAAATATTATAATAATCTTCTACTCCTTCCTTTTATGTACAAAAACCTCCAATAAATGGAAGTTTTTATAAATTTGGGTGCCTGACGGGGGTCGAACCCGCGACATTCCGCTCCACAGGCGGACGCTCTACCACTGAGCTACAGGCACCATATCACCCCGCCCCGGGTGGGGAATTATCAAATCTTAAATTCTAATTTTCAAATAAATTCCAAAAATCAAAACCCAAAAACAGTATACGTCCGCTATAATACATTTTCAATGTCGGGATTCTTTGCTGTCCGACGAGACTTCTTTTTTTGATAGCGGAGGCGTTTATGGTGAAGGCGCTCTTCTATCGCCCCCTGATGTGGTTCAGTGGGAACGCGCAGAGCATCTTCATGAAGAGCCTCTTCAACAAGTGTATTCAATTTTTCGATTGCCCGATCTCTGTTCTGTTCCTGCGCTCGCTCTTCATCGCTTTCCGTTTCAAGTTCGTCGCGTTCGTTTATTTTATTCGCGAGTTTCTCCCGAATTCGATTTTTTTCCTCTTCGGAAAGATTGAGAGCGCCGATAGTGATCCACGCCTGCACGCGCGTTGACCGCTTATTCACGTTTTGTCCGCCCGGACCGCTTGCGCGCGATGTTTTTATTTTTACATTCTGTTCGTCGATAACCATAATAGATTTACCAACATCAAAATTATACGGTATAATGAACGGGATGGATCCCGTCTAATGATAATCTTTTGTCTGTTAAAATGGGATTTATCTTCTAAATATACCCCAGATTGAAAAATTGGGAAAAGGTACGCAAAATAACAAAAAAGATGTACGGAAACGTAAACGTTTCCTATCATTAACGGGATGGACAATTTAATGGAAATCGCGGGTGCGTGGGTTATCCACAATCCCACATGGACCGATGCGATTTTGGGAATAAGCATGATTATACAAGGAGAACTTACTATTCTCCTTTCTATGTATCTCGCAATCAGTGGAAAAATAACATGGCTCCAATTTGTGCTTCCCACGCTTGGCACAATCATATTCGCGGAAACATTCATTTATCTCATGGGGAGAACGATTCGCAACACCCGATTCGGGTGGAAATTTTCGAAAAAAATAAAGGGAAACCGAAGGGTGCAAACCTATACGTATTATTTGAAGCAAAACATGACAAAACTGCTCATTGTCACCAAATTCATCCCCGCGACGAATTTAATGATTATGGCGCTTATCGGATGGTCAAAAACAAAATTCGGAACATTCTTCGGCTCATACCTGAAAAGTGTTTTGTTGTGGTTTGGGAGCATGACGGTGGTCGCGTACTTTCTCATGTCCGGACTTCATTACCTCAGCTCGACAAAAACATTTAAACAGGCTGAGATCGGAATTTTACTCGTATTCGTGGCTATTTTTGCCGGGGAACATATCTTCAGTAAATTTCTCAAAAAATATACTTCAGTCGAAGAAAAGGCGGAACTCATCGGAGAGGCAATCGAGGAAAAATTCGAAGAAACAAATAAAGAAATCCCCCACTAACGTGGGGGTATGTTTACTGTCTGTCGGGAATTCGAAAAATAAAACTCCCTTTTGGTATCCCTTCTTTATTCTTAATGTGGGTATTTGCCCGAATAAGTTCTTTCAGTGAAATATCAAGTCCGCTCTTTCTGAGTTCTGAGAGGAAAACCTTCCATGGAGTGAATTTTGAAAATTTCTTTTCCACAAGAATCATTTTCGGTCCGCCATAAGTAACCCCTTCAAAAAATCCGTATCGCTCGGGATTTTCCAGAATAAGCTTCAAGGCAATGATGCAGGGAATATACCGCTCGGTTTCTCTTGGAATGGACGAAAGTTTAAAATATGAATTTTCTCCATCTTTTTTTATTGACTTCCAAATTCGTCCTGATCCGGCGTTGTACGCGGCGAGAGAAAACCACCAACTTTCTTCTTCGGAAAATGTTTTTCGAAATTCAGAAAAAAGTGTTTTTATCTCATTGCACGCCGCCTTTGTTGCGGCACATAATTCCTTTCGCTCGTCGATGTCTTTGTTTATACGCAACCCATTGCGGAGCGCAGTACTTTGGATAAATTGCCACCACCCCACCGCGTGTTGCGATGATACGGCGTTCGGATTTAATTCAGATTCGGCAATGCCGACATACTTCATGTCGAGAGAAACATCCTCATCCGTAAAAAGGGAATCGAGAACGGGAAAATATTCCTTTTTTGCCTCAATATACGACACCACGCGCCATCTGTTTTTTGCGTTAGTAAAAAATTTTATCCACTCATCAATATCATCCCACACTCCATATACATGGAGTGGTATTCGTCCTTCAAAAAATATGACCGAATCGGGAATGTATGGATGTTCAGAGACGGAAAGTGACGACTGGATATCTCTTACCTGCGCAAAAAGTTTTTCATGCTCTCTATTGTTCCCAAGTCTTATATCCAAAGAAAAAAGGAACAAAAGAATTATAAAAATCGAGAAAAGATATTTTATTCCTCTCGTTTCCACCATTTTGTATTCTCCTTATAATATGTTTAATTTTCTACTCTTACCTTAATCAAAAAACGGAGGTAATACAAGATGCCCCCGATAGAGAACACGGTTGAAAAATTACAAGGGAAGTGCGTTTATTTTTGCCGCCAGAATGAAGTCATTTTCCGAAAGTCCGCCAATCGCGTGCGTAGAGAGCTCAATGCGCACTTTGTTGTAGAAAATATGCAGATCGGGGTGATGTCCTTCCTGTTCCGCAATTTCGGCGATTTTATCTATAAATCGTATCGCCTGCACAAAATCGGGAAATACGAATTCTTTCGAAATCTTTTTCCCATCTTCAATCACACCCCACCCCAAGACTTCGGCGAGATATTTTTGCGACTCTTCTTTCGTCATCGGCTTCGTTCCCCCCTCGCACGGCACACATTTTTTGTTTAATAAGTCCATCCCGTTAATGATAGAAAACGTTTTTCAAAACGTTTTCGTACGTCATTCACATATATATTGCGTCCCTTTTTATATTTCATAATTTATTATTGAATAAAATTTCAAATAACCATCATCAAGAATGACTATCATTAACGGGATCCATGCCTTGATTATAACTGATTGTAACTGATTTATACGGATGGTACGAATTATAAAACAACCCCGCCACTCCATGGAGTGGCAGGGTATGTGTGCCGCGGGGGTGAGGCAAACGTCGCTCTTCGAGCTCCCTGACACCTTGCGGTTTCAGTACTTCCACCACGGGAAAACTTCCGTCTGCCAAAGGCAGATAAATTTTTCCCGCTTGTCCGCCTTCGGCGGAACCCCCTTTCCCGTTCGACTCACACACGTCCCGATTTCCATCGGGACTCCCGTGGGTATAACAAAATCCGCCAAATGGCGGATTTTTTTGTGCCACGGGGGTGAATCGAACACCCGACGCCAGCCTCTTCAGGGCTGCGCTCTGCCACTGAGCTACCGTGGCGTATGAAGTTGTTAATTTCTACATATTCGAGAGTATCATACTAAAATTTGTTTTTCAATTCTTTCATAAACTTGTTTGGTAGAACAACAAATGTTATACTAAACTCAATGCGAATATGTGCGCTTTGTAAAAATTCATTCAAGGATTATCAAGGAAAATGCAGAGCACGATGTGGGTCGTGTAATACAAAAATACGAAGATATCGCACAAAAGCCGCGGCAATAAAATACTTGGGTGGAAAATGTATGGAATGTGGATGGAGAGGAAATCAAGCAGCTCTTCAATTTCACCATATAAATTTCAAAAAGAAAGATTTTTCGATTGGCAATGTAGCAAATAAAAGTTGGAATACAATAAAATTAGAGCTCCAAAAATGTATACTTCTCTGTGCAAATTGCCACTCAATTACCCACTCAACAAAAGATGACAAATTATTTATTCTTGAAGCAAAAAAATACAAAGGAAAAAAATTTGATTTCTAAATTATGACAACAGATCCTATACTAAAAGTGGAAAATCTTTCCCTTACTATTGAAAATAAAAATATTCTCGAAGGAATTTCTTTTGAAATAAAACCGGAAGAAGTGCTCGCAATTATCGGACCCAACGGATCGGGAAAATCAATGCTTCTGAAAACATTGGTGGGAATCAATATTCCCACTTCAGGAACCATCACATGGGACCAAAAAACGAAAATCGGATATCTCCCCCAACGATTTCAAGTGGACCACTATCTGCCCATGACCGTCGAAGAATTTCTTTCTCTCAAAAGGAATCCGCAGTATTCACTGAACGAGGTATTTTCACTCACAAAAATACAAAAGGAGTGGAGGACAAAAAATCTCGCACATCTCTCGAGCGGACAACTTCAAAAAGTCCTCCTCGCGTGGGCGGTGCTCGATAAACCCACCATTCTTCTCTTCGATGAACCGATGGAGAATGTCGATATCGGAGGACAGGCGTCAATCTACGAACTTCTTCACGAACTTCAAACCACACTTCATGTGGCGCTCATTATCGTTTCGCACGATTTAAATCTCGTCTATCGCTATGCGGATGAGGTACTTTGTCTGAACCAAAGGATGCTCTGCTACGGAGAACCCCACCATGCGCTGACCGAACAAAAAATAAAGGAACTGTTCGACACTCATTCCCTCTTCCATCACACTCACCAATCATGACCGAATACTTTATTTATACACTTACCTCAGCGGCATTCGTCGCAATCGCGAGCGGACTTATCGGCTCCTTTCTCGTCCTGAAAAAAATGACGCTCATGAGCGACGCGCTCTCCCACGTCGCACTTCCCGGAATCGCGCTCGGTATTCTGTTTCAATTTGAGCCCATCCTCGGCGGTCTCGCGTTTCTTTTTCTCTCCATTTTCCTCGTCTGGGGAATCGAAAACAAAACAAAACTCGCAACCGAATCGATTACGGGGGTTCTCTTTGTCACCGCGCTTGCGGTTGGCTCGCTTCTCATCAGTCAAAACGAGCTTCTTGAGGCGTTTTTCGGAAACGTGGAAAGTATTTCCCCGGCGCAACTCGCAATACAAACCGTGATTGCACTCGGTATTATTGTCGTCGTCGTAAGAAATTTTAAACCCCTCATTCTTGTCTCCATCGCTCCCGATTTGAGTTACTCGGAAAAAATATCGCGCGTCAAAACCGAACTTCTGCTTCTCGTGCTCATCGCCCTCACCATTTCCATCGGCATCGGATTCGTCGGGGTGCTCCTTATGAGCGCGCTTTCCATTATCCCCGCAGTCACCGCGCGAAACTTGTCCCATAATCTCAAAACTTATGTTTTTTGGAGTGTTATAATCGCGGTTGTCTCGCTTCTCGGGGGAATTATCGTTTCGCACACGACCGGAATCATGAATTCCGGCATTGCCACGGTTCTTATCAACTCATTCTTTTTCCTTATAAGTCTCTTCAGAATAAAAAAATAAAAAATACCCTCGTTTTTACGCAGGGTATTTTATTGTTTTAATCTTCTGATTCTTGAAGTCTTTCTTGTTTTATAAAACACTTTTTTCTCGTGCATTTAAATTCCTCTTCCGCTCTGTATGGAACGCCCGCGTGCCGTTTCTTATGTTCTTTTTCAATAATGTTTGTAAGAAATTCCTCAATAGTTACTTCGCCTTCATTCGCAAGATTTGCTGTCAATTCAGCAATTTTTCCGGTAAGTACAATGCTCCGTGCCATTGATACCTCCTTTTTGTTGGTGATAATTCTGAAAAAATTATACCCCCAGTGACTCCTGAACACAACTACCCTTACAATTTTGACATCTGTAGTTCTCTGAGCACCCCGTTCACCACCGTGAAATATCGACTCACTCCCACCGAGGGCGAGGTCGTCATCGGTTCGGTCTTTTTGCGATCCGCATAATTTGTCACAATCATTCCATTCTCCAGATTTATATTTTGCGGGGCGATTCTGTCGCCGAGTAAAATCGCATTCGTTCCCGTTGTTTTGTTGTTTTTCATGTCACCAAGCGCCGCGACAATATAATAAAAAGTTCCGGAGCCCCCGCCTTCGCGCGTAAGAAGAAACACCGCATCATCCGTCCCGTCACCGTTCAAATCTCCGTTCACTGCATTTCCCCATATCGCAACAACTGTTTTTGACGCACTGCTTGAAGCAACTACATCTTCAAATTTTCCGTTCACCAACGTCACCGGTTGCCCCTCAATCGTATATGTCGCGTTCGAATAATCGAGAGAAAATTTCGGCTGAGTAACGGCGGCGATTTTTCTTTGCGCACTCAATTCTTCCGCCACCACTCTTCCCTTGTCCGCCTGCGTCACAAGCACCTGATACTGCATACCCAAATAAAAGGCGACAGAGGGGAGCACGAAAATCATAATAACCATAAGCCCCCGCAATAATCTTGTCGCCCTGTCCAAATCATTTCCCATGTGTTTATTATAGCAAAACCTTTTTCAAAATGTTTCAACTGGGTCAAAAACAAGACAAACAAAACACTTAGATTGTGGTTATACACTTTTTAAAAACTCCTTAAGTTGCTTTTCTATTTGTAGTAATGAATTACTCTCGACATGGGTCGTGAATTTAAAAAAACTTTTTTTAAGTGCGGCTGTAATTCTAATAAACTCATCTAATTTTTCAGGTAGGAGATATGCACAGGAAAAATCAGTGTGTTTAAACGCCGAATCTAAATGTGCTCCTACCTTGTTACGAAGCGACCATGGGGTGATTTGTTCAAATCTTTTCTTTATTTCTTTTATTTCTCTTTGGAATTCTGGGTATCCCACCTTTCTAGGTACTGAATTATTTTCTTTTATATAATTTTTCACCGAGATTTCTTTCCCCGTTGGAATAAGTAGACTATGTAAGATCAATATACCCTTCACCATATTCAAATTAAAAAGATATGGATAAATATGATCACCGACTCCAAATTTTATCGGAATATCTTTAGATAAATTAAAACATAATTCTGCAATCATTATTTGATAAACAATCTCATTTTCATAATCTGAAATGCTTCTGGTAATCATTTTATCTATTTTTGGTTGTTTATTTACACACCTCACTAGAGTCTCACTGTCATGTACCCCGAGAAAGAATCGAACTCTCATTTGCTCCTTAGAAGGGAGCCGTTCTATCCATTGAACTATCGGGGCATATGTTTTGGCAGGCGGGGAAGAGCCCTGTTCTATCCATTGTCAGCCCTAGGCTGATCCCTGCCCGACGGCAGGCGGGCGCCTCTCGCGGAAACTATCGTGGCGTAGTACTATTTTAATCCACTCCGACGCTCATCTGTGAGGTCGGAGAACCGATCCTTTGGCATCGGCTTTGTCTGCCCTATGCTGGAAAACTACCTGTTCCGACCGAAGCGTCGGAACGGGGGCGTAGTATGCCTATATAACTTTCGCAAAAAATGGAAAAAACCGCAAGAAAACTTTTTATCCATCTTTCGTCTTCTTTTTTTATCTTCAGTCTCTAGTCTTTCGTCTTGAGTTTTCAGTCTTTTGTCTTTTATTTATCTGAGCTTCGCGCCAAATTGGGATGCGGTTTCTTTATAAAGTTTATCTTGAAGTTTATCAACTTCTTCAGACACCAATGTGCGATCACTTGCACGATAGACGGCGCGGAATGTGTAGCTCACGCGATTCGGTCCGAATTTTTTTTCGTCTTCATATTTATCGAGTAATTGCACCTCCTCGACGAGATCACCGCCGATATCGCGAATCACATCGTAATATTGATTTACGAAAAAATCTTTTCCCACCACAAACGAAATATCTCTCGTAATCGGAGGAAATTTACTCACCTCTTTATATTTGTTCCCGAGCACCAATTGTTTTGTAACGCGCGGATCTTCCGATCGAAGTAAACGAATATCAGGGAGCTCCATGCTCACAATCGCGAGCCGTTCCGCACCGAAGCCGAACGCCCACCCCGTATATTGTTTCGGATCGACGCCGAGTTTTTCGAGCACCGCGGGACGCACCATTCCCCCTCCCAATACTTCAATCCATTGCCCGTTTCTTTCAATTTCCATTTCAACGCTCGGATCCGTATAGGGAAACGTATCTTCATTGAAACGGAATTTAATATTTTCCCCGAAAATCGCCTTTGCGATTTTTCCGAGAATATTTTTCAATTCGTCGAAGGGAACAATTTTGTCGCTTGTGGGGTGCAAATACCACCCATCGATTTGATGGAACACATTCAAGTGAAATCGATCGATTTCATCCTTGCGATACACCTTTCCGTAGCAGAGCGATCCGAGCGGTTGATTCTTTTTTATCCGTTCCTGAATTTCCTTCGATTTCACGTAGTAATACCACATGATGGTCGTGTGCGTGCGGAGAATATACTCACTATTCACAAAATACGTGTCCGATGCGCTCCGCGCGGGATGATCGGGCGGGAAATTGAACAAATCGAAACTCTGATCCGCGCGAACAATCTCGGGAACCTGAATATGATCGAAGTTTTTGAACTCGGGTATCGCAAAAATGCGTTGTGCAACCTCATAGACGGGATGTCCCGGAATGCGCGTCTGATCGGGAAGCGCAAGAAAACGCGTCAAACGCATATTGTCCGCATCGTCCTTTTTTTTCAATTCCTCGCGCAACTCGGCCTCCTCGGGAGAGGATATATTCAAACGAAACGACCCCAACTGTTCATAAAATTCCATAAAAATAAAAACCCTTGAAAGGGGTTCAGATACAGACACATGAGCAAGGAACCCCCGATATAGGCTAGATAAAGAAAAATCTAAAGAATTTCCCTGCGACTTTTTTCATTATAAAAACAGTATACATAAATATGCCCCAAGAATCAAACTTTCGACGAAACCCATGTTCCGCGACACAAAAACGACATTTTGCTTGCGGAAAGGCACATATTCCTGGTATTATTGTTTCGCGGGGAAGAGTAACGGTTGCTCGCAAGGCTCATAACCTTGAGGTAGTTGGTTCAATTCCAACCCCCGCAACAAAAAACAACATAAAGGTCATTTTTGTAAAAAATACATAACTATGTCTTACGAAGAAATCAAAATGGATGATACCGATGTGTTAGAAGAGGAAGACGTTGTCGAAAAGGAAAAAACGGAGGGAGAAGAGGATGGATTGTATGAAATGTCACTCGAAAAACACAACAAAGATCAGTTCGGGGCGGTTTCGAAGAAAAAAGAATTGGGAGTGTCGGGAAATCAGCTTGATGCGCATTATTCCGATCGAACCCCGGATGAAGTGAACGAGGCGATGGACAATCTTATTGAAAACGGTGAAGAAGACGGCGGAGAAACATCGGATGAGATAGTTTCCAAAAATAAAATATTTATACCGGGAAGAACCGGCAAAAAAATCGCCGATATAAAAGCGAAGTATTTTATAACAAACGAGCAATGGAATAGTATGAATAGTAATGAAAGAAAAGAACTTCTCAAGAAGAAGCAAGAGGAAATCAATAACTTGTACATAAAAAAATAGGGGGATTCGTTTCTCCCTATGGCGGAGTAGCTCAGTGGTTACCCGCCCGAACATACCGAACGTTCGGTACGGGCGGGGAGCGAGCGAAACATACTCTCCTAAAACATATCAAAAAAAATGGCGGAGTAGCTCAGTGGTTAGAGCGAGCGCTTCATAAGCGTTAGGTCGTGGGTTCAATTCCCACCTCCGCTACGGATTAAGGAAGATTTTATCTCCCTCTCCCCTATTTATGATGTTCATGGCGGGGTTGTTTTTTTACCATTGGTGTTTGATATATTATTCTGTCACGTCACCATGTGATATAATACGATAGCAATAATATAAAAATATTTGTATAACCAACCATGCCGATTTTTGTGAGAAAAAATGGAAAGTTTTTTGAAACATGGACACGAGAAATGGGATATGTGCTCGGTTTTTTTATCGCCGACGGATCAATCACGGTAAATCCGCGGGGATCGGAATATTTTTCAATTCAAATCACCGATAAGAAACTGCTCGAAAAAATAAGAAGAGCGATGAATTCAGGTCATAAAATCACAAAAAAGAAAGCGAAGATAAACGAAAAACCATTATATCGGCTTCAAATCGGAAGTAAAAAAATGTGCAATGATTTGAGAAATATCGGTCTTATGGAACGAAAGGCAAAAAGAATACGACTTCCCAGCGTTCCTAAAAATAAATTTCGCGATTTTTTACGAGGATATTTCGACGGAGATGGAAATGTATGGGTAAATTATATGAATCGCAAAAGAAAAACCCCCACTCTCGTAATACAAACCACATTTACTTCATACTCAAACGGCTTTCTGAATTCGTTGAAAAACGAACTTAAAAAATTCAATGTGAAAGGCGGGGCGATTTTTACAACACAGGAAAACACTTTTCGCTTACAATATAGCGTAAAGGATTCATTATTGCTCTACCAACTCATGTATGATAATCTTGATAATGATCTTTTTCTTCCGAGAAAAAGAGAGGTTTTCGAAAAATATAGAAAGATAAAAATAGACACTTGCGGGCGTAGCTCAGTTGGTTAGAGCGTCTGCCTGTCACGCAGAAGGTCGTGGGTTCAAGTCCCATCGCCCGCGCAAGTAAATATGAGACTGCCTTAAATGGGCAGTTTTATGTTTCCTCCACATGATGGGACTTGAACGGGAAAGGGGGTGGGAAAACGGGAGTTTTCCCATGGCGGAGTACACGAACCGCTGGGTTCGTGAGAGCGATATTATTTTAATATCGCGATGTGAAATGTCCCATCGCCCGCGCAAGTAAATATGAGACTGCCTTAAATGGGCAGTTTTTATTTGAAAAAAACCAAAAATCGGGTAAAGTCAGAAATATGAGTCCCGTTAATAATAACCTTTTAGGAAAACGGGAATTATGAATTATGTTCGGTTATCCAAAGAACAAAACAAAAGGTACGACGTGCAGACAAAAGGTGTACGGAAACATAAATGTTTCCTATTATTAACGGGATGAAAGCTATTATTCTAGCTGCGGGAGACGGAAAGCGCATGCAACCCATCACTTTTGAAAAGCCGAAGGCGCTTGTTGAAGTTGCGGGAAAGACGCTCCTTCAGCACACCATCTCGGTTCTTCCGAAATACGTCGATGAGGTAGTTCTTGTGGTCGGATATTTGGAAAAACAAATAAAAGACTTCTGCGGAGATGTCTTTATGGGAAAGAAAATAACCTACGTGACCCAAGAGAAAAAAGAAGGAACGTTCCTTGCGGTAAAACTTTGTAAACAGTGTCTCACGCCCCATGAATCATTTTTTGTCCTTTACGCGGATGATCTTATTGAGGCGGAGGCGGTCAATAATGCGGGAATACACGAATTTTCAGTTGTGGTAAAAAAAGTGGAACGACCGGAAAGATTCGGAGTCATCACACTGAACCAAGACGGATCAATAGAAGAAATTACGGAAAAGCCGGAACACCCAAAATCAAATCTCGCGGTGACAAATGTCCTCGTCCTCACCCCCGAGATTTTTAATTACACACCGACACCGCATAAAAACGGAGAATATTATCTAACCAGTGCATTGAACGAACTCGCAAAACACAAAAAAATAATGCCAGTCTATGCCGACTTCTGGTTCCCTATAGGTACTCCGGAAGATGTCACAAAAGCCGAGGAAATATTAAAGACGAAATAAATTAATTCTTTTCGTAGTACATGCCGAGCGCGAGAATATCCTTCTCGTGCATTTTTTTACCGATCAATTGAAACCCAACCGGTAATTCCCCGCTCCCCACCACATACTGTTTCACAGGAACCGAAAGTGCGGGAATTCCTGCAAAATTCGCGGGAATCGTAAAAATATCGGAGAGATACATGGAAAGCGGATCGGATGCCCGTTCACCGATTTTAAACGCGCGGGTCGGGCTTGTGGGTGCAAGAATCACATCAACCCCATCCTCGGTATCGTCGAATACCTTTGTAAAATCATTATTGATAAGCTGTCTCACTTTCTGCGCTTTTCCGTAATATGCGTCGTAATACCCCGCGGACAACACGAATGTTCCGAGAAGTACTCTTCGTTTCGTTTCGGGACCGAATCCCATTCCCTTACTTTTTTCGTATAACTCTTTCAAATTTGAGATTTGAGATTTGAGATTTGAGATATTTCCATATCGTATTCCGTCAAACCGCGCCAAATTCGCACTCACTTCCGCTGGAAGAATGATGTAATAACACGAGAGCGCGAATTTTGTATGAGGAAGACTGATTTCCTTGAATCGTACCCCCAATCGTTTGAATTTTTCTATCGCCTCATTCACTCCTTTTTGCACTTCTTTTTCGATGCCGTCTATAAAATATTCCTTTGGAATACCCACCACAAGTTGTTTTGCATAATCGGAATCATAATGATGCGTTTCCGGTTGTTCATCCGGAATACTCGTCGCGTCGTGTTCGTCGTGTCCCTTAATCGCGTCATAAACCATCGCGACATCTTCAACCGTTTTCGCAAACGGACCGATTTGATCCAAACTCGATGCGAGTGCAATGAGTCCATATCGCGATACCATGCCATAGGTCGGTTTTAATCCGACGACACCGCACAGTGAAGCGGGTTGGCGAATGGATCCCCCTGTGTCCGATCCCAATGAGGCAACCGCAAGTCCTCCCGCGACGGCGGCAGCCGAACCTCCCGATGATCCTCCGGGCACTCGTGAAAGATCATGTGGATTCCGCGTTACATGAAATGCGGAATTTTCCGTTGAAGAACCCATTGCAAATTCATCAAGGTTGGTTTTTCCCAAAAGCACCGCACATTGATCCTTTAATTTCCGAATGACGGTTGCATCATAACTCGAAATATAGTGCTCCAATATTTTCGATCCCGCAGTGGTTTTCGTCCCCTCAAAAAGCATATTATCCTTCAGCGCAAGCGGAATTCCCGCAAGAAGCGGAATATTCGTATTTTTTTGGAACAGTTCGTCCGCACGTTTTGCGACATCAAACGCATGATTTTTCGTAAGAGAAAGATATGCGCCGATTTCTTTATCCTTCTCTTCT
This sequence comes from bacterium, assembly GCA_021823645.1. Taxonomy (GTDB): domain Bacteria; phylum Patescibacteriota; class Minisyncoccia; order UBA6257; family GWB1-50-10; genus JAKANR01. Next base: position 17,966 of record JAKANR010000006.1, read on the forward strand.
ATTCGCCGAAAGAAAAATTCCGTAATTTCCTTTGCGGAAAATTCTTTTTTTCGAAATCCATCATACAAGGAACGGATGGTAAATGTATGTGTGTTCATAAAAACTATTCAAAAACCGGAGGAATTTTCAAAAATCCATTTTCCGAATTCGGAAACTGTCCTTTGAGGAGCGACTCTTTCGAAACATCTTTTACCTCATCTTTTCGATATGCGTCTTTTACGAACGATCCTCCGACGGCGGGAGGAATGCCCTCGGTGTCTACGGTGTTTAAATCTTCAAAATAATCGAGTATGGAAGAAAGATCGGAAATAAGTTTCTTGTTTTTCCGCGAATCTTTTTCCAATTCAATGCGCGCCAATGCCGCCAAATGTTCAATTGTTTCCTCGTTTATTCGCTCACTCATATATACCTCTACCTTATCATTTCAGGAAAGAAGTGCAAGAAATTCCTTCTCCGAAATGACTTTTATTCCCGATTTTTTCGCTTTTTCGAGTTTTGAACCGGGATTCTCCCCCGCAACCACAAAACTTGTCTTCTGCGATACCGTTTCGGAAGCACTTCCCCCCAATGCGCGAACTTTTTCCTTCGCCTCTTCCCGTTCGAGGGACGAAAGAATCCCCGTAAACACAAAAATCTTTCCGTGAAATTTTCCTCCCTCCGTTCTTTTTTCTTTTATAATGGTGATACCGACATCGGAAAACCGCTTGAGCAATTCCTTATTCCCCTCTCCACGAAACCATGAAAAAACACTTTCCGCGACTTTCGGACCGATATCGGGGATTTGCTGGAGTGATTCCATTGATAATTTCGAAAAGAATCTCCACACATCCGTCGGAGTATCGATATTCCCGCCCCCTCCGTATATTTTCTCCGAAAGTGCGCGGGCGGTTTCTTCGCCGATGTGCAAAATCCCCAAACTATAGAGAAATCGCGGGAGAATGATTCCTTTTTTTTCTCCTATTTCTTTCATGATATTCTCCGCCGACTTTTCGCCGAATCGGGGAAGTGTTTCGATGTCGCCTTTTTTGAGTTCAAAAATATCGGGAGCGTCGGAAATGAGCCCCTCGTCCAAAAACCGATCGATTACTTTTTGTCCGAGTCCCCGAATATCAAATGCTCCCCGTGATACGAAGTGATACAATTGTTCCTTGTGTCTCGCGCCACAATTCGCGTTTGCGCAATGATGAAGAACCCCTTCATGCACCACCGTTCCCCCATCCACCGGACAATATTTCGGCATTTTAAAATTCTTTTCCTTTCCGGTTCGAAGTTCCGGAAGCACCCGAATGATTTTCGGAATGACATCACCCGCACGACTCACAATGACCGTATCGCCAATTTTCAATCCAAGGCGCTGAATTTCGTCGTAGTTATGGAGCGTTGCGTGCGCAATGGTGACTCCTCCCACCGCAACGGGACGAAGTTCCGCAACAGGGGTAAGCACTCCCGTTCTCCCCACCTGCACTTTTATTCCCTCGACAATGGTCGTCGCCTCCTTTGGAGCAAATTTATATGCAATTGCCGCACGCGGCGCTTTCCCCACAACTCCCGCGCGCTCGAAAAGAATATTATTGTTTTCAATGACCACAATTCCGTCGATTTCATAATCAATTTTTTCTCTTCTCTTTTCCCATACGTCCCGGAATCGAAACACCTCTTCCAACGACCCCACGGCTTTATTGTGTTCATTTATCACAAATCCCCAGGAGGCGAGAATTTTGTGTTTTTCTTCGTGAGTCATAATCGGAAAATCGGTCTTCGTGGCGATATCGTATTGAAATGAATTCAATTTTCTCGAAGCGGTAATCGACGAATCCAATTGTCGCACCGATCCCGCGGCAAGATTTCTGGTGTTCGCGTACGGCTTCAATCCGTTCTTTTCCTGTTCTTTGTTTATCCGCTGAAGATCCTTTTTGGTGATAAACACCTCTCCGCGCACAATAAGATGTTTCGGAATCGGCCACTTCCCCAATTGAATTAACACCTGAGGAATTGTGGAAACCGTTTTTATATTTTCGGTGATATCTTCTCCCACGCGCCCGTCTCCGCGGGTCGATCCTTGTATCAATATTCCGTTTTCGTATTTGAGTTCAATCGCAAGTCCGTCGATTTTCAACTCGCAATAGAAATCGTCTATTTTTTTCTTTTCTCCGAGTGAGGTAAGATGATTCTCCACTCGCGAAAGCCACTCGCGCATTTCCGTTTCGGAAAATGCATCGTTAAACGAGAGCATCGGTGTTTCGTGTGTTATTTTTTCGAATTTTTCGAGCACGGTTCCCCCGATTTTTTGCGTCGAAAATCCGGAAGTGAAATATTCCGGATGAGTGCGCTCACATTCCTTCAACTCGTTGTTCAGCGCATCGAATGCCGCATCGGAAATTTCCGGAGCGTCGAATGTATGATAAAGCGTCCGATGATACTCGATTAATTTTTGAAGTTTCAGTATACGATCTCCAGTCTCGTCGCGCTTCACCATAAAATTGTTTAATTGAATCGAACTCCGAACAACGAATCTACCGCCCGCTCAACGCTGTCCTTCTGTCCAACCGATTTAATCCGAATTCCATAAACCGGGGAATCCTGCCGTTCCGTGTCGCTCTGATTGAAACAGTTTACTTTTTTGAACCCCGACGCATCGACGCATATAAGTTCCGTTTTGTATGTTGCTCCATTCGATAACGATCCCGATAATTTACACGCCTCGCTGTAATCCAAGGTCTCACCTCCCGTTGTTTTGAAATAACATTGAAGTGTTTCCTCAATCCCCGTTTCCGCCGCAAATAATGCCATTCCCGAACGTACCGTATCATTCACCTCGCGAAGTTGATAAAACATAAGCATCCCGGCGATGACGGATGCGCTTAACACGATTCCCCCGGTGATAATGGTGATCATAATCATTGTTTGTCCTGAATTTTTTTTCATCATATACATTCAAATAAATTATATTACGATCGTCTGCATTGAAACGGATCATTTTTTATTTCAATGGGAAACACCCTCATGCTGACCGCCGTTTCTATAAACGTGGGTTGCACCTCGGGCTTCGCGTTTTTCGGCTTTACCGAAAGTGTCATGCTCACTCTCCATGGATTGCAGTTATAATCGGCGTTCGAGGACGGATTTGTCGATTTCTTGTATTCGTATACATTAAAACATGCCTTTTGGACTTCCACATTTTGACCGGTGATGGGTGATCCGTTTTTTGTGATTGCTTTTTCCGCATCCGAAAACGCATACGTAACTTCTTCGCCGTCGGCGACCCGATCGTTTGTCTGCATGGTGGTAAACGAAATGGAGGAGAGACACGGTGCGTTCGGATCGTTAATATTGGCCATAATCGCCTCATATTGGGCGGTACTGAAATATCCCATACGCATTTCCCGCGACATCTGTTCAAGAACAAGATTCAGATTATTGTTCACCGACATAAGATCGGTGAGATTTCTCTGCGCCTTCATCGCACTTACGAATACCCCGATAGCGAGCGACATGAGTATTCCGAATACCGCCATTGCCACCAATAGCTCCACAAGTGTAAACCCAGTAGTGAAAACTCGATTGTCTTTTTTATTTTTCTTTTTGTAAAACATTTTATTTAAAATATGTGTGTTTATTGGATAAATATTATGCAATTTATAGAAACATAATTTATTGAGTTTCCCTGCCCGACGGCAGGCGGGTACTACTGGGTAAATCCCGCATTTTTTTTATTTTCCGTATTCATGACATTTACAACGATGTTTCCCTCCAATTTCGAAATACTTCCTCAAGATTAGCGACACTTTTTTCTCCCCCCACGGTCCATTCGACAATCGACTGCACGGTGATTTTATCACCTTCGTTTTCAACACGAACGGTGCGTATATACGGGGTTTCCACACCCGCCTCCCGATAGCTGTATAGCCCCGTGACCTCACGATCAAGCCACAACGCTCGAGTCGAGGACGCATATCCCAATTCGGTAAGTTCGTTTTCTTTGTCCGTGTTGTATTGGACCTCATAATTTCCCGAATTCAATGTCGAATTGAAAAACGCGGTATCGGGAATCGCCACGTCGGTGTCGATAATGTGTTTCATAATTTCGATTCCTTCCGCGGCAAGATAGGTCGCCTCAAAACGGTGCACTACATCTTTATTCATCCTTGTTGAACTGATAATCAGGGAAAAAATTCCCAAAAGCCCGATGGTAATCAAACTCGCGGCCACCATAAGTTCCACCATCAAACTTCCATTTCTGTTTTTTTGAAAAAAAATCATATATCAATTTGTCGCAATACTTCCCGCACCCCCCACTACCACTTTTGCTTCCATAACCGGCGACGATCCCTTCACATTCAAAATAACTTCTATCGGCGCAGGCGTCTCCATGAGTTTTATGTACGGACCCTCAAACGTTATCTGCCCCGGGGCATTCACAATAACCACCGGATCGCTTATCACATATGTTTCTCCGTATGATTCCGCCTGTGTTTCGTCGCACGGCGCATACGGCGCATCTTCGGTTTTTACGTTTGGCACCCGCACGATTTCGTATGAATTCGAACCCGTAAACCGGACTCCGTATGCACAAAACGCCTCCGCATTTTCTCTCTGGAGTGCAAGCGATTTTGCCCTATTCAATATACCGATAAGTTTTGCCTGCTCGGTATATAAAACAATTTGCTTTCCCGACGAACGGGTATACGCAATAAGCGTGGCCGTCATAATCATCATGATGCCGACCACGACAAGTGTTTCTACGAGTGTAAACCCTCCATCCC
>JAKANR010000051.1 GCA_021823645.1 bacterium
GCCTTGTCCATGACCTGGATGACAAACGCGAAAACCCCTACGGCTGTTATTACACACAAAAAAGGCCGCTAACATTAGCGGCCTTCGATGAGGACTTGCCAGGGATATAGGGTAACTTCACCGCAGTGGGGTTACCTCACGGCTTGGAGCCGAATTTTGTCCACTGGCAACTTCATTATACACGCAAAGCCGCCATTTTCAATTGCAATTTCTGGCGGGTACACGTTCGTGGGCGGGGTCCCATATCCCTATCCACCAAGCCAAACTTGACCGCCGAAATTCAGAATCCGCCGCAGGCATTGCACTGCGACCGCAGGGAGTGTCGAAGTGGACAGCCGCGCCCAGTCCGAAGCGAATTCCATACCGAAACCATCCACGAATTTTTCACGAATACCCGAATTGTGCGCCGTCCATTCGTTTATTCGTTTTCCCCATTCGTGGACGGCATTCCCCTCCGCGCACACGGACACGCCCGCCGAAACCCAGAACCCGCCGCAGGCGTTGCACTGCGACCGCAGGGAGTGTCGAAGTGGACAGCCTCCCCCGCCCCAAAGCGGACTCCCATTCGCCCGCCGTCATCCGTTCATCCGCTCCCCATCCGTTGACCACCATCCCCGCCGCACGGACAGCCTCTCCCTCTCCAAAGCCTTGCGTTGAGCAGGTGGTTGAGCCTGTCGAAACAGGACTTCCACCCGCACGCCGTCATCCGTTCTCAGTGAGAATGGAGGGCTATTTTATTGACGTTCATTTTTTCTTTTTCACGTCTTTTAGCAATTTCTTTTCGTCGCTTTCAAGTTTTCGTTGAACTTTTCGCACATCTTCTTCGGGCGGCAGGGATTCGGGCTTTACACCGCGTTCGAGCAATATTTTCCGCACGGCACGATTGTTTTCAACATGCTCATTAGAAATGGCATTCTCGCCCGACAAATCCTTTTCAATAACATTATGGCTGGTAAGTTCGGTAGCAAAATCCTTTGCTTTGATCGTAAGGGTTGGCAGGAAATCCGCTAATGGTCTGTTTTCGGGGATTGCCAGTTTCTTTTTCATTTCAAGGGTGGAATAGCCGCCGAACAAAGCCTGATCTCCTCGTGAACGGATAATGGCAAATCCTTTATCATCCACGCCGCGTTCATATATGATTCCTGACAGTTTCTTTTCCGACCTGGATAATCGGTCGCGCGCAGTGATGCGATCCACATCCAGCAGACGCCGTTCAATGATTTCCTGTTTACGGGTTTGAACGGCAAAATAGGTTTGCGCAAAAGCAATTTCATTCTTGGACGGGTCGCCGTTTTGGGCAATCAGGTAACAGGCATAGCGCGTGAGCGCAATATCATCTATGGTACGTTCCGCCCCGCTTCCTAAAGGAACCATTTTGTTGGCGTCAACAAAATGGTCAGGCACGGGAATGCCCGTATTCACACAGGCTGTTTTTGCCTTCTCGATCACGTTCAGAAAATTCCGCCATTCTGAGTAACCCAAAAGTCCCTGCAAGTCCCGTGCGCTCCAGCACTCGATTTCGTTGTTAAGGTAGCAGGCTTCTTCAAATTTCTGGAAAAGTTCAACGATCAGTTCTGATTTCATGACTTCCTCCAACAAGAGAATGCGGGACAACTTTCAGTCTTGCTTATACGCTGATTTTGGAAAGATAATTTTCACAGGCTGGCGAAACACGGCATTGTGAACGTTTGCAGTCACTCAGCCTTACGAACCCATCTGTATAGTGCGCTGCGCATACCTGACTCAAGAAGCCAAATTTCATCTTCTTTTTTCACGACCCGAGTAACGGCTTCAGCAAACAAGTTCAAAAACAACCAACGCATTTGTTCAGCGAGTTCATCCGAACTTGGTGTATCTTTAGCAGGCTCAAAGAGATTCAATTGGGAAGGAGGTTCTTGGTCTTCGCTTACTGGGAGAATAAACCGCACGACCGCCGTGGTTTCGTCTACAAGATATGGACCTTGCGAAAAGGGTCTCGCAACTACTTCTCGTCTCGTAGTTAATTCACCAGCTCGAAATCTTCCGTTTACAAGATGAAGAGAATACCCACCAATTGTGTTATCCATAAAGTGAATAACAAACTGCGCAACTTCATCATCAGATATTGATTTGGGAAAATTTAGCGCGTTCCTGATATTTGCAACGCCAATTTCCTTGATTCTTTGTTCAATAGTGTCTTTGTAAAAGAGATTATCCAAAGCCTCACGCAGACGATCTTCTCTGGAAAGCGGCATAAAAAATTCGTAGACTAAAACCTTTTGCGGAGTCTTGCGGACATAATCAGTAAATAAACGCTGCTTCTGCCGATAAAGATCTTTGAAATCTTCATATCGCACCCTCAAAATTTCTGGGGACACATAGTAAGCCCCATTTCTCTTCTCAACCAAGTCGCTAAATTTTTTGCTTAAGTATATCTTTGCCGTTCCCTCAGTCCAATTTGATGACTTAACCAAATCATCAAGCTTGAAAGATTTTCCGCTCTTGGCATGTTCCAACAAGAAATCAAATGCACTTTGAAGTTTGTCTACGTTCTTCATAGTTCCATCCTTATTGAAATTGGAAAGTTCTTTTATCCTATCCGCTCATCACGCTTTTTGCTCGCTAAAATATCAACTAATTCTTGAATCGACAAAGCATAGCCTTTCTTTCGATGAACAATCCTATGGCAATTTGCACAAAGCGGAATCAAGTCTTTCAATGCTTCTGTAACTAAACGGGAAAAATCAACCTCGTCATATTGATACACTGGTTTTTGATGGTGGATTTCGATGTAACCACGTCCAACTTCGCCATAAGTTTTATTAAAATCAAAACCACACGCCGCACAGGCTAGAACACCATCTCTAGTGTAATGTTCAATTGCCCTGTCTCTTAAAATCTTTGATCTCTCATAAACTTGAGTAGTAACGGATTTCTTTCTGCCCTCGGAAATAAAAATGTTCTCATCAAAAATAACAACCTTTTTACCAGCCTCTTGTGACTTGACTATTTCGGTTACACCACCAATTGTTTCCGCGTATCCCAGAGAGTTCGAGAGCAAACTTTCGAGAGAAGAAATGTTTTCTTCTAAAAACTCCAACCCTTTTTTCGTAAGCTTATGCGTAGCATTTGTTGTTCCAGACGCGCCTAAAATGGTATATTGCAAGCGCTGATCTAGGGTGTGGTGAGAAACAAGATTTCTAACAATTTGAGAGAATTTATCATCATTTCTTCCTTGCAATATTTCCGCATCTTTCCCAGTGGGATTAAAGATAGACCTAAGTTCAACAATCAATTCTCCAGTTGTAATTCCTGGCTGCTTGTAAATCGCATACAAGGCTGGCAATATCAGGTCGGGCTCAGTTATTCGCGCCATAATTAGTAGTTGGTTATCAACAGGTGTTCAGCATTTTTATCGTTTCTGTCTTGAAAACTTACGACATATTTTTTATCGAAAGAACGAATATTGAAATCGTGACCTGAGTAAAGGTCTAAAATGAAATTTGTGCTTTTAATGATCAGCATGAATTTTGCTTTAGTCTTATACAAATAATTAGCCAATCGGATTTGGTCTTGCTTGTCAAATTCGTTTTTTGCATAGGTGCTAAAATCAGTGTCATAAGGCGGATCAAAGAAAATAAAATCCTTTTTCCTAGGTTTGTTTTGCTTCAAAAATTCTTCAAAATCACAATTGAATATTCTTGTTGGTCGGAAATGAACTCGGCAATTCTCCGACTGCATAGCTTTTATTTTCTTCAGAAAATCTTTTCGATTGTACTGTATACCGCCATAGGGCACATTGAATTCGCCTTTTGAATTATACCGAAACATAGAAGCGTAACAGTATTCACGCACGAAATAAAAAATAGCGGTCGCAAAAGACTTGTTAATTCCGTACTTTTGCTTTTTATTATACAAGTGCCGAAAATGCATATAAAAAGCACTTTTCAATGCGCTTTCCACATTCGATAGAATATCTTTTTGGGAGAGATTGCCTTTCTCTTTTTCGATTACTCTCATTCTATCAATCTTGTTTGTCGCGTTGCGAATTACTTCACCAATAAAGTTGTCAATATCAAGGTTGAAAGACGCTTTCAGGATACCACTGAATTCTTCGTGATGTTCCAAAACAAATTCTGTAACTCTATCCTTAATCTTCAATAGATTCACGTTTTCTGGCGAGTTTTTTTTGTATATATCCAAAAACTCGGAGGCATTATTTTCCACTATGTTTTCAAGCAAGTGCCAATACTTATTTATTTCGGTCAGCCTTCCAAAGAATTCCTTATCGCCGTTCTTGACAAACTTATACAGAGTTATCAGCTCCGTTGATTTGTCATTAATGAACATTTCGTTAGCAGTAACGGCAAAATAAACAGCTCCTCCACCAACAAACGGCTCAAAATATCTATCAAAACTATCTGGCAAGTTTGGCAAAATATGCTTAAGTTCAGACTCTTTCCCCCCCGCCCACTTAATTAGAGGGGCGATTCTCTCAGCAAGCATGTTTTTATGGGGGGGCAGTAAGAATTCTTGACTCATAACGATTTATTATAGCACATCCGTTCTTGTAATTATCCAAGCAAGTCATCTCATCCAAGCCACCCTCGGAGGTCTTACGCAACACGCACCAATCTCTAATCTCTAATCCTCCCCCTACTCCCCCGTCGGCACCCAGATATTCTTCACTCTTTAGGATGCCCGCCCCCTCACGCTGTTCCAGCGTAACAATGGACATTTTGTTATCACAACGCAACTAATTATTTAATTCTTTTTCTCTACCGTACAAAGAAACCCTAAAGGTCTGCTTTCCCTTCGTGAATTTGAGAATTTCCAAAAAGACCTTTAGGGTTTTTCACGAGAGAAATGTACGGTAGAGAATTCTTTTATAACATAGTGAAGA
>JAKANR010000052.1 GCA_021823645.1 bacterium
GGTAGGAATCAATGAAGCAATCATTGCACGCTATATCAAAATGCAAGAACGAGAAGATTGTGGGCAAGCGAAGCTTGTATTCAAAAAGAAACCACGGGCGTAAGCCCGTGGAGTTTCATTTGACAAAAATTATACCAAGTGCTTTTCTGAATATAGAATCATTTTTCACATTTTAATACGGAGGATTTGAATGGAACTTACAGTAAAACTTTTTGGTGAGCATGAAGAAATTTTGAGGACAATCACCAACGTCGCATTAGTGAAGTGTGGCGCCATAGTTACATTAACCAAAGATATACACGGTGTTTTTGAAATGCCGGAGATTCTGAAAAAATTTTCGCCGAGACTTTTTCTTCGATGCGAAGAACGCGGTGGAGGGAGAACCGCATCCGGGAAAGCGCAAATCATTTGCGGATTATCGGGAAAGCCACTTAATCCGTTTCATGTTTTCTCCAATTCTCGGAGAGAATTTTTTGCCGAAAAAGCGCACGCAATATTTTCGGTTCCCGAATCGGTTGCTATGATTTCTTTTTATCGTGGCTCCAAAAACTTAAACATAAGGAACTTTTCCTTAAGGATGGTTCATACTCGCAGATACGTGATTCACGAATCCAAAATTTGGTCTGGGAAAATTGAAGACTTCCCTGTCGAACTCGGAAAATATTCGAATGCGGTAGCGGCGGCGGTTGCAAAGGCGAGTTGTTACCATTGTCGCGAGCCCCACTATATTGCCGTGAAAGAATAAAATTAAAAACCCGGATTTTTCCGGGTTTTTCTTTTTAGTTATATATAACATCTTTTAGTCGTTCGGACATTTTATGTTATTTATACTTTTGTTTAAAAAAAGAAGCCCTAACTTGGGCTTCCTGCTTTTTTAATTCTTTCCTTTCTTCTGAATGTTTCGAGCTCATGAGTAAATCGAACATTTTTTGTAATAATTGATTCTATTTCTTTACACATGAAGACTCTCGATTTTTCATTAAGAACAGAAAGAGGACTTACTTCGGTTTCGAACATTACTTGCGCACCTTCAATTTTATCAGCCCTTTCTACATAAAGACCCAACATGAATAGTGCACTGTCCAATTTTTCGTCTACTACTAAAAATAAAACATTATCATAGAGAATTCCAAACACCTTCATCCTTACTTTCCTTATATTGTTTATGTTCTGTGTTTATTCTACATCTAAAAACTTAATTTGTCAATACCTCTATATCCCCATATTTCCGTTCGCAACAAACTTTCTGTTTTTCTTCCGGAGTATGCTCATATACCCCGCAACGGCAATCATCACCGCGTTGTCGGTGTTGAAATCCATTGGGGGCGCAAAGAAATTTGCACCCAATCCATTACTCATTGCTGATAACTTATTACGGAGAACTTTATTTGCGGCAACACCGCCGGAAAGAAAGATTGATTTTGCGCCGTATTCACGTGCCGCCCGTTCGGTCTTTTTTACAAGCACATCAAGTGCCGCTTCTTGAAAACTTGCGGCGACATTTGCCACAAATGTCGATTTATACGGATTTTTCGCGGATTTATACTGATAATTATTATCGCGAAGATAATAGAGGACGGAAGTTTTGAGACCAGAATAACTGAAATTGTAATCTTTCGATCCAATCATGGGGCGGGGAAAGCGAATTGCGTTCGGGTCGCCTTTTTCAGCGAGGCGTTGTATCTCCGGTCCCCCGGGGTACGGAAATCCGAGCATTTTTGCCACCTTGTCGAATGATTCCCCCACCGCATCGTCTTTTGTTTCCCCAAGTTTTTTCCATTTTATCAGTGAATCCATTTTGAGGAGAATAGTGTGCCCGCCACTTACAATAAGGGCAATGGCAGGAAACATAGGGGTTTCCGCCCGAGGCGGATCCGCCTTTGGCGGAAGGGTATGGGGTTTAGGATTTAGGATTTTGGATTTGGAATTTACAGTTTTTTGCGAGAGCAAAAAACTGTAGAGGTGTCCTTCAAGATGATTTACTCCGATGAGTTTCAGTTTTCCAGCCCAAGGCTTGAACCCGGGGCTCATCAGCCTTTGGCTGAGGCCCGTCTTGGTCGGGTTTTCAGTTTTCAGTTTTTTGTATATCTCTTTGGCAAATGTGATTCCCGCCCAGAGCGCCGGCTCGAGTCCGGGTCCCACGGTGACGCATATCGCATCAATTTTTTCTACATTTTTTTTATTTTTGATTTTGTTTTTCGGATTTATTTGGAAATTGGGAATTGGAAATTGGTTATTGAAAATTTGCCGAAATACTTTCGGCAAATTTTGTATGTGTTCTCGTTTTGCGAGATTTGGAACCACACCCCCCCATGGGCGATGAATTTCAATTTGTGACGAGATTATGCTTTTTAGAACTTTGAATTTCGGTGCGGATGTCGTTCCGGACGCTTCTACAAGCGCGATTGCTGTGTCATCACACGATGTTTCTATTGCAAGAATCTTCATGAGGAAAGTATCAAGTATTTGGTATTAAGTATCAAGTATATATAAAAAACATTGACATCATTTGAGATTACATGTATAAAGTAACCAGTAACTCACAATCGCTTGGAGGTGATAATGGAATCATATATTAATTTTTCTGGTTTTATAGGAAAAGATATAAAGATCAAAGGAAGAAAAGGGAAAGTTCTCGGTATTATGGTAACAATCGGCGAAACAACCTCAAAAACAAATATCATGTTTTTTTTGCAGACATCAACAGAACGTGAGCTTGGTTTTAGGGTTGATATGATTGGGGTGAGCGTGGAAACCATTTTAAATGGTGAGATTTCAATCGTTGAATAATAAAATGGGAGCATTGCTCCCATTTTTGCTATACTTATATCTGCATAAAGGTCAACATACTAAATACTTACTACTTTATACTTAATACTAATTTATGATTCAGCCATTGTTTGTGTTCAGTGATTGGGGTTTTTTTCTTCTTCGTATCGTCCTTGGTATTATTTTTATTTATCATGGATTTCCGAAGTTAAAAAATCTTAAAGCGACAGTCAACAGTTTTGTCGGTATGGGGATACGACCGGGAATTCTTTGGGCGCTCGTCGCGGGCATTGTCGAATTCGTCGGAGGCATTTTCCTCATTTTCGGATTTCTCGTACAGCCCGTCGCACTTCTTTTTGTGCTCGAATTTATTTTCATCATCGTGAAGGTAAAAAAACTGAAGAATTTTTCGAGTTTCGAATTCGATCTTCTTATTCTTGTCTCGTTTCTTGTGCTTCTGACCGTGGGTGGCGGGAGGTTCGCACTCGACGGAATTTTCGGACTGTTTTTGTATTAATTGTTCTTTACCCCGCAGTGATCCGCCCGAGGCGGACTACTACGGGGTTTACTAAATAACGCTTCGCCAGTATAGTGGAGTTCGTATATGTCAGAACGATTTTTTGAAATCTTGCCCGGGGCGCTCGCGTGGACCGCACTCATTGCGCTTATTTTGTTTTCATGGCAACTCCCCGTTGTGGTGGTCTTTTTTATCGTCATTTACGATCTGTATTGGTTTTTGAAGACGCTGTATTTGTTTTTTCATCTTCGTGTTTCGTTTTCCACCATGAAAAACAACATGAAGGAAAATTGGCGTGCGCGCCTCGAAAAAGAGAAAAAGGGGGAGTGGGAAAAATTGTGGCACCTCATCATTCTTCCTGTGTATAAGGAGCCGTATGAAGTGGTGGAGCGGAGTCTTTTTGATATCGAAAAATCGAATTATCCGAAAGACAAATTTCTTATTGTGCTTGCGACCGAAGCGCGCGCGGGGGAGGAGGGTGCGCTCGTGGCAAAAAAAGCCGAAGAAAAATTCAAAAACACATTCGGCGCATTTTTGGTTACCACACATCCGGCAAATCTTCCGAACGAGATTCCCGGAAAAGGATCGAACGAAACGTGGGCGGCGAAATTGGCGAAAGAAAAAATAATCGATGCGCGCGCGATTCCCTACGAAAATATCATTGTTTCCGTATTTGATATCGACACGCGTCCGGGAAACGAATATTTTTCCATTCTTTCCCACGGTTTTTTGAGCGCGAAAGATCCACACCACTCGAGTTTTCAGCCCATTCCTCTCTATACGAACAATTTTTATTCGGTGTCTCCGTTTGCCCGCCTTATCGGGTTCAGTTCGACATTCTGGCAACTCATGCAACAGAGCCGTCCGGAACAACTCGTCACCTTTTCTTCGCACAGTATGCCTTTCAAGGCGCTTGTGGAGATTGGATATTGGCACTTGGATGTGGTGTCCGAAGACTCGCGTATATTTTTCCAGTGCATGCTTCACCACAAGGGAAATTGGCACGTGGTACCCCTCCTCTACCCGATTTATATGGATTCGGTGTCGGGAAATAATTTTTTCGAGGCGTTAAAAAATCTCTATAAACAACAGCGTCGGTGGGCATGGGGAGTCGAAAATTTTCCGTATGTGATGGGGGAATTTTGGAGGCGAAAAGATATTCCGGGGAAAGTGAAACGATTTTGGACGCTTCAGATTTTCGACGGATTTTTTTCATGGTCCACAAGCTCATTCATCATCTTTCTTTTTGGATGGCTTCCGAATTTAATAGGGGGAGATATTTTTCAGCGCACGCTTTATTCATACAACCTCCCGCGAATCACCGGATGGCTCATTAATCTCGCATCGATCGGAATCATCACCTCGGCGCTTTTGAGTGTCGTGTTTTTACCCCCGAAGGAGACGAAAAACTGGAAATATCAAAAACTTCTTTATCTTGCGCAGTGGTTTTTGATGCCGTTCACGTTCATTATTTTCGGAAGTATTCCCGCACTTGAAGCGCAAACGCGCCTCATGCTCGGAGGAAAATTCCGCC